>DAIPHP010000019.1:0-20343 GCA_036771295.1 Ilumatobacteraceae bacterium
GCGAACTTCGCGTAGTTGCGAAAGCCCGACTGAATCGCGGCAACGAACGACACCGCGGCGCGTCCCTTAGTTCGTCCGGGGCGGCGGAGGCGGGCCGAAACGGTTCTCGCCGGTCGTGCCGCGCTGCGCGAGCATCACGATGTTGACGATCGGAAACAGCAGCCACCATCCGCGTCGGTCGGAGTCGTGCAGTCGTCGCACGCCGACGGCGACCGACGGAAGGATGAGTGCGACCGACACGAGGTTGCCGAGCGCGTCACCGAAACCCGAGGCCGCGCTCTGCACGAGCACGGAGAACAAGACGAACCACCAGTACTCGCTGCGCACCGCGCGACCCTTGAAATTGGCGTAGTTGCGGAAGGCGGCCTGCACCGCGTTGAAGAACGACATGGCCTACTCGCCGCCCGCCGACTTCGGCTCTTTCGGCAGACCGAGCACTCGCTCGCCCACGATGTTGCGCTGAATCTGGCTGGTTCCGCCCCAGATGGTCTCTGAACGGGAGAAGAAGAACGACGACATCATCGCGCTGGCCGGGTATCCAGCACGCCGCTTCTCGCGAAGCGCGCCCGGCCAGGTACCGGAAGCAGGACCGGTGTTCACGAGCATCGAGTGCGCGCCGAAAATGTCGAGGGCGAGTTCCATCGCTTGCTTGTGCATCTCGCTCCAGAACATCTTGTTTGCGGCACCGAGCGCCATGACGCCGAAGTCCTTCTTCTCGGAGAGATTCGCCCCGAGCGAGCGGAGCCCGTTGAAACGCAGGATCTGGATCTTCGAGTAGTACTCCATGAGTCGCTGACGCACGACGTGGTCGCAGATCTTGCCGTTCTCCTTGGCGGCTTCGACCATCAATCGGTACTCCTCTTCGAAGCGGCGATAGCCGGTGGTCGCGCTCATGCCGCGCTCGAAGGCGAGCGTCGAGTTGGCGACCTTCCACCCGTTGTTCACGCCCCCGACGACGTTGTCTTTCGGGCAGCGGGCATCCGTGAAGAAGACCTCGCAGAACTCGGCGGTGCCGTCAGGTTGCGTGATGCCGCGCACTTCGACGCCCGGTTGGCGCATCGGCACGAGCAAGTACGAGATGCCCTTGTGCTTCGGGGCGGACGGATCGGTGCGCGTGAGCAAGAAGCAGTAGTCGGCGTGGTGACCGCCGGTCGTCCACACTTTCTGGCCGTTGATGATCCACTCGTCGCCGTCGAGCACGGCGGAAGTCTTCAGGCTGGCGAGGTCGCTTCCGCTGTTGGGTTCGCTGAAGCCCTGGCACCAGCGCATCTTGCCGGAGAGAATCTGCGGCAAGAACTCCTTTTTCTGCTCTTCGGTGCCCCACTGCAGCAGCGTGGGCCCGACGAGCGTGTCACCGAAAAAGTCGGCGCGCATCGGCGCGCGAGCGCGGGCGAACTCTTCGGTGAGCACGACGCCCTGCAACGTGCTGAGGCCTTTGCCGCCGTACTCCTTCGGCCACGTCGCGCAGATCCAGCCGCCCTTGAAGAGTTTGTCGGGCCACTCGTCGTTGAACTTCTTGCGTTCGGCCGGCGACATCTCGAAGCCTTCGCTGAACCAGCCCTTCGGCAAGTTCTCCTCGAGCCATTCGCGGACTTCGAGTCGGAATGCCTCGACATCGGGGGGATACGTGATGATGCTGGACGCCATTCCCTCATTCTGGCGGGCAAATCCGTGCCGACACGATTCGTGCGCTCGGGCACGATGGTTGCCTACTCAGGCACGACGGTTGCATGCTTTGGCGCGACGGGCACGACGGTCGCATGCTTTGGCGCGACGGTCGCATGCTTTGGCACGACGGGCCCGAGGGTGCGTTCTCGTAGAGTGTTGCGCGTGACGATGACCGAAGCGCCCGCCAGCACCCGCTGGACGGCGCAATGGAAAGAGCTCTACGAAGAAGTCATCAACACTGGTTTGTGCACCGGGTGTGCCGGCTGCGTGATCTCCTGCCCGCACGACGTGATCGGCTACGAGCACGAAGAGGGCAAGTACAAGCCGTTCCATCTCGAAGAGGAACTCGGCCCCACTAACTGCGGCCACGGCGAGAAGGGCTGTACCACCTGTACGCGCGCGTGCCCGCGTTTCCGCAACTGGGAGCGCGAGGCCGACGAGCACCTCTTCGGTCGCACCCGCAAAGACGACGAAATGTACGGCCAGTACCGGCAGCTGCTGCTGGTGCGCGCCGCTGACGACGAGACGCACAAGAAGGGGCAAGACGGAGGCTTCGTCGGCGCGATGCTCATCTGGCTGTTGAAGCACGACTACATCGACGCCGCCCTCACGAGCTTCTTGGAAGGCGACGGCACGAGCTGGAAGGCAAAGCCGGGGCTCGCCCGCACGCGCGAAGAAGTGCTCGCATCGTCGGGAAGTCGTTACACCTACTCCGCGAATACCCTCGCCATCAAGGAAGCCGCCGAAGCCGGACTGCAGCGAATCGCGCTGGTCGGCATGAGCTGCCAGTCGTCGGTGTTGCCGGTGATGTGGAAGCGCAAGGCCGGCAAGATCGGCAAACCCTTCCTCTTCAACATCGGCCTTCTGTGCTCCAAGACCTTCGACGACGCCATCTTCGAGGAGCTCTTCCTCGCCAAGTACGGCCTGCGCAAAGAAGAGATGGTGAAGATGAACATCAAGGGCGTCTTCCAAATCTGGATGCGTGACGGCTCGTACCACGAGATCGATCTGAAGGAATGCCACAAGTGGACCCGTGAAGGATGCAAGACGTGCCCCGACTTCGCGGCCGAGCACGCCGACATCTCGACCGGAGGAATCGGCGAAGACAACGACTGGACCTTGTGCGTGGTGCGCACCGAGCTGGGCGAAGAAGTGATGAACCGCATGATCAAGGACGGCTCTGTCGTCGCTCGTCCGGCCGAGACCGACGAGAAAGCAATGAAACTGCTGCGCATGCTGAGCATCGTGAGCCGTCGCCGCTGGCCGGACTTCGCCGAAACGTCGGTGAAGATCGGCGTGCCGCCGCCGAAGAAAAAAGCCGACGGCTCGGCACCTGCCGCGCACTGACGCTCGCGCTGCCCCGCGCAGGCGTCGAACCTGCTCGCCTGCTACTTCGCCAGTCGCACGGCGGTAGTGAACACGGCGTCGAGCATTTCTTCCGTGAGCCGACCGGTGAACGTGTTCTGCTGGCTCGGGTGATACGAACACACGAGCGTGACGTCGCCCGCTTCGACGATCGCGCCGTGCGCGAACTTCGGCCTCGGTGACACGCTGAAGAAGTCGCAGGCCGCCACGTAGGCGAAGTTGCCCAAACACACGACGACGCGCTTGTTGCGCAACAGCGCCAGTTCGCGGGTGAGAAAACCGGAACATCTCTTCCGCTCGAGCGGCAGCGGTTTGTTGTCGGGCGGCGCACAGCGCACAGCTACCGTCACCCACGCGTCGGACAACGTCAAACCGTCGGCACGACCAGTCGATGTCGCCTGGCTCGCCAGACCTGCGCGATGCATCGCGCGGTACAGCCAGTCGCCGCTGCGGTCACCGGTGAACACGCGGCCCGTGCGGTTGGCACCGTGCGCGCCGGGGGCCAGACCGAGCACGATGATGCGGGCGTCCGGGTCGCCGAACCCGGCGATCGGCTTACCCCAATACTTCTCGTCGCGGTACGCGGCGCGGCGCTCGACGGCCACCGACTCGCGCCATCGCACGAGTCGCGGACAAGCACGACACTGCTCGATCTCGCCGCGCAACTTCGTGAGCGTGTCGCGCGTCGCACGTCGTCTCGCTGCCACGAACGGCGACGCTACGAGATGCGGGGATAGGTTGAGCAGTCATGGCGAAACCGACGCTGGTGCTTCTCGTTCGTCACGGCACGACGCCGACGACCGGCAAGATCTTGCCTGGCCGCGCTCGCGGACTGCACCTGGCCGAGAGCGGTAAAGAGCAGGCACGGCGCGCTGCCGAGCGAATCGCCGAACTCGGCGCCATTGCAGCCATCTACTCGTCGCCGCTCGAGCGTGCGCGAGAAACCGCGGCGCCGATCGCCGGCGCACTTCGCAAACCGGTGCGAATCGAACGTGGGCTTCTCGAGTGCGATTTCGGCGACTGGACCGGGCAATCACTGCGACGATTGATGAAGAAGCCGGAGTGGACGACCGTGCAGCGTGCACCGAGCATGTTCCGGTTTCCTGACGGAGAGAGTTTCGTCGAGATGCAAACCCGTATGGCCGACGCGGTCGATCGCATTCGTCGTCGTCACGCGGGCAAGACGGTCGTGTGCGTCTCGCACGCCGACCCCATCAAGGCGCTGGTTGCTCATGCGACCGGCACTCCCCTCGACCTCTTCCAGCGAATCGTGATCTCCACGTGCTCAGTGACCGCGATCATGTACACCGACTCTTCGCCGATCGTGCTCACCGTCAACTCGACCGGCGCGTCGCTGAAAGATCTGAGGCCCTCGTGACGGTGTTTCGCGAGTTCGACCAGGCCGACTTCTTCGCGACTGGCGCCGTCGGTCTGCCGGGTGCTCGCACGTTCTATCTGCAAGTCGGCGCCGAGGGCGAGGCGCTCTCGATCAAGTGCGAGAAAGAGCAAGTGGTCGCGCTCATCGCGTACTTGCGAAAGATGCTCGAAGACGCACCCGCGGTGCGCGACGCGGAGAAGTCGGCGACGTCGTTGCGAGAGCCGGTCGAGGCGTCGTTCGCGCTCGGCAGCATCGGGTTGGCTTACGACCGGCAAGAGGATCGGGTCGTGCTGCAATTCGAAGAAGTCACGCCCGAAGACCAGCCCGACTTCGACGCCAGTCGGGTGCGGGCGCGCATCACTCGGGCTCAAGCCGTGTCGTTCTGCGACAACGCCGAACAACTCGTGCGCGCCGGGCGACCACCTTGCGTGTTCTGCGGCCTGCCGGTGAATCGCGACGGTCACGCATGCCCTCGAATGAACTGACGCGCGGCTGATGCCTGCCCACGACGCCGCGACGACCGACGTGCTCGCGCAAGGCGAGATCACCGTCGAGATGCGCATGCCGTACAGCAGCAACGCGACGTTCTTGGTGAAGGTGTCTGCCGACAATCGCAGCGTTCGCGCCATCTACAAACCGTTGCGCGGCGAGCGACCACTGTGGGACTTCGCTCCCGGGCTGCATCGACGCGAGGTAGCCGCGTACCGCCTGGCTGTGGCGATGGGCTTTGATTTCGTGCCCGTCACGCTGCTGCGAGACGGGCCGATGGGCGAAGGCTCGTTGCAGCTGCTCGTCGACGCCGACTTCGAGCAGCACTACTTCACGCTCTTCGAGTCACGGGAACACCTGCACGATCGCTTTCGTGAGATCGCGTTGTTCGACATTCTCGCCAACAACACCGACCGCAAGTCGGGTCACGTACTCGTGGACCACGCCGACCATGTGTGGGCAATCGACCACGGGCTGTGCTTTGCTGCAGACTTCAAACTTCGCACCGTGATTTGGGAGTTCGGCGGCGAGGAAATCACGGATGCGATGCTCGAGCCGGTGCGGCGCGTCGCGTCGGGGCTGCCGCTCGACGTGTCGTCGTTGCTCGATGACGACGAGGTCGTTGCGTTCAGCGAGCGCGCAGCGTGGCTGCTGGAGAACCGGGTGTTTCCGGTCGATCCGAGTGGTCGGCGGTACCCCTGGCCGCTCGTCTAGCCGCGACTGCGTCTAGCCGCGCACGCATCCACGGTCGCGCGGACCGCGACTGCGTCTAGCCGCGCGACTTGAGCGCTTCGATCAGCTTGGGCAGCACCTTGTGCACGTCACCGACGATGCCGAGGTCGGCAACGGCGAAGATCGGCGCTTCTTTGTCTTTGTTGATGGCGATGATGTTCTTGGAACCCTTCATCCCCACCATGTGCTGCGTCGCACCAGAGATGCCGGCGGCGATGTACACGCTCGGCTTCACCACTTTGCCGGTCTGGCCGACTTGGTACGAGTACGGCACCCAACCGGCGTCGACAATTGCGCGCGAGGCGCCGGGGGCGCCGTGCAGCAGTTTGGCGAGTTCCTCGACCATCCCGAAGTTTTTCGATTCGCCGAGGCCACGTCCGCCTGACACCACGATGTTGGCTTCGTCGAGTTTCGGTCCGCTCGTCTCTTCGACATGCACGGCGGTGACTTTTGCAGCCGCGGTCGCACCTGCGTCAGGCACCGAGACGGCGACCACTTGGGCCGCTGCCCCGCCGCTCTCTTCGGCGGCGAAGCTCTTGGGGCGGAACGACGCGAGATGCGGGCCGGCGCCGGTGAACGCCGTGGCGAACAAGACATTGCCGCCGAAAATCGGCGTGGTCGCCACGACTTCGTTGCCATTGACGGCGATGTCGACGTTGTTGGTCAGCACCGTGACGCCGAGCTTCACCGAGAGTCGGGCGATCGTGTCACGACCGTCGTAGTTCTGCGGGAACAAGATGAGGTCGGGCTTGTCGCCGCCGTCGATCAGCGCTTTCATCGCGCTCGATGCGGCGACACCGACGAGACGTCCGCCAAGATCGCCGGTCGAGTACACCTTTTTCGCGCCGAACTTGCCGAGTGCTTCGGCCAGCGATGCGCCGTCGCCGGCGACGAACGCCGAGACGTTGTCGGTCAGCGAGCGCGCCTTGGTGAGGAGTTCCGCAGTGAAGCTGGTCGGGGTTCCGTTGTTGCCTTGGGCGAATACCCACACGTTGTTGAGTGCCATGTCGTCGTGCCTCCTCAGATGACCTTCAGCGTCTCGAGGAACGCCACGATCTTGTTGAATGCTTCGCCGTCATCCTCGATGACTTGGCCCGCCTTGCGCGCCTCGGCCTGCGAGACCGATGCGACCTTCTGTCCGGCGCCGCTCCAACCGACCGGCGACACGCCGAGGTCGGCGGCAGTGACCGTCACGATCTCCTTCTTCTTGGCGTCCATGATTCCCTTGAAGCTCGGGTAGCGAGGTTCGACCACGCCGGCAGTGACGCTCACCAGCGCCGGCAACGGGCACTCCACTTCGTCGTATCCGGCTTCGGTCTGACGATCGATCTTCAACGCACCGCCGTCAACCTTCACCTTCTTGGCGAAGGTCACCGACGGCAAGCCGAGCACCTCGGCGATCTGCTCAGGCACCGTGCCGGTGTAGCCGTCGGTCGACTCCGTCGCTGCGATCACGAGGTCGGGCATTCCCACTTTTTGGATCGCGGCCGCGAGCACCTTGGCCGTGGTCAGCGCGTCCGAGCCTGCGAGTGCCGGATCGGATACCAACACGCCGCGCACTGCACCCATCGCCAACGCGGTGCGCATGCCGCTGGTCTCGCCGTTCGGCGCCATCGACACGATGCTCACCTCGCCGCCACCCGCGGCCGTCGCCAGCTGCAAGGCCATCTCCACGCCGTAGGCGTCGGAGTCGTCCAGAATCAACTTGCCGTCACGCTTCAGCGCGTGCGTCGACGAATCGAGCGAACCCGGCGTTGCCGGATCCGGTATTTGCTTTACACAGACCACAATCTTCATGACCTTTATTGTTACCGCTCGGTCACCTCGCCGAAGAATCAGCCTCACAACCTCGCGGGTCGACGCATGTGACCTGCGTCAAGCGGCCCTCAGGCCGCCGATACCGTGAAATTGCGTGCGAATCCTGCTGATTGTCAACTCGTTCGCCACCTCGGTCACCCCGCGAAACACGGTGCAGGTGCACCAATATCTGGCGCGCCACCACGACGTACAGGTGGTGGAAACCAGCGAACGCGGCCACGCCACCCGCTTTGCCGTCGACGCAGTGGCTCGCGGGCTTGACGCCGTCATCGCGTTCGGGGGCGACGGCACGCTCAACGAGGTGGCCACCGGCCTGGCCGGCAGCAACGTCGCGCTCGGCGTGTTGCCCGGGGGCTCGACCAACGTCTTTGCGCGGTCGCTGGGCATGGCCAACGATCCACTGCTCGCGGTGACGCAACTGGCGGCGGGATTCGACGGCGGACTGGTCTCGCCGATCGGGCTCGGCGAAGCCAACGGCCGATACTTCACCTTCCACGCAGGCGTCGGATACGACGCCGAGGTCGTGAGACAAGTCGAGAGAACGTTCAGCTTCAAGCGACTGGTCGGTCAACCGCTCTTTGCGTACTCGGCGTTGAAGACCTGGTTCATCGACTACGACCGGAAGTTTCCGCACTTCACGGTCGAGATTGACGGACGAAAGATCCCGAACGGATTCTTTGCGATTCTCTTGAACACCAATCCGTACACCTACGTCGGCAAACGCGCGATCGAGCTCTCGCGCGCGGCGTCGTTGGAGAAGCGGCTCGTCGCGGTGATCTTCCGACGACTCTCCACGCCGCTCATGCTGTCGAGCGTGTGGAGCGCGATCCGCAGCGGCGGCATCCCCGCAAAGCGCGGGATTGAAATCATCGAGGACGTCGAAGAAGCAGTCTTCGACTTCCCCGCCCCGTTCGGTTACCAACTCGACGGCGACTACATCGACGAGACCACCACGCTCACCGTGCGGCACAAGCCGGAGAGCCTGCGACTGATCAAGCCGATGCTGGTCGAGTACTAAGCCCTCTCTCGCAGAATTCCGAGTGCCACGTCGGGCACGTTCGTGCAGATGCCGTCGATGCCCCATGCGACGAGTTCGCGCATCCGACCCGGGTCGTCGCACGTCCAGGTGTTCACCTTTACGCCCTCGTCGTGAAACGCCACGATCAGTTCGCGCGACACTCGTGAGACTTCCGGGTGCACCGCGGCGTGTCCGCTCGCGCGGAGATCTTTCGCGAGCGCCGTCGCGTCGGGAACGACCACAGTGAGCCACGCCGTCGGAAGCTCGGGCCACTCGGCATGCGCGCGATCGACGGTCGTTCGACGAAAACACGACAGCAGGTAACGAGTGACGTCACCGTGAAGATCGACGCGCCGACGAAGCACGTCGAGCACCGCCAGCGTGCGAGCGTCGTTCGGGTCGTAGTCCGGCTCGGTGTAGTGGTTTTTTACTTCGACGTTGACCCACATGTCGCCGCACGCGTCGAGCGCTTCGTCGAGCGTCGGGACACGATCAGGAATCTGTGCCTTGTTCAGGTGGGCGATGACCCGACCGTCGGCAAGTTGCGGGTCGTGATGCACCACCAATTCGCCGCTCGCACACTGCCGAACGTCGAGCTCCACTGCGTGGGAGCCCATCTCTCGCGCGAGTCGAAACGCCGCGACCGTGTTGGCTGGTGCGGCAGCCGAGGCCCCACGGTGCGCCATCACTTGTGTTGTTGTGCGCATGTCGATTCGCCTTTACGTCAATGGAATCAATCTCAATTTGCCCCTTGCGCTGGCCTCAAGTGGCACTTATTGTGTTGCCCGCATGTCAATCCTCGCACAAAGCCTCGCCCTTGGTTCCGCCGACTATTCGTGGAGGGTGAACGCCAATTGTCGCGACACTGATCCAGAACTCTTCTTCCCGATCGGCAACACGGGTGAAGCGTTGCGCATGCTCGTGCGTGCGCGAGCCGTGTGCGCCGACTGCGGCGTGCGCAAAGAATGCTTGGAGTTCGCGATGGCCACGAACCAAGACTGCGGAGTCTGGGGCGGCACCAGCGAAGACGAGCGCCGTGACCTTCGCCGTCGCGCCGCCGCCGCACGCCGAGCGGCAACGTCAGCACTCGCGTAACGTCACGGAAGTCGCGCATCTGATTGCGCGAGCGCCAGCAGTGTCAGCGGGGTGAATCCGTAGGTATTCGCAGGTCGACGACGGTGCCCGCGTTGCTCGCGGTGCTGCCGTCGAACGCGGCGTCTTTTCGGTCTTGATCGGTTGCCGGCCGCATCGAGATCGAGCCACCGAGCTCGGTGGTCACCAGAGTGCGAACGATGGACAAACCCAGCCCCGTCGCTTGCGCGATCTCGAACTTCTCGTCGACGCCGATTCCGTTGTCGATCACACGAATGTGCAACGCGTCGTCTTCGGAGTCGCGCTGCATGAACACGCGCACCACGCCGTCACGACGGCCCTCCGCGAACGCGTGATCCACCACGTTCTGCAAGAGTTCCAAGATCACCACCGAGAGCGGGGTCGCGATCGTCGCAGGAAGTCGCCCTGCATCGCCGCGCACCTCGAATCGCACCGGCCGATCGGATGACTGCAAGCTCTCCTGCGTCAACTGAATGAGCGGACGCACGATCTCGACGAACGCGACGTCCTCGCCGGGCTCACGCGAGAGCGTCTCGTGCACCAGTGCGATGGTGCGGATACGCCGCACAGAGTCGGCGATGGCCGCCTTGGCTTCGTCGGTGGCCAGTCGACGACCCTGAAGGCGCAACAACGACGAGATCGTCTGCAGGTTGTTCTTCACGCGATGGTGGATCTCTTTGATCGTGGCGTCCTTGGTGAGAATCAGACGGTCTCGGCGTCGAAGTTCGGAAACGTCGCGCATCAACACCACGCCGCCGATCACGTTCGTCGCCCGCGCGCCACGCTTGAGGATCGGAATCGAACGAACCAGCAGCGTGACGTCGTGCTCTTGGTCGAGCTCTTCCACCACAGGTTCGCGCCGCTCGAACGAGGCACGAGCGGCGTCATGCGCGAAACCGAGCTCGGCCAGGCTCTGACCCACTGCGTTTGCTCGAATGCCGATGCGGTGCAACGCAGAGACCGCGTTCGGCGAGGCGTAGCGAACGCGGGCGCTGCCGTCGAGCACGATGACGCCGTCACCCACGCGCGGAGCCACGCTCGAGTCCGCGACGCGACCCTCGAACGGAAACAGCCCCGTCGCCACCATCGTGGCGAAGTCGTCGAAAATCGAAAGATACGTGCGCTCGAGTTGCCCGGGGCGTCGTCCGGATACGGTCGACACCTCGCGCGTGAGCACCGCGATGACCTTGCCGTCGCGTCGCACGGGAATGGCCGTCATGCTCACGGGGTCGGGCAAGTACGGCAACGTGATCTCGCCCTTTTGGATCTGTCCGCTCAGCGCCGCGGCGGCGATGAACGGGCGGTCGGTGTCGTCGGCGTACTCGCCCACCAGATCGGACTGGTACAGCGTCTGACCGGTGGCGGCGCGAACCTGGGACGCCGTCAACCAGTTCGTGCCGCCGGCACCCGTGACCGGTACGTACAACAAGAGGTCGGCGAACGAGAAGTCGGCGAGCATTCCCCACTCCGACACCAGCGCCGTGAGGTGGGCGACGTCGTCGTCAGACAGTTCGGTGTGGTTGCTGGCGAGCTCGACGAGCGTGGGCATGACTCGCCACCATTCTGGTCGGTCAGCGTCGTCTGATTGCTTCACCGAGCGTCAACAGCGACGCCGTGTCGGTGATGTCACCGCCGCGCGATTCGCTGAGGAGCAGGTCGGCTCCCCACTCCTGAATGCGATCCAAGGCGTGCGACTCGGCGTCGGCGATGCTCGCGATCTCGCGTTCTGCGACGGCAAGCCGTTGACGAGTCGGATCGGTGCTCGACTCGAGCGCTTCGGCGCGTCGGGTGGCGCCGTCAGCGAGACGATGCGGCATGATGCGGTTGGCCAACACTGCCTCGAGTCGGTGTTTGCGTTGGCGAAGTTCTTGCACCAAGAAGCCGGCCTCGTTCATCGCCACGGGTTCGGCACTCGTGACGACGAGGTACGACGTGGCCGGGTCGGAAAGCAGCGATTCGACACGCCTTGCCCTCGCGACGATCGGCGTCTCCATGGTGCGAAACAGCGTGAAGAACTCGGCAATGTCGGACAAGAAGGCGGCCCCGAGAATCCGGTCGGCCACGATGAAGAAGGGCCGTGAAGCAATCGACAGCAGCCGCGACTGGGTCGGCGCGGTGAGCAGCTTGATGAGACGGCTCCCGAAGAATTGCTGCATGCGCCGCGGCGCATCGAGCACCGAGAGTGCGCTGCGCGACGGCGGCGTGTCGACGATGACGACGTCGAAGTTCCCGCTTTCTCGTGCGTCGAAGAGGCGCTCCGTCACCACGTAGTCGTGGCTGTGCACGAAGCGCGACGTGAGCGTCTTGTAGAGGTCGTTGCCGAGCACGCGGTCGCGGGTCGCGGCGTCCGGGGCATGTCGTCTGATCATGTCGTCCCAGCTCGTCTTGGTGTCGATCATCGCCATCGTGAGGGTGCCCTGTGCTCCCGGGAGCGGTACGGCGACCTCGACGTTCCCGATCGCCTCCAGCCCGAGTGCCGTTGCCAGCCGCTTTGCAGGGTCGACGGTCAAGACCAGCACGCGCTTTGCGAAGTGCGTGGCAGTTACCACGCCGAGAGCCGCCGCGGACGTGGTCTTGCCGACACCGCCCGGGCCGCACACGATGATCATCTTGGAATCGCGCAACAACTCGGCGACGCGCGCGTCCATCCCCTGCGCCGTCGTCACTGGTGCTCCCGCAATATTCGCTGTAATTCTCCGACGACATGGTCGGTGGTGACGACGGGCGACATCGCCGGCTGTCCGGTTGCCCGCGCCTCGGCGATCGTCTCGATGTTTCCCAACTCGAAGGCATCGGCCAACCGCTTGGCCTGCGTCTCTGCAGCCTCGCGGCGGGCGACCAACCACTCCGCAACCTCCGAGGTCATGCCGAGCGAGGCATCTGCACGAGCCGCCGCGAGCACGCTCGAATCGACGATCGAATCAGGCATCCGGTTCACGATGACGCCGGCGAAGTCGATCGGAGTCGCCTGTGACAAGCGCGTTCGAAGCTCGATCGTTTCCACCACCGGCATCTCTTCCGGTGTCACCACGGCCAACACCGTCGACACCGCCGGGTCGTGCAACAGATCGCTCATCCATTTGGTCTGGTCGGCGACGATGCCGATTCGCACCAGCGTGGCGAGCGCGTCAGGTGCCGAGACTTGGGCGACGAAATGTCCGCTCGCTTCGGAGTCGACGATCACGACGTCGTAGTGGCGCTCGCGGACTTCGTAACACAGCTTGCCCACCGCGAGAATCTCCTTCACTGCGGGGGCCGCATTGGCGACGAAGTCGAAGATTCGTGCCAACGGCGTGAGGCTGCCGATCACCGGTACCCGAAGGAAGAGCCTGATGTATTCGCGCAGCGAATCCTCGGTGTTCATCGCCATGGCAAAGACGCCGGGCGACACTTCGACCGGTTCAAAACCGAGACTCGCGCGACCGAGATACGCGGCGAGCGAACCCTTGTCGTCCATCTCGCAGACCAGCACTCGTTTTCCCTCGCCGGCGGCGACCCGGGCCAGTGCGGCCGAGACTGCAGATTTTCCGACGCCGCCCTTGCCCGTGACGAAGACGAGTCGCCGCGAGAGCAGCGCGCGAAGTGTCAGGCGCCGAACCCCAGGCGTCGTTCGCCGTCCGGGGCTCCGAACTCGACGAACGCAATCTTCTCCGCCGGCACCGCGACCTCACGGCCGCGCTTGTCCTTCAACCACAGCACTTCCGACTTGCCGGCGAGCGCCGCTTCGACGGCTGCGCGTGCGGCGTCGCGCGATTTGTCGTCGTTGTCGAGCTCGAGCGTGATGTCGCGAACCGAGTGAGAGACGCTGATGCGAAGTTCCATGGTCACCAGTGTGTCAGGTCAGTTGACCTTCAGCGCCTGACTGAAGACCTTCTTCGGTCGCATCTCCACGATCTGCTTGGCGAGTTCGGCGAACACGCGGCCGACCTCGCTGTTCGGGGCCACCGCGGCGATCGGCTTGCCCTCGTCGCCACCCTCGCGCAGCTGGTTGACGAGCGGAATCTGGGCGAGCAGCGGCACTCCGAGCTCGTCGGCGAGCGACTTTCCGCCGCCGCTTCCGAACAACTCGTACCGCTTGCCGTCGTCTCCCGTGAACCACGACATGTTCTCGATCACTCCGCGAACCGACATGTTCACTTTCTTCGCCATCGCCGCCGAGAGCCGCGCGACTTTTTGCGCGGCTTCTTGCGGCGTGGTCACTACGTACACCTCGGCACGCGGCAGGTACTGGCTGAGGCTCAGCGCGATGTCGCCGGTGCCCGGCGGCATGTCGATGAGCAGGAACTCCGGCTCGTCCCAATACACGTCGGTGAGGAACTGCTCGAGCGCCTTGTGCAGCATCGGGCCGCGCCACACCACGGCTTGGCCGTCGGGCACGAAGTAACCGATGGAGATGCACCGCACCCCGTACGACTGCGGCGGCACGAGCATCTGGTCGATCACCACCGGGTCGCGGTCGGCTCCCAGCATGCGCGGGATCGAGTAGCCGTAGATGTCTGCGTCAACGACACCGACGCTGTGACCGGCGGCGGCCAACGCGACGGCCAGGTTGGTGGTGACGCTGCTCTTGCCGACGCCGCCCTTGCCGGACGAGATGAGCAACGGGCGCGTCTTTGAGCCTGGTTGGGCGAACGGAATCGCCCGTCCTTGGGCGTGACCTTGGGCGGGCGAACTTCCGGCGGTCGCCGCAGGCGAGCCGTGCAACTTTTCGCGCAACGCGGCGCGCTCCTGGTCGGTCATCACACCGAACGTGAGATTCACGTCTTTCACGCCGGCCAACGGGCGAATCGCTCCGTTGACGCGCTGCTGAATCTCGTTTCGTAGCGGACAACCGGCGATCGTGAGCGTCACCGTGAGCGAGACAACGCCGTCGTTGACCGCAACGTCGCGAACCATGTCGAGGTCGACGATCGAACGGTTCAGTTCAGGGTCGTGCACGGGACGCAGCGCGTCGATGACCGCGTTCGGCGAGAGACCACTCATACAGCGAGGGGTAGGCTAATCGCGTGGCGCGCAACACCACCGGTGCGACCGGCGTGACGAGCGGCGCATTCTCCGCGCAAGTGTCGGCGATCACCTCGGCATTCGGTGATCCCACCCGCCGCGCGGTGTATCTCTACGTGCGAGACGCCAACGACGGCGTCACCGCGGCCCAGGTGGCCACCAAATTCGACGTGCATCCCAACGTGGCCAGGCACCACCTGGACAAGCTGGCGGCCGGCGGCTATCTCGAAGTCGAGGTGTCGCGCACCGAAAAGACCGGTGCCGGACGCCCGTCAAAGCGCTACCGAGCCGTCGACACCGCTGCCCCGATGCAGTTCCCAGTGCGCAGTGACGACCTCGTCTTGTCGCTCCTGGGCGAAGCGATAGAGCGCCTTCCGCGACACGAGGCCGAAGCGATGGCCGAAGAAGTGGGACGCAAGTACGGCCAGGCCATGGCCGCCGGGCTGACCGGTGACGACGTCGCGGCCGGGCAGCGTTCGCTTCGTTCGGCCTTGCAGAAAGTCGCTGACGCCTTGACCGCCCACGGGTTCGCCGCGCACGCCGAGAAACGCCAGAACAAGCTTCGCATCATCAACAACCACTGCCCGTTCGGCGACGTGGCGATCGAGCATCCCGTGATCTGCGCCGTCGACCGAGGGATGGTCAAAGGAATGTTGGACGCTCTCTACGGCGAAACCTCGCCGGCGACGTCTGCGTCATTGCCGCAAGGCGATCGCTTCTGCGAGACGACGCTCGACGAACGCGTTTCGTAGCTTCAGTCGCCCCAGAACCGCTGTTCGAGGAACGGGTCGCCGTACATGTGGTAGCCGTTCTGCTCCCAGAAGCCGGGCGAGTCTTGCGGCACGGCCTCGAGAGCGCGTAACCACTTCGCCGACTTCCAGAAGTACAAATGCGGGATCACGAGCCGGACGGGCCCGCCATGAATCGGTTCGATATCGGCGCCGTCGTAGGCGTACGCCACGAGCGAATCGTCGCGCGTGGCGTCGGCCAACGGCAGGTTCGCGGTGTACCCGAACTCGGCGTGCGCCATGAGGTGCGTCGCGCTCGAGTCAAGACCCGCTTGCGCGAAGAGATCGCGAACCCGCACTCCCTTCCACTGGGTGTCGAACTTCGACCACTTGGTGACGCAGTGAATGTCGGTCGTGATCGTCACCGAGGGCAGCGCGAGCAATTGCTCGTAATCGATCGTGAACGGCGAGGAGACGGCGCCGGTGACCGTGAGCGACCACTCGCCCGGCGCGTAGGTGGGCACGTCGCCGACGTGCAGCACCGGAAATCGCTCGGTGAGGTACTGCCCTGGGGGAAGGCGTTTCGGGTCGAACCCCTTGGCTTCAACCTCGGCGCGATTGCGGTCGAAAAAGCCCACGCCTCAGTGTGCCACCGAGACGATGTCGAGCGCACCACCGAGCAGCATGACGTCCACCGACTCCCCGCTCGCGACGCCGTTGCCGTCGGGCACGATTGCCAGCGCGTTCGCCGCCGCAGTGGCGGCAAGTTGATGGCTGCCTTGCGGCCCGGTGTCTCGAACGTGCACTCGACCATCGTCGCCGAAACGCGCGAACACGCGCATGAAGTGCACTTTGCCGTCCTGCTTGCGGCGCAACGGCGCGTCGGTCACCGCCCGCACGGCGGGGCGCGACAAGTCGCGTGTGTGACCCATCATCTTGCGCAACGCAGGTCGAGCCAATAACTCGAAGCTGATCATCGAAGACACCGGGTTGCCCGGCAGCCCGAACACGGGTATCTTGCGCTGCCCTGCCGTCAACAGGCCGAAAGCGAACGGTTTTGCCGGCTTGATCGCCATTTGCATCCACTGCATCTCCGCGAGGCGCGACAGCACTGCCTTCACGACGTCGAAGTCCCCCATGCTGACACCGCCGCTCGTGACGATGGCGTCGCAGGACCGCGCCGCCTCGAGCAGTACGCGTTCCAAGGTGCTCTCGTCGTCGACGACGACGCCGAGATTCTCAACCTCGCACTCGTTTTGGCGCAACAAGATGTCCAGCATGGTGAGGTTGCTCTCGCGAATCTGGCCGCGGCGAAGCGGCGAGCCGTCGGTCACCAACTCGTCCCCCGTCGACAAGAGCGCGACGCGCGGTCGCGGATACACCGCGACTCGTCGGGCGTTGATGCTTGCAAGCACTCCTGCGCCGGCCGGCGACAGCACCGTGCCGGCAGCAAAGACGACGTCGCCCGCCCGCACGTCGTCGGCAATCGGCCTCACTGCGGTGCCGGGCGTGACCGTCCGGCGAACACGGACGCGCCCGTCGGCGAGGGTCTCGGTGTCTTCCACCATCACGACGGCATCGGCGCCGTCGGGCATGACGGCACCGGTCATGATTCGCAGCGCCTCACCGGTACCGACGCGCTGCTGGCTCCCGTCACCGGCAGCGAGCGTGCCGATCACGCGCAACTCGCACGGCACACTGGCGACGTCGGCGGACCGCACCGCGTAACCGTCGACGGCCGTATTGGCGAACGGGGGCACGTTCTCGCCGGCCACCACGTCGTGAGCAAGCACGAGACCCGACGCGCGCTCGCAGTCGACTTCCCGCGGCGTGAGCGCGCCGACACCGTTCAACACGCGACTGCGTGCTTCGTCGAGTGAAATCACGTGTAGGACGGTAGCGGCGACGGCGTGCGAGGCTGAAGCGTGGCCGATCTCCTGCCGTTTCCTCAGTCGACGTTGCACGTCGGCTGGAACGCCGCCGACGGCGGCGAGTGCCAACTCGAGGTGCGATTCGAGAACGAAGGATGGACCGCGCAGGGCACGCTCGGCACGGACCGTGCGCAGTTCGTGATGCGGCTCTCCGCCACGCTCGTCGTGCAGCAGTTCATGTTGTTTCGCGACATGGACGAACCCGACCTGTGGCTGGGCCGCGACCGATCAGGAAGGTGGGGCGAAATCAACGGTGCCCATCGACCTGACCTGGACGGCTGCTCCGACATCGAGTTGCGCATGAATCCGTTCACGACGTCGGCGATCATGAAGCGCTTGCCGTTGCTCGACTCTCACGCGGCGTCGCTCAACGTTGCGGCGATAAACGTCGAGACGCTGGAGGTGTCACCGCGCCAGCGGTCGTTCACCCGGCTCTCGGCACGACGGTGGCGCTACGTCAGCCCGTTTCACGAGGCTGAAGTCGAGTCGGAACTCGACGAATTCGGCCTCGTCGTCGACGAGCCACAGTCGTTCGTTCGTCGAGCGCCTTCGAAGTGACGTCGCTGCACGGCGACGTGAGCGACTACTTGACGAGTGCTTGGTACACGAGGCTGCGAAGGTACGGGCGCAGCGGCCACGTGCTCGACGGCAACACCTGGGTGTAGAACGCGGCGGTCACCCCGAGCGCTCGGTCGACCCAGAACGTCGTGCTCGCGGCACCTCCCCAACCGAAGTCGCCGGGAGATCCGTGCAGCTTGGCGGCCGCCGGGTCGACGAGCACGCTGAAACCGAGACCGAAACCGAAACCGTCGTACGCGTTCTCCAGATCGATCGGTCGACCGAACGTCGAGATGTCGGCGTTGCCCGGCAAGTGATTCATCGTCATCAGGGCCACCGAGTGCGGCGAGAGCAGCTGCACGCCGTCGAGCGAACCGCCGTGGGCCAACATCATCATGAAGCGGTGATAGTCGTGGGCGGTCGACACGAGACCACCGCCGCCGCTCAAGAAACTCGGGGGTCGAGTCGCGGCTTTGCCCATGGTGTCGAGACGCTTCGCGAGGCGAGTCACCGGATCGGGCTGATACAGCGCAGCGAGCCGGTCGTGACTGGCTTCGTTCGCGAAAAACCCCGTGTCGACCATGCCGAGCGGGCCGAAGATGCGCCGGGAGAAGAACTCGTCGAGCGACTGACCCGACACCACTTCGACGATTCGGCCGACGACGTCGGTTGCGACGCTGTAGTTCCACTCGGTGCCGGGCTGGAAGAGCAACGGAAGCGCGGCCCACGCGTCGCAGTTGTCGGCCAGCGTGGATCCGCGCGGAGCCCCCCACTCGTAGCCGGCCCGTCGATAGAGATCGTCGACGGGTGACTGGTACAAGAAGCCATAGGTGAGACCCGCGGTGTGCGTGAGCAGGTGCCACACCAGCATCGGCTCGGTGATCGGCTCCGTGCCGGGCTTCACGACGGATCCTCCGCGCCAGACTCGTGTCGAGCCGAAACTCGGAATGAACGCGCTCACCGGATCGGTAAGCAGCAACTTGCCCTCTTCGACCAGCATCATCAACGCCACCGAGGTGATCGGCTTGGTCATCGAGTAGATGCGGTACAACGTGTCCGGCTCGACAGGCAGCGACGACTCAAGGTCGCGCATGCCGTAGCGGTGCTGGTGCGCCACTTTGCCGTGTCGCGACACGACGAGATGGAAGCCCGGCAGCTTTCCTTCGTCGACGTACCGCTCGTAGTGGGCGTCGAGCAGTCGCAGCCGGGTCGCGTCAAAACCGGCGTCGCTGGCGCTCACTTCGTCGCGCAGCGTGCTCACGACGAAAGCCTACGCTCGAGCCACGCGCGCAATTGCGGCGCCACGTCTTTGCGGCGAAGCGCCGCTTCGATGGAAGCCGTGAGCATGCCGAGCGGTGTGCCGGTGTCGTGACGCGAGCAGCCGATGAGCACTCCGACGACACCCCCCTTTCGCGCGAGCGAGGCGATCGCGTCGCTCAACTGCAGCTCGCCACCGGCCGCCGGCTTGAGCGAGGCGAGGTGGCCCCAGATCTCGCGTCCGAACACGTAGCGACCGATGATGACGAGGTCACTCGGGGCGTCGACCGTGTTCGGCTTCTCGACGACATCGCGCACGCCGACGCGACCGCTCGAGTCAGGAACTCCCTGCGGCGTCACGCATCCGTAGGCCGACACCTCGTTGCGCGGCACCTGCTTGAGGCCGATGGCCGACTTGCCCGACGACTCGTGCTCTGCGACGAGGTCTCGCAGATGCGAGCCGTCACCCAGCAGCTCGTCAGGCAAGAGCACGGCAAACGGCGCGTCGCCGACGGCCTCGCGCGCGCACTGCACGGCGTGGCCGAGCCCGCGCGGGGCGTCTTGGTACACCACCGACACCCGCATGGCGCCGGTGGCACGCTCGGCGAACGCCTCTATGGCGGGTTTTGATCGGTTCGAGACGATGACCACATGTTCGATGCCGGCGCTTGCGGCTTCGTCGATCGTGTGCTGTATCGACGGCGTGTCGAACACCGGCAGCAGTTCTTTCGGCACGACTTTCGTGGCGGGAAGAAACCGTGTGCCGAGTCCCGCGGCGGGAATCACGGCGGTGCGCACGGGCATCGCATCATCGTAGACTTTTCCACCCGATGCCCACCTACGTGTACCGATTCATCGACACTGGCGAGACGATCGAAATTCGTCAGTCGTTCGACGACGCGCCGCTCACCGAGGCTCCGCACCCGAGCGACGGTCGACCGCGCCCGGTGAAGAAGGTCTTCACGCCCGTCGGCATCACGTTCAAGGGCTCGGGGTTCTACAAGACCGACTCCGGTTCGAGTTCGAAGTCCACCAAGTCGGAGAGCTCGACCAGCAGCGAGAAGTCGTCGGCATCGTCGTCAAGCGAGGCCTCGTCCGGGTCCGCGACCACCAGCGGCGCGAACACGCCATCGGGCTCGGGGGCCGCGTCGAGCGGTACGTCCGGCGGCTCCGGCGCGTCGACCAGCTCGTCGAGCACTCCGACGAAATAGCTCCGACGTTCAGACTCGGGTCGCCACTCCCGACCAGCGAGCGACCTCGGCATTGATGTCGAGCGGTGCGACG
>DAIPHP010000020.1:0-19019 GCA_036771295.1 Ilumatobacteraceae bacterium
GTCGACGTCGTCGAGGTCGTAGTGGTCGTCGTCGGTTCGTCTTCGTCGGCGTTCGGCACCGGCGTCAGCAACGAGAAGGCGAGGCGATTCAGCGACCCGGTGCCGGGGTTGCTCACGACGTTGCGAGTGGCCGACGTCGCGATCGCAGACGCAACTTGTGCCGGGGTGAGTGCGGAGTTCTGTGACAATGCGAGTGCTGCCACACCAGCCACGTGCGGTGCGGCCATCGAGGTGCCGCTCAGCGTTCGGGTGGCGCTGTCTGAAGTGTGACCAGCCGACACGATGTTCGAGCCGGGTGCGAACACGTCGAGACACGAGCCGAAGTTGGAGAACGACGACCGTTCGTCGGTCGAGGTCGTCGAGCCGACGGTGATCGCCGAGGGCTCGCCCGCCGGCGACACGGTGCATGCGCTCACGTTGGAGTTGCCGGCAGCAACCACGAATGTGACGCCGTCGGCCACGCCTCGTGCAACGGCAAGGTCGAGCGCGGCGGACCGCGGGCCGCCCAGGCTCATGTTGGCCACCGCCGGCACTCCTGCCTGGTGGTGGGAGATCACCCAGTCGATTCCGGCGATGATGTCCGACGTGCTGCCCGACCCCGAGCAGTTCATCACTCGCACCGGCACGACGAGCGCAGCCGGAGCAACGCCGTAGTTGGTGCCGGCGATCGTGCCGGCTACGTGGGTGCCGTGACCGTGACAGTCTTCGCTGCCGTTGCTGTCGCCGATCGTGGAGAACCCAGCACCGACACGACCCGCCAATTCACTGTGCGTCGAGCGAACGCCGGTGTCGATCACGTACGCGGTGACTCCGGCGCCGGTTTGCGTGCGGGTGTAGCGACTATCGAGCGGCAACGCTCGCTGGTCGATGCGGTCGAGACCCCACGACAGCGGCGCGACTCCGTCGCTCGACTCGCTTCGCGGTGTGACGGCCTCCGACGCAGCTGACGAGTCACTGGTGCCGGCGCTGTTGGTGGCGGTGACGGTGAACGTGTACGCGGTGCCGTTCGCCAGCCCGCTGACCACGCACGTGAGCGCACCTGTCGTGGCGCACGTGCGACCGCTCGGCGAGGCAGTCACGGTGTAGTTCGTGATCGTCGCGCCACCGTTGCTCTCCGGGGCGGTCCAGTACACAGTTGCCAGGGCGTTTCCGGCCACTGCTCGCACGCTGCGCGGTACGCCCGGCTTCAGCGTCGGCGGTGCTTCGGTGAAGCGCCAGTTGAGCACGACCGAGCCTTTGCGTCCGCCGTATCCGTCGACGGCGACGAAGTACGTCGTGCCGACGACGGGCACCACTTCGACGCGGCTCCAGTTGCCGCCACCCGCGTCGTCATTGGTCGCCACAGTCGTGAGCGCGTTGACTGCCGAGCCGGTGTACACGCCGAGCAAGGTGTCGAAGTCGCTGCCCGACGTGTCGATCACGACGGTGCCGGCGCGCCCGAGCGTGAACGAGTACCAAAGCGACGCCGAGGCGCCGTAGCCACCGTGCGTCGGCTCGCCGGTCTCGCGCGTCGCAGACCGCGTGGAACTCGTGAGTCGCACCGACGTGCCGGTGGCGCAGTCTGTTCCGCAGACGATCGGTGTGGCACCGCTGAAGGCGTCGTTCGCCAGCGGGGCAAGCGGCGTGATCGGCGCCGAGGTCGCCGACGGTAAGCCGCGGCCCGCCGAGTTCACCGCGCTCACGCGGAAAACGTGCGGTACGTCGGCGGTGAGGCCACGAAGTGACGCGAGCGTCGCGGTGCTCGTGCCGTCGTTGAAGGTGGTCCACGTCGAGCCCGAGTTGACCGAGAACTCCACGACGTAGTCAGTGATCGGTGCACCGTTGTCGCTGGCGGGCTCTTCCCAGTCGAGCTCGACGATCGCCGGTGTGGCGGTGCCCGTGAGGTTGAGGGGCTGACCCGGCGCCTGCGGCGTGAGCGGGGTCATCGGGTCGGTCGGCAGCGATGGCTGGCTGACGCCGACCGAGTTGTACGCCTTCACACGGAAGATGTGGGCGACGCCGTCCGTGAGATCGGTGACCGTGCGGGCCATGTATTGACACGTGCAACCGATGACTCCGGTGTCGTGCGGCCAGGTCGTCCAGGTGGATCCGTTGTCGGTCGAGTAGTCGATCGTGTAGCCGCGCAACGACACGCCGCCGTCAGACGACGGGCGCTCCCATCGAAGCATGATTCGTCGCGGGCCCGAGCTCACTGCGCTCACGTCTTCGGGTTCGCTCGGCACGCCCGGGGCACGAGCCGCCGTCGGCGTCGATGGTTCGGAGTTTCCTGCCGAGTTCGTCGCACGAACACGGAAGCGATACTCGCGACCCGACACCAGGTCGTACGCGGTGGTGAACCAGATGCCACCGGCGCGACCGCCGGTGCCGGTGACGACGGAGGTGAACCATGTGGTGCCACCGTCACCCGATTGCTCGACGACGTAACCAGTGATGAAGCCGCCGCCGTCGATCGCCGGAATCCTCCATTCCAGCGAGATCGACGTCGACATCACCGTGGTGATCACGAGGTCGCGCGGCGCGCTCGGCACGTTCACCTGCCACGGCACCGCCGTGACGGAGCTCGAGGAGGCTCCGGTGCCAATCGCGTTGACCGCGCTGACTCTGAACGTGTGGGTCACGCCGTTGGCCAAACCGGTGACCGTCGCCGTGGTGTCGGTCGAGACACCGTCCGCGAAGATCGTCCAATCGCCGTTCGTGTCGGAGGAATACTCGACGCGGTAATCGGTGATCGCCGAGCCGCCGTTCTGGCTCGGCGCGGTCCAGCGCAGCGACACTTGCGCCGCACCCGCCGTGGCGCTGAGACCGGTCGGGGCGCTCGGCACGCCGACGGCCGCACGCACGACGTCGCTGGCGGGGCTGCTGCCCGCGGAGTTCACCGCGCTGACGCGGAACGAATACGTCACGCCGTTGGTGAGGCCGGTGACGGTTGCCGACGTCGCTGTCGACACCCCGTCGTTGAACGTCGACCACGTCGAGCCGTTGTTGGACGAGAACTCGATCGTGTAGTCGGTGACGCCGGCGCTTCCGCTCTGTGTCGGTGCAGTCCACGTGAGCGCGGCTTGCCCGACGCCGGCGACCACCGTCAATGCCTGCGGCGCGCTCGGCGCCTCGGGTGCCGGCGGTGTCCATCGCGCGCGTGTGAAGAGAAGAAGGTTGGGCGAACCCGAGCCCGGGTTGGTCACCACGTCGGGCGTCGCGTATGCGTTCAGGTCGGCGGCGACCTGGGCCGGGGGCAGGTTCGGATTCTCTTCCAGCAGCAATGCGGCAGCACCTGCGACATGCGGGCTGGCCATCGAAGTGCCGGAGAGCGAACGAACGTCCGATGAAGAACGGTGGTAGGCCGACGTGATCGACGAGCCCGGCGCGAATATGTCGAGCAACGAACCCCAGTTCGAGAACGACGAGCGGCCGTCGTTGGACATGGTGGAACCGACGGTGATCGCCGACGGCTCCGAAGCCGGGGAGAAGCCGCTCGCGTTGCGGTTGTTGTTGCCGGCCGCCACCACCACCGCGATGCCGTCGCGCACTGCGTTGGCCACTGCTTGGTTCATGGACGAGTTGACGCCGCCGCCGAGGCTCATGTTCGCCACGGCCGGCACGCCTGCGGCGTGGTCTTCGACCATCCAATTGACGCCGGAGATGACGTCGAACATGCTTCCTCGACCGGTGCACGACAGCACGCGGATCGGGACGATGCTGACGGCCTTGGCGACTCCGTAGTTTTGGCCGCCGACCGTGCCGGCAACGTGGGTGCCGTGACCGTTGCAGTCTTCGGTGCCGCGTCCGTCGTTCACTTGCGTGCGACCCGCGACTACGCGACCACCGAATTCGCGGTGGTCACTGCGCACTCCGGTGTCGATGATGTACGCCCGGACTCCCGCTCCGGTGTAGTTGTACGAATACATCTGGTTCAGCGGCAGCGAACGCTGGTCGATGCGATCAAGGCCCCACGACGGCGGGCTCGCTTGGTCGCCTTCGACACCGACGACCGTGTTCTGCTCGATGAGCACGACGTTGGGGTCGGTCGCCAGCGTCGACAGCTGCGATTTCGTGAGTCGCGCACCGAAGCCGTTGATCGCAGTGCTCAATGTGCCGAGGATCGTGGCGCCGGAGTCGGCTCGGGCGGCGGCGAACGCGGTGGCTGCGACACCGGCTCGCAGTGTGACGATGTATTCGTCGGGGATCGGGTCGCCGATGGCCAGGTCGTCGATGGTTCGCGGAATCGTGGTCGATGTCGTCGACGTTGACGAGCTTGTCGAGGTGGTTGATGTCGTGGATGTCGAAGATGTTGACGTCGTTGATGTCGTCGACGAACTTGACGACGTTGACGATGTCGACGAGGTGCTCGACGAACTTGACGACGTTGACGATGTCGTCGACGTACTGCTCGACGTTGATGGCGACACGGACGTCGTTGACGAGCTGGACGACGAAGCCGGCACCGTGGTCGTCGTAGTCGTCGTGCTCGTCGAGGTGCTCGTCGATGAACTCGACGACGAGCTGCTCGTCGTTGACGACGAACTACTGGAGCTCGATGACGAACTCGACGAGCTCGTGGTCGACGACGTCACCGACACGGTCGTGGTCGTCGTCGATTCCATGGTGTCGATCACGGACATCACCGAGTCGGGTTCGACGACCAACACCTGCGAGTCGGCTTTCAGGCGGCGCACGTCGTTGCTGTCGAGTTCGGCGACGAAGCCCTTCACCTTGCTCGCGAACACGTTGCTCACGTCGTTGCCGAGCGACTCTTCTTTGCGCACCTTCGCGGCGACGCTCACGGTGTCTTTCAGGATGACGATGTAGTCCTTCGACGCCGTCGTCGCACCGGTGGTGGCCGCAGCCGGTGTCGCGGCGGCGACCGGCACGAGCGCGGCCACGACGGCCACAGAGAGAAAGAGGGCCACCGCCCGACGATTCGCCACGACTACCTAACGGCAGGGTACCCCTGTTCTGTAACACAATTTCACAGAATCTTGGACTTCACCCCCGGCCCGCCACCTACGGCGCCAGTCCGTCGCTCGCCTACCGTGGTCCCATGTCCGACGCCCCCGTTGCCGTCGTCACGGGCGCCAATTCTGGGATCGGGCGAGCAACCGCCATCGCGTTCGCACAGGCCGGCTACCTGGTGTTTGGCACCGTCCGAGGGGTCGCGAAGGCCGACAAGTTGCTCGCCAAAGCACGGGACACTGGTGTCTCTGACCGTCTCCGCCTGGTCGAGATGGACGTCGCCGACTCCGCCTCGGTGCAGGAGGGATTCCGCCAGATCTTCGCCGCCACTGACCGCGTCGACGTGTTGGTGAACAATGCGGGAGTCGGCGGAAACTCCGTCACTGAGGAGTGCCCGATCGACACCTACACCGAGGTGTTCAACATCAATCACAACGGTTCGGTGCGCTGTATCCAAGAAGTGCTGCCCGGCATGCGCGCCAGGCGCGCCGGCACCATCGTGAACGTCTCGTCGGTGGTCGGAAAGATCACCGCCATCGCCCAGTCTCCTTATTACGTTTCGAAGTGGGCGGTCGAAGGCATGAGCGAGGGGCTCGCCCAAGAACTCGCGCCGTTCGGTATTCGTGTCGCCATCGTCGAGCCGGGCGTGACTCGTAGTTCGATCTTCGCAAAAAACATCGACGCACCGAACCAGAGCGGTGCGTACGACGCGCACTACCGCCGCCTGTTCGCGTTCTATGCAGAAGGCATCGCCAAGGCAACTCCTGCCGAAGAAGCCGCCGCCACGATCCTCGAAGCAGTCACCACGAAGACTCCACGGCTTCGTTGGCGTTGCTCGTGGGGTGCCGACGAACTCATCTCCGCGCGCGAGGCAATGACTGACGAAGAGTGGGTGGGACTCGGTCGACATCTCGACGACGACGGTTATTACGACGAGTTCGAGTCACGCTTCGGTCTCGACATTCGGCCGAAAGCGAACTGACAAACCCCTCAGAGCGTTCTCCGTCGGTGCCGTAAGTGCACCTGTCGACAAGGTGACGGTTGTAACCGTGTCGTCGACGACGAGACGCAACTAGTTTGTACGCGTGACCAACCTGCCTCCCCCGACGACTCAGTCATCCACCAACGCTGCCCGCGCAGTGAACGCCCGAAAGATCTACGGTTCCGGCGACAGCGAAGTTCGCGCGCTCGACGGCGTCGACGTGCAGTTCGAAAAAGGCAAGTTCACCGCGATCATGGGCCCGAGCGGCTCGGGCAAGTCGACCTTGATGCACTGCATCGCCGGCCTCGACTCGTTGACCGACGGCCAAGTGTTCATCGGCGACGTGAACCTCTCGTCGCTCAACGACAAGCAACTCACGGAGCTGCGCCGCGAGAAAGTCGGCTTCATCTTCCAGGCGTTCAACCTGATTCCCACGCTCAGCGCCGAAGAAAACATCATGCTCCCGCTCACGCTGGGGCGTCGTAAAGGCGACGAGGCGTGGATCAACCGCGTGATCGACACCATCTCGCTGCGCGACCGCTTGAGCCACCGCCCCAGCGAGTTGTCCGGCGGCCAGCAGCAACGCGTCGCCATCGCCCGGGCGCTCGCCAGCCAGCCCGACATCATCTTCGCCGACGAGCCCACCGGCAACCTCGACTCCAAGACGGGCACCGAGGTGCTGCAATTCATGCGCCGCGCGGTCACCGACCTCGGCCAGACCATCGTCATGGTCACGCACGACGCGGTCGCGGCAAGTTATGCCGATCGCATCGTGTTTCTCGCCGACGGCAAAGTCGCCGGCGAGATGTCGTCTCCCACGGCGCAGAAGGTGCTCGACTACCTGAAGAATCTCGGCGATTGACGCTGCGATGTTCCGACTAGCGCTCAAGATGACCGTCGCCCGCAAGGGCCGTCTCGTGCTCACCTCGCTCGCCGTCATTCTCGGCACGGCGTTTCTCTCGGGCACGTTCGTCTTCCGCGACACGATCAACCAGACGTTCGACCGGTTGTTCGCCGACGTGTTCCGCGACGTCGACGCCTACGTGCGCTCGACCACGTTCCTCGAACTCGACTTCGGCGGCGAGCAACGGGCGACGACGCCGATCTCGGTGTTGGACACCGTGCGCGGCGTGGAGGGCGTCACATCCGCGACGGGCGACATCCAGGCGTTCGCCCGGGTGATCGGCAAAGACGGTGAACCGCTCGGCAGTGAAGGCAACGGTCCTCCGACGTTCGGTGGCATCGCATCGTCCGACTCGGCCGGCCTGTGGACCGTCGAAGAAGGTCGTCTGCCTCTCGGCCCGAACGAGATGATGCTCGACCGTGCGACCGCTGACAACGGCGACTTCGTCGTCGGCGACACCGTGCGCGTGGTCTCGTTCGCCGGCCCGCGGGAGTTCACCTTGGTCGGGGTCGCGAGCTACGGCGACATCGCGTCGCCGGGTGGCGCCACGTTCGCGTTGTTCGACCAGCCGACTGCGTCGGAGTTCTTGCTGCAGCCCGGGTTCGTCGACGCGATCCTCGTCGAAAGCGACGACTCCGTCAGCGACGAGGTGCTTGCGCAGCGCATCGATGCCGCGCTTCCCGCCGGCTTGAAGCTAGAGACGCTCACCGGTGCCGAGATCACCGCGGAGGTACAGGGCCAGATCAAGGACGTGCTGAACATCTTCTCGACCTTCCTCATCGTGTTCTCGTACATCGCGCTCGGCATCGGCTCGTTCGTCATCTACAACGTCTTCTCGATCACCGCAGCACAGCGACAGCGCGAGAACGCCCTGATGCGGGCCATCGGCGCGAGCCGTCGCCAAGTGTCGCGATCGCTGCTCGTCGAGTCCACGGCGATGGGCATCATCGGCTCGTTGGTCGGCTTCGGCATCGGCATCCTGCTCTCGCAGGGCCTCAACGCATTGCTGAAGGCGACGGGCTTCGAGGTTCCCACTCGCGGCCTCTCGATCAACCTGTCGTCGTTCACCAACACGGTGATCGCCGGCGTGCTCGTCACGGTGCTCGCCGCCTGGTTGCCTGCGCGCCGTGCGGGTCGCGTGCCGCCGCTTGCCGCAATGCGCGACACCGCTCTCGATACAGCCGGCAACCTCGTTCGTCGCGTCATCATCGGTCTCGTGCTGGTGGCACTCGGCGCGGTCGGCCTCGTGGCGGCGATGAACGACGCACCGGTGCAGATTCTCGGTCTCGGAGTGCTCGGCGTGTTCGCCGGCATCTTGGTGCTCGGGCCGGCCATCGCGCGCCCGGTGGCGCTCGCCATCGGCGTGCCGGTCGCCAAGTTGCGCGGCGTGAGCGGCTCGATGGCTCGCCAGAACGCGGCCCGCAACCCGAAGCGCACGTCGCGCACCGCGGCTCCCGTGTTGATCGGCGTCGCGCTCGTCACCGCGTTCAGCGCGCTCGCCGCCAGCATTCGTACCGAGATTCGTGACACCTTCGGCAGTGCGTTCAGCGGCGACTTGGCACTCACCGTCGACTCGCAAGGTTTCGGCGGCATCCCGCTCACCGTCACCGACCAGATCGCCGGCCTCGACGGCGTCGCGCAGGCGACGGGCGTGGGTTTCACCAGCGTTCGCATCATCGACCCCAACGCACCCGTCGAGTCGACGACCGATCAGAGTTCGGCAACGCCCGCTCAGCCCGGCAACCAGCGCGGCGTGTTCGTGCAGACCATCAACCCGGCCACCATCTCGGGGCTCTTCGATCTCGGTGTCACCGCGGGCGATCTGGGCACGCTTGGCAACGACGGCATCTTCGTCGAGCAAGACAACGCAGAAGACAAAGGCTGGAAAGTCGGCGACCGTCTGCAGGTGATCCGAATCGACGGCAAGGTCATCGATGCCGAGATTCGCGGGTTCGTCTCCGGCGAGACGAGTTTCGCCAACTACGTGGCGAGCCGCGAGATGTTCGCCGACGCCCCGACGCCGATCTTCGACTCGTTCGTCTATATAAAGGCCGCGCAAGGGGCGGTCATCGACGACGTGCGCGACCGCGTGGCGGCAATCAGCAGCGACGCGGGCATCGGCTCGCTACAAACTCGGGACGAGTTCATCGACGAGCAAGCCGCGCAGGTCAACCAGATTCTCGCGCTCATCTACGGCCTGCTCGGTCTGTCGATTCTCATCGCCATCGTCGGCATCGTCATCACGCTCTTGTTGTCGGTGTTCGAGCGTCGACGCGAGATCGGCCTGTTGCGAGCCGTCGGCATGACTCGCTCGCAGGTTCGCACCACCGTGCGTTGGGAGAGCGTCATCACGTCTCTGCTCGGCGCGGTGTCGGGCGTGGTGCTCGGCATCGTGATGGGCATCGTCGTCGTGGCCGCCCTGAGCGGCGATTCGCAGATCGGCTTCAGCCTGCCCGTCACCAGCACGATCGTGATCGTGCTGATTTCCTTCGTGCTCGGCGTGGTGGCCGCGATCTACCCGGCGCGGCGTGCGACCAAGGTCGACGTCGTGCAAGCGATCGCCACCACCTGACGCGCGCTGCTGCGTCGCTTCTCGAGAACCTACGGAGCGCGGGCTACTTCCGGTCGTCGATCGGCTCGGCAAAGATCAACGCAGCCGGATGCTGATCGGTCGGCGTGTCGTCGGCGAGCCGCCGCGGCGCGGTAACTGGCGGCGTGTGCACGGTCTGGCAACCAGCGCACCAGTAGAGCACGCGGTTGGCCTCGCCGTGGTGCGTCACGCGCACCAAGTCCCCGCACCGACTGCACGCTTTGCCTTGGCGTCCGTACACCGCGAGACCGCCCTCGATCGACGGTGCCGTGATGCGCTCGACTCGCCGCAAGTTGGCGCGCAACATCTCGTGGGCGAGTCGCACCAACTCGTGACACTCGTCTTCATTGAGGTCGCCGACTCGGGCCCACGGGTTGATCTCGCAGGCCCACAACAATTCGCAGCGGTACACGTTGCCTACACCGCACATCACGCGCTGGTCGAGCAGCACTTCGGCGATCGTCGTCTCGGGCGGGTCGTATGACATCATGCGGCGCACGCATTCGTCGAGGTCGGGTTGCTCGTGGCACAGGTCGGGGCCGAGTTTGCCGAGAATCGGATGCCGGCGCGGGTCGAAGTCACGGTACGTCTCGACGACAGGAGCAGAAAAGCACACCGCCACCCAGTCGGCGACTCCGATCACCACGCGCGCGCGATGCGGCGGCTTTCGCCAACGTTCGCCCGGGTGGTACACGTGCCACGAACCAGTCATGCGCATGTGCGTGTGCAAGACGACGCCGTCGTCCCACACGATCTCGAGGTGCTTGCCGCGGCTGCGCACTTCCTCGATCGTCTGGCCAACTCGCGGCGACACACCCTCGAGTCGTGACGACTCGAAACGCACCATCTTCTTGCCGATGAGGGCGATTCTGAGCGCCGCAGCGGCGCGATAGATCGTGTCGCCCTCTGGCATGCCGAAAAGAGTATGCGTCAGTCACATCGCTGCGCGTGATTCTCCCCGTCGATTGTCCGTAGGTTGTGAGGCGTGAACCCCGCCGACGAGAACGCCGACGACCTTCGGCACGATGCCGAACCACGTCCCGACGACGAAACACGACCTGACGCAGAGCCCGCGCTCCCCGAGGACGCGCAGATGGTTCGCCGTGCCGCTCAGCGCTACGGCACCGTCGGCGCGATGCTGGCCGGAGGCATGGTCGTGTTCGACCGTCTGCTCGGTCGCAAACCGAAAGAAGAACCGGCCGTCGTCGTCGAGGCGGCCACCGAGCCCGAAGACATAGAAGAAGGCATCTCGCTGCGCCTCGAGCAACCCGACGGCGAGCAACTGCACGTGTTCGCCCCGCCGCCGGGGCGCCGTCCTAGGGCAGTACGCCGACGGAGGCGAGCGCCAGGCGAATGAGCCGGTCGTGGCCGCTCGTCATTTCGCGGCGCATCTGCTCGCTCACCGCGTCACCCGGCGTGTACCAGGCGAGGTCGAGCGCCGCCTGAGTCGGGTGGCAGTCACCCGACACCGGAACGACGAACGCGAGGCTCACCGCGTGCTGGCGCGGATCGTGGAAGCCCGAGACGGCGGGATCCGGGAAGTATTCGACCACCGTGAACGGGGCCGGCTCGGGCGGAATCTTCGGCAACGCGAGCGGACCGAGGTCCTTCTCCAAGTGCCGCAACAGCGCCTCGCGAATTCGTTCGTTCAACAAGACGCGTCCCGACACCACGGTGCGCGAGATCGTGCCGTCGGGTGCCTGGCGCAACAACATGCCGACGTGCGTGACGTTGCCCATGTCGTCGACGCGCACCGGCACGGCGTCGACGTAGACGAGCGGCACCTGTCCGCGTACGGCGTCGAGTTGCTGCGGGTCGAGCCAGTTGGTTCGTGTGTCGATGTGGTCGGTCATGGAGTGGTGATGAGTGTCGTGTGCGGCTCGTGCGCGACGACCTAGTCTTCGCGCATGACTCGCTCTGAGAAACTACTCGCTGCCTTCCTTCTCGGTGCGGGCATCATGCATTTTGTCAACCCCGGATTCTTCGACGCGATCGTGCCGCCGTGGGTGCCGGGCAGCGAGCGTGCTGCCACCTACGTGAGCGGCGTCGCCGAGATACTCGTCGGGGCGGGCATTCTCGTCGCTCGAACGCGCCGGGCGGCGCTGTGGTCGGCGGCCGCGCTCTTCGTCGCCGTCTACCCCGCCAACCTCTACATGGCCTGGGATTGGCGCGACCGCGACCTCGCCGACAGGCTCGTCGCGTACGGACGCCTGCCGCTGCAGATTCCGATGATCTGGTGGGCCGTCGCTGCTGCGCGACGCGCGTCGAGCGTCTCCGTTTTGGCTCGCGACTAGCGCGCCGCGGTGTAACGAGCCGCGCGTCCCTGGCGTCGCATCACGATCTGCCAGAGTTGCAACGAACGCGCGCGAAAGCCGGCCGCCGAACCCAACACGTAGAAACGCCACATGCGGCGGAATCGTTCGTCGTATCGCGGAATCTCCGACCATCGCGACTCGACATTGGCATTCCACGCCATGAGCGTTCGGTCGTAGTCGGGGCCGAAGTTGTGCACGTCTTCAATCACCCAGTTCGGCTCGGCTGCGCGCGAGAACTGCGCGAGCGACGGCAGCACGCCGCCGGGGAAGATGTACCGGTCAAAGAACGGGTCGGTGTGGTGCTTGGAAATCGTCGAGCCGATCGTGTGGTGCAACATCGTTCCGCCGGGTGCGAGCAGACGGTCACAGGTGTCGAAGAAGGTCTTGAGGTTCTTCGGCCCGACGTGCTCGAGCATCCCGATGGAGACGATCCGATCGAACGTGCCCTGCAGGTCTCGATACTCCATTGCTTCGATCGTGACCGGCAGCCCGGCGCAGCGTTCGCGGGCTCTCGACACTTGGTGCACCGCAGGCGAGATACCGGTGCCGATCACGCCGTAGCGCTCGGCGGCGAACTGCAGGAAGCCTCCCCAACCGCAGCCGATGTCGAGCACGCGCATTCCCGGTTGTAGTTCCAGCTTTCGACAGACGAGGTCGAGCTTGGCTTCCTGCGCCGAGTCGAGGTCGTCGGCGTGCTGCCAGTATCCGCACGAGTAGATCATTCGCTTGTCGAGCATCCGCTCGTACAGGTCGTTGCCGATGTCGTAGTGGCGTTGGGCGTTGCCGGCGGCTCGTCGTTTCGTCTGGTGATTGCTCACCGTCGAGCGCAACGCGTGCCAGGCAATGCGCGGACGCATCGGAATGCGGTTGGCGGCGTTGATGGAGATCACTCGAGTGAGCATCTCGTCGAGTTGCGCGCAGTCCCACCAGCCCTCCATGTAGGCCTCGCCGAGTCCGAGTTGTCGCTGCGCAATGACGCGCGCCCACAGCCGCTCGTCGTGCACCTGAATCGCGTGCGGCGCGTCACCGCCGACGGGAACTCCTGCTTCGTTCAGCAGGTCCACACAGATTCGTCGAGCCCCTGCGCTCACGTTTTTATTGTGCCAGCGAAAACCCGCCCGCGGCTACCTGCGTTGCATACCGATTGCAAGCGCGTCGACCGCGCTTGCCGTGGTTACCAGTTGCCCGCGACGTACTTGGTTTCGAGGAATGCCAGCAGGCCGTCGTGCCCGCCCTCGCGCCCGAGCCCCGAGGCTTTTACGCCGCCGAACGGTGCGGCAGGGTCGCTGACGAGACCTCGGTTGAGGCCGATCATCCCCGTCTCGAGGGCTTCAGCGAACCTGAGCCCGCGACCGACGTCGCGGGTGAACACGTACGACACGAGCCCGTGCTCCACCGAGTTGCAGTGCGCGAGGATGTCGTCGGCGTCGGTGAACCGCACGATTGGCGCCACCGGACCGAAGATCTCCTCGTTGAGGATCGCCGCAGTGAACGACACGTTCGTGAGCACCGTCGGCTGGTAGCCGAACGACTTGTCTGCTGCGCGCTTGCCGCCGCAGACGACCTTCGCGCCTTGCGCGACTGCGCCTTCCACGAGCGTGGCGACGTTGTCCTGTTCTTTGTGCGACACCAGCGGGCCGACGTTCGTCTTCGGGTCCAGTCCGTCGCCAAGCACGAGCGACGACATGCGACTGGCGAATGCATCGACGAATCTGTCGTGCACCTTCTCGTGCACGAAGAATCTGTTGGCAGCCGTGCAGGCGGCCCCGCCGTTTCGCATCTTGGCGAGCATCGAACCTTCGACTGCGACGTCGATGTCGGCATCGTCGAACACCACCAACGGCGCGTTTCCGCCGAGTTCCATCGAGCAATTGATGATGCGGTCCGCAGCCTGGGCGAGCAAGAGCGAGCCGACTTTCGTCGAGCCCGTGAACGACAACTTGCGCACCTTGCCTGACTGCAACATCGCCGTGACGGCCGGGCCGGCCGGCTCGGGCACCACGACGTTGACGACGCCTTCCGGCACCCCTGCACGACGCAGGATGTCGCAGATGGCGACGGCGGTCAGCGGCGTGTTGCTCGCGGGCTTCAACACCACCGTGCAGCCCGCGGCGAGCGCCGGCCCGATCTTGCGCGTCGCCATTGCGGCAGGAAAGTTCCACGGCGTGGCGAGCAGGGCCACGCCGACGGGCTGGCGAGACACCAGCAGCCAGTTCGCACCGGAGGGCGCGCGACGGTAATCGCCGTCGATACGTACGGCCTCCTCGCTGAACCAGCGAAAAAACTCCGCTGCATAGGTGACTTCAGCCTTCGCATCGGCGAGCACTTTGCCGTTCTCGCGCACGATCGTGCGCGAGAGCTCGTCGTGTTCGGCGATCATCAACTCGTAGGCACGACGAAGCGTCTCTGCGCGCACGCGGGGTGCGGTGCTGCGCCACGATTCGAACGCAGCGTGTGCCGCGTCGACCGCGGCAAGGCAGTCGGCGATTTCTGCTTTGGGTACCGTGCCTGCGACCGACTGATCGAACGGGTTGACGACGTGGACGACTGCCATGTGTCCATTGTCGCAGACGCTTCGTGCTTCGCGTCAGTCAGTAGCCTCGCCTAGTGCCTCGCAAGCGTTTGCTTCTCGCGCTGTTCGTGGCGATCGCAGTCAAGTCGTCGGCGTACGGCGTGATGTTCACGATGCTCGACGACTATCGCGAGCAGTTCGGCATCAGCGAAGGTGCTCTCGGTTTCGTCATTGCCATCGGATTCTTCACGTCGTTCTTCGCCCAACTGACCATCGCCCCGCTCGCCGACCGCGGGCTGTCGCGACGCTTGATCTTCGTCGGCTTGACGCTCGCCATCATCGGCAACTTCGCGATGGCGTTCGCCGACTCGCTGCCCGAGCTGCTCGGTGCCCGGTTTCTCTCCGGCATCGGTCTCGGCTGCGCCCTGCCGGCGATGCGCCGCGTCATCATCGTGAGCGACAAAGCGCACCTCGGTCGCAACCTCGGCCGAGTGCTGTCGTGCGAGGTGGGCGGGTTCGCGGCCGGCCCGGTCGTCTCCACGTTCCTCGTCGAGCCGTTCGGAATCCCGGCTCCGTTCATCGTCATCGGTGTCGCGCTCTCGATCGTCGCGCTCGTGATTTTCTCCATGCCGATCCCGGAGGTGCCCGCCGAGGACCACCCGACGGAGCGCTTCGCCGTCGACTTGTTGCGCAACCGTGCGATCACGGCGGCGTTGCTCATCGGTATCGCCGTCTTCTTCATGATCGGCGTGTTCGACTCGCTGTGGGCGCTCATGATGCGCGATCTCGGGGCACCGACGTGGATGGCGAACGCGGGCGTCACCATATTCGTGTTGCCGATGGTGTTCATGGCCCCGTACGGCGGCAAGTTCGTGCAGCGTGTCGGGCCGTTCCGGGCCGGCGGCATCGGCATGCTCGTCGGTGCGGTGTGCATGGGACTGTACGGATGGATCTCCGTGCCGTGGTTGCTGATGGCCGTCTTCCTCGTGCACTGTCTCAACGACGGGCTCACCGTCACCGGAGCAGGCGTCGCGGTGGGCATGGTCGCCCCGACCGAGCGTCAAGCCGGCGCGCAAGGCCTGCTCGGCGGCGCGCAGACGCTGACCGGCGGTATCTCGGCGTCGTTCGCCGGTTTGTCGTACGAAATGGTCGGACGTACGGTCACGTTCGCGATCGCCGCAGTGGTCATCGCTTCTCTCATCACCGCATCACGCTTGCTGGTCGGCGAACGCTGGAGCCTTCGCGGCGCCGTACCGACAGCCGCCCCGTCTCACGTCTGACGCCATGGCGCGCCGCGACGGTGACGGCTTCGTTCGCTGCACGTGCGGTCACGCGCACTGGGGCCTGCACGGTGCGGCGGGGTTGCTGGTGGTTCGTACCGACGGTGACGAGCCCAGCGTGCTGCTGCAACTGCGCGCCGAGTGGACGCACGGCGGAGGCACGTGGGCGTTGCCGGGCGGGGCCCGCGACTCGCACGAAGACGTCGTCAGCGCTGCGATGCGCGAGGCAGAGGAAGAAGTCGGTGTCGATTCGTCGCGACTCGACGTGCGCCGGGTGTTCGCCGACGATCACGGCAACTGGCGCTACGACACGGTGATCGCGTTCGCCAAGGACGACGCCGGCATCTACGCGGCAAACCATGAGACGTCGGGTTTCGAGTGGGTTCCGCTCCCGCTCGTCTCGTCGTACGACTTGCATCCCGGCCTCGCCGCTCACTGGACGACGATCGCCGAACTCGTTCGTAAAGAACTGACCGCCTAGTTCAGCCGCCGGTTTGCGGAGTCATGCCGCAGAGCAGCGTCTTCTCGGGCGGCGCCGGTCTGTCGATCGCCTTGCGAGCGCGTTTTTAGAGCGCGCGGGCGTACAGCTCGTGCACGTCGGCGCGAGTCGGGTACTTCGGCGTGTTCAAGATGATGAGGTCGCGAAGGGCGTCTTGCGTCAGGTCGTTGATGTTGTCGCTCGAGGCCCCGAGCTCGCTCAGTTTCTTGTTGGTGCCGACGGTCGCGGACAGTTTCTCCACTGCCGCGATGCCTGCTTCGGGGTCGTGCTCCGACCCGAGCGCCTCACCGACGTCGGCGTAACGCTCGGCGACGACGTCGCGGTTGTAGCGCATCACGTGCGGCAGCATCGTGGCAAGCGTCTGGCCGTGCGCCTGGTGCAACTGGCCCGAAATCGGGTGACCGGTGGCGTGCACCAGACCAAGCAGCGGTCCCGACGAGAACGCGCGGCCGGCGAGGTGCGACGCGATCTGCATCTGTGCGCGAGCCTCGAGGTCGCTGCCGTTGGCGACTGCCTTGGGCAGCCACTGGCCGGTGAGACGAATCGCGTGCAGCGCGAGCGCGTCCGCGTACGGGTTGGAGTTCGCCGACGTGTAGCACTCGATCGCATGGGTGAGCACGTCCATGCCGCAGGCAGCGGTGCCGCGCGCCGGCATGCCGACGGTGAGCGTCGGATCGAGCAAGATCGCTGCGGGAGCAACGGTCGGGTTGCTGAACGTCAGCTTGCGGTGCACCTTGGGGTTCGTGCTGGTGTCGGTGATCAAGCCGCCACCGTTGGTCTCGGACGCCGTGCCCGACGTGGTGGGAATCGCGATGGTGGGCAAGCCCGGCTTCGACGCTTGTGCCTTGGGTGCGAGCGTGCCGAAGTCGATGCGGTCGTTGGCGTCGAGGTTCGGCGCGAACGCGAGGTTGAGGTTGTCGATGCCGTTCGGCGCCGCGAGCGCGATGTACTTGCCGCAGTCCATGACGGAGCCGCCGCCGATGAACACGACGACGCTGCCTTCGACCCCGAACTTCGTGAGTGCCGCGACGCCGGCCGCGACGTTCACGTCGGTCGGGTTGGGTGACACTTCGTCAAAGACGTGAGTCTTCACGCCGGCTTTCTCCAGGGCTTCGACGATCGGTGCGACGATGCCGGCACCGCGCACGCCCTGGTCGGTGACGATGAACGCCTTCTTGCCGCGGGCCAACACGTGTTGCGGAAGCGAGGCGGCGACGCCCGGACCCGAGACGGTCTCCGAGAGCGCCGACAAGTTGAACATTCGCTGGGCTGAGACCATGTTTCCCTCCCGAGGGTGTCTACGGGTGATGCCACCCGTCGCGGTCACGGTAGCAAAGAGACGGACGAACCGCTCAGGCGGGGCCGGAGAACTGCAAACCCTTGCGCTCGTACTCGGTGACCGGCACGACGTCGTCTTCGAAGCGCGAGATCTCGGCGCGACCGACCACGTGCCAGTGCACTTCGTCGGGCCCGTCGGCCAGTCGCAGCGTGCGCTGACCCGCGTACATTCGGGCCAAGGGCGTCCACTGGGAGATTCCGGTGGCGCCGAACACTTGGATCGCCTCGTCGATGATCTTGCACACGCGCTCCGGCACCATCGCCTTCACGGCGCTCACCCAGATGCGGGCCTCGGCGTTGCCCATCGTGTCCATCGCCTTTGCGGCACGCAGCACCATGAGGCGCATCGCTTCGATCTCGATCCGTGCCTTCGCGATCACCTCGGTGTTCTTGCCGAGCCGCGCGATCGGTTTGCCGAATGCCTCGCGCGACAGCCCGCGACGCACCATCAACTCGAGCGCGCGTTCGGCGGCGCCGATCGAGCGCATGCAGTGGTGGATACGCCCTGGTCCGAGTCGCACTTGCGAGATCTCGAAGCCGCGGCCTTCGCCGAGGAGGATGTTCGAGTACGGCACCCGCACGTTGTTGAAACGCAGGTGCATGTGGCCGTGCGGCGCGTCGTCTTCTCCGAACACTTCCATCGAGCCGAGAATCTCGACACCCGGGGTGTCCATCGGCACCAAGATTTGCGAGTGCCGCTTGTGCGGCGGAGCCTCGGGGCTGGTCAGCAGCATGCAGATCATGATCTTGCAGCGCGGGTCGCCCGCGCCGGAGATGTAGTACTTCTCCCCGTTGATCAGCCACTCGTCGCCGTCACGCTCGGCACGACATGCGAGGTTCTTTGCGTCCGACGACGCGACGTCCGGCTCGGTCATCGCGTACGCCGAACGAATCTCGCCGTTCAGCAACGGCTTGAGCCAACGCTCTTTTTGTTCGGGCGTGCCGACGCGCTCGAGCACTTCCATGTTCCCGGTGTCGGGCGCGCTGCAGTTCATCACTTCAGAGGCGATCGGGTTCTTGCCGAGTTCGACGGCGATGTACGCGTAGTCGAGGTTCGAGAGGCCCTCGCCCGTCTCTGCGTTCGGCAAGAAGAAGTTCCACAGCCCGGCTTTCTTCGCCTTGTTCTTCAGTTTCTCCAGCAACTCGAGCTGGCCGGCGCCGTAGCTCCAGCGATCGCTGCGGCCTTCGCCCAACTCGAAGTATTCGCGGGTGACGGGCTCGATTTCGTCGGCGATGAACTTCTTCACCGCCTCGTACAGCGGCACTGCTTTGGTCGACATCGCGAGGTTCATGGCGTCGTCGGTGGCGACGCCCGAGTACATGCCTGGTCGGGTCATGCGCTTACCCTAACCGTGGCGGTCGCTCGGACGACGAGCCGACTCGGCGAATACGCTGACCGCCGAGCAGAGCAACATGATCGACCCGAAACTCAAGCGTGCGCTCGGCCAAGCCGCCAAGGGCGTCGAGGTCGTAGCGGCCGCGCACGACGGCGTGACCCGCGCCTACACGTCGCACTGGGTGACGCAGGTGTCGTTCGAAGAGCCGGTCATCATGGCCAGCGTCTCTCCCAAGCACGACACGTACCCGTTGATGAAGGCCAGCGGCGAGTTCACCGTGTCGTTCCTGGCCGGCGACCAGGTGCACATCGG
>DAIPHP010000021.1:0-18678 GCA_036771295.1 Ilumatobacteraceae bacterium
GAGTGGAACTCTCCAACGGGCGATCCGTCTTGGCTCACATATCCGGGAAGATGCGGGTGAACTACATCCGTATCAACCCTGGCGACAGAGTGCAAGTAGAGCTGTCACCGTACGACCTCACCAGAGGCCGTATCACATTCCGATTCAAGTAAGAGAAGAGAACACCGTGAAAGTACGACCGAGCGTCAAGAAGATGTGCGAGAAGTGCAAAGTCATTCGTCGCCACGGTCGCGTCATGGTGATCTGCGAGAACCCGCGCCACAAGCAGCGCCAGGGATAAGGACGAACGAACATGGCACGAATTTCCGGAGTCGACATTCCCCGCGAGAAGCGGGTGGAGATCGCCCTCACCTACATCCACGGCATCGGTCGCCCGACCTCGGCCAAGATGTGCGCCGACCTCGGCATCAACCCCGCCGTGCGCGTGCGCGATCTCACCGACTCTGACGTCAACAAGATCCGCGTCTACATCGAGAACAACCTGAAGGTCGAAGGTGACCGTCGCCGCGACGTGCAGACCGACATCAAGCGCAAGATCGAGATCGGTTCGTACCAGGGTTCGCGCCACCGCAAGGGCCTGCCGGTTCGCGGCCAGCGCACGCACACCAACGCGCGCACCCGCAAGGGACCGAAGAAGACCGTCGCCAACAAGAAAGTCGCCGTGAGGAAGTAAATGTCAGACACCGCAGCAACCCCAGCACCACGCAAGTCGCGCAAGCGCGAGCGTCGCAACGTCAACACGGGCATCGTGCACATCAAGAGCACGTTCAACAACACGATCGTCTCCATCACCGACGCCGCAGGCAACGTCATCGCCTGGGCCTCGTCGGGTGGCGTCGGCTTCTCCGGCTCGCGCAAGTCGACGCCGTTCGCCGCTCAGCTCGCTGCCGAGAAGGCCGGCCGCGCCGCGATGGAAATGGGTCTGCGCCGCGCCGAGGTGCTCGTGAAGGGTCCGGGTTCGGGCCGCGACACCGCGTTGCGTTCGATCCAGAACCTCGGCATCGAGGTCACCAGCGTGAAAGACGTCAGCCCGGTGCCGCACAACGGCTGCCGCCAACCGAAGAGGAAGCGTCCGTAGTCATGGCACGTTACACAGGTCCGAAAGTCCGCGTATCACGCCGTCTCGGCATCAACGTCTTCGAGAACGCCAAGGGCACCAAGGCCCTCGAGCGCCGTCCGTTCGCACCCGGTGCCCACGGCCGCACTCGCCGTCGTTCGAGCGAGGGCGAGTACCTCAACCAGCTGCAGGAAAAGCAGAAGGCGAAGTACATCTACGGCGTGCTCGAGCGCCAGTTCCGCAAGATCTACGAGCAGGCCGTTCGTATGACCGGCCCGACCGGCGAGAACATCCTTCGCCTGTTGGAGCTGCGTCTCGACAACGTGGTCTACCGCGCCGGCTGGGCAGCGACCCGCCCGCAGGCCCGCCAGTTCGTGAGCCACGGCCTCATCAAAGTCGACGGTCAGCGAGTCAACATCCCGTCGTACACGCTCAGCAAGGGCGAGATCGTCAGCCTCTCCGACAAAGCGCGCAACATGATCGTCATCCAGCACAACATCGACACCCTCGGCCGCGCGCCGGTGGCGTGGCTCGACTCGCAAGATGGCGGCAAGGCAGTCGCCGTTCGCGAACTGCCCGCTCGCGAACAAATCGACGTTCCCGTCAAGGAACAGCTCATCGTCGAGCTCTACTCGAAGTAACCCCCAACCAACAGCCAGGAGACACCACCATGCTCGTCATTCAGCGCCCCAGCGTCGCAGCCGTCGGCGAGGCCGTCGGCAACCGCCAGAAGTTCTCCGTCTCGCCGCTCGAGCCGGGTCTCGGCCACACCATCGGCAACTCGCTGCGCCGAATGCTGCTGTCGTCGATCCCGGGCGCCGCGATCACGTCGGTCAAGTTCGACGAAGCGTTGCACGAGTTCACCACGATCGACGGCGTCGTCGAAGACGTCACCGAGATCATCCTCAACCTGAAGGACATCGTCGTGAAGAGCGAAGTCGACGACGTCGTGTCGGTGCGCGTCGACGTGCAGGGCCCGAAAGACTTCAAGGCGAGCGACATCTCGCTGCCCGCCGGCGTGGACATCGTCAACGCCGACCAGCACATCGCCACGCTCTCGGCCAAGGCCAGCCTGTCGTTCGAGCTCACCATCGAGCGCGGCAAGGGCTACATGGGCAGTGACCGCGATTCTGGTCGCAAGACCATCGGTGTCATCCCGGTCGACGCGTTGTTCTCGCCGGTTCGCCGCGTGAGCTTCGAAGTCGAGCCCACCCGCGTGGCCCAGTCGACGAACTACGACAACCTCATCCTCGACATCGAGACCGACGGTTCGATCACCCCGTCCGAGGCACTTGCTTCGGCTGGTGCGACGATGCGCAACCTGCTCGAACTCGTCGCGTCGCTCTCCGACGAGCCGGTCGCCCTCGAGTTGGGCGAGTCGGTGACGAGCGGTTCTGGTTCGCCGGAGCTCGACATGCCGATCGAGGACCTCATGTTGTCGCAGCGTCCCTTCAACTGCTTGAAGCGCGCCCAGATCAACACCATCGGCGACCTCGTCGCCCGCACCGAGGAAGAACTCACCAACTTGCCCAACTTCGGCGCGCAAAGCATCGCCGAAGTGAAGGGCAAGCTCGACGAGCGAGGACTCGCGCTTCGCGTCTGACGCGTTGACGCTCACGAAGGAGAACATCGAACATGCCCGAACCACGACGTAGCAAGAGCTTCGGCGGCTCATCGAGCCACGAGCGTCTGATGATGGCCAACCTGGCCGCGTCACTGTTCGCCGCCGAGGGCATCGAGACCACCGAGGCCAAGGCCAAGGCGCTGCGCCCGATCGCCGAACGTCTCATCACCAAGGCCAAGAAGGCGCAGAACAGCGACGCCGCGAGCCTGCACAAGATCCGCCAGATTCAGGCGTACCTCAACGACAAAGAGATGACGACCAAACTCGTGAAGAGCCTCGCCCCGCGCTACATGGAGCGCAACGGCGGGTACGTGCGCATCCTCAAGTTGGGCGAGCGCAACGGTGACCGCGCCCCGATGGCGCGCATCGAACTCGTCTGATTCGCGACCGCCGGTAGCCCCGAGCGTCGGGTCACGCACCTCGAGCGACGAGCGTTTCTCGCGCCGACACGGTGAGCGACCCAGCAGATCGCCGATGACCCGCACGGTTCGCAACGCCCGACTCGTCGTCGCCTACGACGGCAGCACCTTCCACGGCTTCGCCCCGAACCGCGACGTGCCGACCGTCGCCGGTGCTCTCACCGAGGCGCTCGAGAAAATCACCCAGTCACAGGTGCGACTGGTGCCCGCCGGCCGCACCGACGCCGGAGTGCACGCACGCGGACAGGTGGTGAGCGTCGAGCTGCCCTCCCGGACGAAAATCGAGTCGCTTGCGAAGAAACTCAACGCGCTGTGCGGCCCGCAGATCGCGGTGCGCGAGGCGGCGTGGGTACCGGAGTCGTTTCACGCGCGCTTCTCGGCCATCTGGCGCCACTACCGATACACGGTGCTCAACTCGGCGTCACCCGACCCGTTTCTCGCGTCCACCGCGTGGCACGTGCATGCACCTATCGACGTGCGACCCATGCAGTTGGCCTCGGACGCGATCATGGGCGAGCGCGACTTCTCGGCTTTCTGCCGCAAGCCCGACGCCGACGACGAACGTGCAGAAGGTGCGACGCCCGCGTCGATGAAGCGGTACGTGATGCAAGCGTCATGGAAGCGCGACGGCGACCTCGTCACGTTCGAGGTGCGCGCCAACGCCTTCTGCCACCAGATGGTGCGCTCGCTCGTCGGCACGTTCGTGGACATCGGGCTCGGCAAGCGTCCGCCGAGCGACATGATGGCTCTCATCCGCAGCGGCCGACGCCAGGACGCCTCGCAAATCGCCCCGCCGCACGGCTTGTGCCTGTGGGAGGTCGGCTACCCGGCGCAGCCCGAGTGACGCGCGTGACGCTGCCGGGTCGATGATGCGAGTCGTCTTTCTTTCGACGTCGGTCGGTGCGATCGGATCGGGCATCGGTGGCGGAGTCGAGCTCACCATGCGCTCGCTCGCCGACGGCCTCGTTCGACTCGGCCACGAAGTGGTCGTCGTCGCCCCGAGAGGTTCGCGGCTCGGTGACCACCGAGTGATCGAAGTCGACGGCGTGCTGCACGTGCCGAGCCAGACCCTCGACCGCTCCGTGTCGCCGACGATGCCGGGCGACTCGGTGCTGGCGAACATGTGGGAGCGAGTCGTCGAGATTTCGCGACACGGCAGTCACGACGTCGTGGTGAACTTCGCGTACGACGCACTTCCGTTCACCAACGCCGCGGAGTGCGCCGCACCGGTCGCGCACCTCGTGAGTATGGGCTCGCTCAGCGACGAGATGGACCGTGCGGTAGCGGCCGCGATCGCGCATGATCCGAAGTCGGTGGCAATGCACAGTCGCGCACAGGCCGAGACGTTCGGGGCGGCGATCGCGGCGAGCGCCCGCATCGTGGCGAGCGGAATCGACGTCAGTGCGTACGAGTTTGTCGCCGCGCCGACCGACGACCTCGCGTTCGCGGCCCGCATCTCCCGCGAGAAAGGCATCGAAGACGCGTTCGCAGTGGCGGCGGCGACCGGTCGTCGTCTGCGGGTCTTCGGCGTGATGGAAGACGAAGCCGCGTGGGCGAGCGCGGCGTCGCGCTGGCCTCAAGCCGTCGTCGAGCACGAGGGATTTCTCGCCACGCACGAGCTGCAGGCGCGGCTCGGCCAGTGCGCCGCATTGATCATGGTGCACAAGTGGGTGGAGGCGTTCGGCAACGTGGCGATCGAGGCGTTGGCCTGCGGGGTGCCGGTGATCACCTACGACCGCGGCGGCCCGGCCGACATCGTGCGCGACGGCGTGACCGGTTTCGTCGTCGCGCCCGACCGACCCGATCTCGTCGCTGCCGCAGTGTCGCGACTGTCATCGATCGACCGACGGCAGTGCCGGGCCGACGTGCAGCAGCGGTTCTCGGCGGCGGCCTTTGCGTCGCGAGTGGAGCAGTGGCTGACCGGGCTCGTCAGCTGAGGTTTTGCGGCCGTTTCGGGGCTTCCCGACGGTGTGACCAGGCAAAAACCGCCGTATCATTCATTGTTCGAGTTTGCGCCGTGAACGCGGCGTTCCAGAGATCTTGAGAGGTTCATTCATGCGCACGTATTCGGCCAAGCCCACTGAGGTGCAGCGCGCCTGGCACGTCATCGACGCCGAGGGTCTCGTGCTCGGTCGCATGTGCACGGAGATCGCCACGCTGCTTCGCGGCAAGCACAAGCCGTCGTACACGCCCAGCATCGACACGGGCGACCATGTCATCGTCATCAACGCGTCGAAAGTCATCTTGACGAGCGGCAAAGCCGAGGACAAGAAAGTCGCGCGACACAGCGGATACCCCGGCGGTATCCGAGTCGAGATGTATTCCCAGTTCTTGGCCCGCAGCCCCGAGTCGGCGATTCGTCGCACCGTGCACGGCATGCTGCCCAAGGGTCGTCTCGGACGCGCGCAGATCAAGAAGCTGCAGGTGTACTCGGGCGCCGAGCACCCGCACCTCGCGCAGCAGCCCCAGCCCGTCGACATGAGCCACGCCAAGGCGCGCTGAGCAGAAAGACTGAGAGGAACACCACATGGCAACCAAGCCGCTCACCCAGACCACCGGTCGTCGCAAGAGCGCGGTGTCGCGCGTCAGGCTGCGCGCCGGTTCCGGCCGCGTCACCGTCAACGGACGCACGTTCGAGGAGTACTTTCCCACCGCGATCCATCGCAACAACGCGACTGAGGCACTCCGTATCACCGACACGATGAAGACCTATGACATCGACGTCGACATCGCCGGTGGCGGCCCCGCCGGCCAGTCCGGCGCGATGCGCCTGGCGGTCGCCCGTTCGCTCGTCGCCCTCGACCCCGCACACCGCCCCGCGCTGAAGCGCGCCGGCCTGCTCGCTCGCGACGCTCGTCGCAAGGAGAGCAAGAAGTACGGCTTGAAGAAGGCGCGCAAGGCACCGCAGTACACCAAGCGTTAATCGTCGCCCGCGCGAAGTCGCACTTCGCGTGTACGCACACTCCGCGTAAACACGGCCCCGCGCGAACTCAACGGGCAAGATGGTGATGTCCATGTTGCGATTCGGAACTGACGGCGTCCGTGGTCGCGTCGGCGTCGATCTGCTCGAGCGCGATGTCGAGTTGCTCGGCGCGGCCGTCGCCCGAGAGTGGGCTGGTGCGGACGTCGTCATCGGACACGACGGGCGCGAAAGCGGCGAGTCGCTCGCCGCGGCGTTCGCCCTCGGTGCCGCGTCGCACGGCGCCTCAATCTCGAACGCCGGGCTGTTGCCGACGCCCGCCCTGGCCCGAATCGCTGCTCGACGCGGTTGTGTCGCCGTCGCGGTGACTGCGTCGCACAACCCGTGGCACGACAACGGGGTGAAGGTCTTCGCACCGGGTGGTCGCAAGCTGACCGACGACGAGCAGCGGCGCATCGAGTCGCGCTGGCATTCGCTCGGCGACGGCGCGCGGACGACCTCCGGCGAATCCCGGTCGAGCGACCCAGCCGGGCAGGTCACGCGACTGGCAGCTGACGAGTACGTGCAGGAACTGGTCGGTTCCCTCGGCGTGGCCGACTTTGCGCAGCAAGGTGTGCTGCTTGACTGTGCCAACGGCGCGACGAGCGGCGTCGCCCGAGCAGTGATGGTCGCGCTCGGCATGCGGGCGGAGGCGATCAACGACGCGCCGAACGGTCGCAACATCAACGACGGTTGCGGGGCCGTGCACCCAGAGCGGCTGGCCGCGCAGTGCGCCGCCCGGTCGGTGATCGGCGTCGCCTTCGACGGTGACGGCGACCGCGTGATCGCCGTGGACGAGACGGGCAACGTGGTCGACGGCGACCGCATCATCGCGCTGATGGCGATCGACCTGCACTCCCGAGGCCGGCTCGCGCACGACACGGTGGTGGTGACGAGCATGACGAACCTCGGGTTTCACCGCGCGATGCAGGAACGCGGCATCACCGTGGTGACGACCGACGTCGGCGACCGAGCGGTGCTGGCGGCGATGGAGCTCGGGGGATACGTGCTCGGCGGCGAGCAGAGCGGACACATCATCAACGCGCTGCACGCCACCACCGGCGACGGCGTGTTGGCCGCCGTGTTGTTGCTCGACCTCGTTCGACGATCGAAGCGCAGCCTGTCAGACCTCGCCGAGTCGGTCATGCAGCGAATGCCGCAGGTGCTTCGCAACGTGAAGCTGGCGTCGAAGCCCGCCGATGTCGAAGCGTTGATCGCCGACGAGCTGCGTCGCGAACGATCCGAGCTCGGCGACCGAGGCCGCATCGTGGTGCGCGCCTCCGGCACCGAGCCGGTCGTGCGAGTGATGGTGGAAGCGTCGACGACGCAGATCGCGAACGCGATTGCCGAACGACTGGAGCGCGCCGTGCTCGCCCGCACCGGGGCTTCCTGAAACGCCTCGATAGGTAGCCTTTACTCCATGTGCGGCATCATCGCGGTGCTGTCGCGGCCTGAAACCCGCCCGGTTCCGCTGGCCGCCGACCTTCTCGCCGCCGTCGACTCGGTGCTGAAGGGCTGGCCCGACGACCAACAACGACTGCCTGACGACACCCGCCTGCGCGACATGGCCCAAGCGATGAGTGGCGTCGATGCGTCGTTGCGCGGGGACGCCGGCATCTGGTTGATGGCCGGCAACCGCGAATTCATCTCGGCGCTCACCGTGCGGCTGGAGCAACTCGACGGCCGGCTGAACGCCGCAGAAAAGCAGCTGGAGCGGGCCGATGCATCGGTCGGGGCTGCGGCCCTCGAGCGCACGGGCAACCTGCTCACCGCGCTGCGCGACGCCTCCTGGTCGCTGCGCAAAGATCGCATCCGCACCGCCAACGCAGTCGACGGTCTCGCTGGTGCCGGCGCGAGCCGCTCGGCACTCGCTGCTTACCTCTCCATTCAGCAGGCCCTGTCGGCCATCGACCGCATGGAAGTTCGCGGCCGCGATTCCGCCGGCGTGCACGTTCTGGTGTCGAATCACGGACTGCGTCGTGATGACGCACGAGTCGCAGCCCTTCTCGGCGGCCGCAACGACGACAGTCTGTTCACTTCTCGCGCCGTTCGTGTGACGCGCGAAGCCTGGTCGTTCGTCTACAAGGCAGCCGCCGAAATCGGGGAGCTCGGCGACAACACGCGCGCGATGCGCGCCGCGATCGTCGCCGACGACCTGCTCCGCCTCGCCGTGAGCCAGCCGGATGCTCGCGTCGCGGTGCTCGGCCACACGCGATGGGCGAGCGTCGGCATCATTTCCGAACCCAACGCGCACCCGGTGAACAGCGAAGAACTCGAGGCCGCCGGCGACCAGGCGTACCTCGTGGCCGCACTCAACGGTGACGTCGACAACCACGCCGACTTGCGGGCGCGCCACGAACTGCGCTTCGCCCAGCCCATCACCACCGACGCCAAGGTGATACCCGCCCTCGTGTCGCGACGTCTCGCCGCGGGGTCGACGCTCGTCGAAGGTTTCCGGGAGACGGTGGCTGCGTTCGAAGGCTCGGTCGCGATCGCGGCCGCGTCTGCTGACCAGCCCGACACCTTGCTGCTCGCGCTGAAGGGAAGCGGCCAAGGGCTTTGCGTCGGTCTGGCGGCGAACCGCTTCGTCGTGGCGAGCGAGCCGTACGGCGTGGTCGAAGAGACGCAGCGCTACGTGCGCATGGACGGTGAGTCGTTGGCTCGCGCCGACAGCCCGTCGAGCCGCGGACAAGTGATGGTGCTCGACGGCGCGCGCGCCGGAGACGAGTCGGGAATCACGCTCATGGGATACGACGGCACGACGCTCACCCTCGGTGCGCACAACACGCTCGTCGCCGAGGTCACCACGCGTGACATCGACCGCGGCGAGCACCGTCACTTCTTGGCCAAGGAAATCAACGAAGCGCCGCGCAGTTTCGCCAAGACGTTGCGCGGGCGCATCAGCGAACGTGACAACCTGCTTTCCGTCGGCTTCGACGAGTCGCAGTTGCCCGAGCGGATCATCAGCGAGCTCGCCGACGGCACCTTGCAGCGCGTGCGCGTGATCGGTCAGGGCACCGCGGCGATCGCCGGGCGCTCGCTGGCCAACATGCTGCGCCAGCTGACCGACGACCGTCTGCGAGTCGACGCGCTGCCGGCCACCGAACTCTCCGGCTTCGGCCTGGCGCTCGACATGCGCGACACGTTGATCGTCGCCATCAGCCAGAGCGGCACGACGACGGACACCAACCGCACGGTCGATCTGGCTCGTTCGCGAGGCGCCCGCGTGGTCGCGATCGTCAACCGTCGCGGCAGCGAACTGACCGCCAAGGCCGACGGAGTGATCTACACCTCCGACGGTCGCGACGTCGAGATGAGCGTCGCCAGCACCAAGGCGTTTTACGCCCAGGTCGCCGCCGGCGCGTTGCTCGCCTGCGCCGTCGCCCAGGTGCTCGGCACGGGCACGGCTGACGATCGCAGCAACTTGCTGCGCGCTCTGCGCACGTTGCCGGAGGCGCTCGGCGAAGTGCTGGCGCTTCGCCCGAAGATCGCCGAGGCTGCCCGCACGTTCGCCACGTCACGTCGCTACTGGACGATCGTCGGCAACGGTTCGAACGCGGTGGCCGCGGAGGAAGTTCGCATCAAGTTGAGCGAGCTTTGTTACAAGTCGATCGCCTGCGACATCACCGAAGACAAAAAACACATCGACTTGTCGTGCGAGCCGCTCATCTTCGTGTGCGCCGCAGGACTCGCCGGCGGTACGGCGGCGGACGTCGCCAAGGAGATAGAGATCTTCCGCGCGCACAAGGCGTTGCCGATCGTCGTCGCAACCGCGGGCGAGCAGCGCTTCGGCGCGGCTGCCGCGGTGATCGAAGTGCCGGAAGTCGACTCACGCGTGGCGTTCGTGCTCTCGGTGATGGTCGGGCACCTCTTCGGATACGAAGCGGCGATGGCGATCGATACTCTCGCGCGACCGCTGCGACAGACCCGTGAAGTGGTCGAGCACGCCGTCGAACGAGGCGGGCAAGGTGCCACGTTGCTCGAGAAGGTGCACGCCGAGATCGGCGTACCTGCAAACCGTTTCTTCGACGCGTTGGCCACCGGCGCCTACGACGGCAACCTCGAGGTGTCCACCGCGGTGCGCGTGGTGGGCATCCTGCGCACCGTCATGTCGGCCAACCCGCTGCAGGCCTACCAGCGCGACTCAGGAAAGATCGCCACGCCCGAGGGGTTGCTGGACGACATCACCGCGGCGCTCACACGCGCGATCGACGAACTCACGCGACCCGTCGACGCAATCAAGCACCAAGCCAAGACCATCACCGTCGGCATCTCGCGCAGCGAAGAAGGGTTGCTCGACCGCGTGCTGGTCAAGTCCGTGCTCAATGCAGGAGCGGCGCGCGAGCGTCTGCCGTACGGGGTGTTGAAGGTGCTCGCCGACCTCGACCCGGCGATCAGTCAGGTGGTCGGATTCACCCGTTATCGCATCGAGGGTGATCCGGCGGCGCAGGACTCGACCATCGCCATCGTCGACCGCGGAGGCATCGCCCGCGACCTCCAGTCGCGCGTCGACACCAGCAACGCCTTGCGCGGCACCAAGCGTCGTGTCGCGATGTCGCAGGAAGTGCTCGTCGCCCGCGGTCGCCGCGACAACCGAACCGTCATCTTCGTGCCCGAAGTGAAGGGCAGCGAGACCACCGGCATCACGCTCTTGCACGTGCTCTTCCACGATCGTCTGCCGGCCGGCGTGATGAAGCAGGTGCTGGCGGGTTACGACAACCGCTACGACCGTCTCGTCGACGCAGTGACCGAAACCGAGGCGTCGTTCCGCGAAGACCGCCTTGCCGAAGTCTCGGTCGCCGACGCGTTGATCATGCCGATCACCTCGACTGCCGACATGTGGCGCACGGGCGAATGATCTCGCGATGAGAGACCGAGGCGCAGCATCATGATCGGCCTCGGCGTCGACGCCGTCGACATCACGCGATTCGCGAAAGCGCTCGGTCGAACCCCGCGACTCGCCGAGCGAGTGTTCACCGACGACGAGCGGCGACTCGCCTCGCGCCGAGCCGACGCGTCGGCGACGTTGGCGGCTCGATTCGCGGTGCGCGAAGCGACGATGAAGGCGCTCGGCGTAGGTCTCGGCGCGTTCGATTGGAAGGACGTGTCGATCGACAGCGCCGCCGACGGGCGCCCCACGCTGCGAGTCGACGGCCGGGCAGCGGCGCTCGCAGAGCGTCGCGGAGTGAAGCGCTGGCACGTCTCGATCTCGCACACCGACCATCTCGCCGTCGCGGTGGTCGCCGCCGACTGAGGCGAGCGCACGTCGATGAACAACGAGGCACTCGCCCGATCAGGGCGCTACACCCGGGCGGAGGTCGATCTCGCTGCGTTTCGTCACAACGTGAGTGTCGTCGCCCGCGAGGCAGGCGGCGCACGGCTGTGGGCGGTGGTCAAGGCCGACGCCTATGGTCACGGTGCGGTTGCCTGCGCACGCGCGGCGCTCGCCGCGGGGGCTGAGGGCTTGTGCGTCGCGTTGACGCAAGAAGCCGTCGAACTTCGTCTCGCCGGCATCGAGGCCCCGATCATGGTGCTGAGCGAACAGCCGGTCGGGGAGCTCGACGTGCTGGTGCGATCGCGGGTGGTCTGCGTCGCGTACAACGAGCGATACATCTCGGCGCTCGCCGAGGCCTCGCGTCGGGCCGGCGTTCGCACGTTGGTGCACTTGAAAGTGGACACCGGCATGCACCGCGTCGGTGCGTCGCCGAGCGACGCGGGGTCACGAGCGAAGTCGATCGTCGAGTCGTCGAATCTCGTGCTCGACGGTGTCATGACCCACCTCGCGACGGCCGACGATCCCTCGCACGCGGCCACGCAACGACAGCTGAACCAGTTTCAGGAGGTGCTCGCCGTCGTTCGGCGTGTCGCGCCGACGCTGCGGCACGTGCACGTCGCCAACTCCGCCGCGACGCTGCGACACCTGCTGCCAGAGTGCACGATGGTTCGCGCCGGCATCGCCCTGTACGGCCTGCAGCCCGGGGAGGGCGTCGCCGAGTTGGCGGGAAAACTTCGCCCGGTGATGTCGCTGCGCACCGCCGTGGGCCACGTGCAGCGGTTGCCTGCCGGCGAAGCGGTGAGCTACGGGTTGCGAACGGTGCTCGAACGTGACACCACGGTCGCGACGCTGCCCGTCGGGTATGCCGACGGCATCGCGCGCCGCTCGTGGTCGACGCCGGCACGCGTGCTGGTCGGGGGCAAGCCCCGCCGCATCGTCGGCGTGGTCACCATGGACCAGATGATGGTCGACTGCGGCGACGATGACGTCGACGTGGGAGACGAAGCAGTCATCTTCGGGGTGCAATCGGGTGCCGTCGTGCGAGTGGAGGACTGGGCGAGTGCCCTCGACACCATCACCTACGAAATCGTGTGCGCGGTGTCGGCTCGCGTGCCGCGCGTGTACGTCGGGGGCTGAGCGTGCAGACGGTCGAGTTTTCTTCCGCGTCGGTAGACGACACGACTCGGTTTGCTGCGGCCCTCGCCCGCGAAGTGCGGCCGCGCGACGTGCTGCTCCTGACCGGCGACCTCGGGGCAGGAAAGACCACGTTCACCAAGGCGTTCTGCGCGGCGCTCGGCGTGACCGACCACGTCACGTCGCCGACCTTCACGCTCGTGCACGAATACCGGGGAAACTCGCTCACCGTGTGCCACGCCGACCTGTACCGGCTCGAGCGAACCGGTGAGCTCACCGATCTCGGGCTCGACGACGCGCGCCGAGCCGGGGCCGTGCTCGTCGTCGAGTGGGGCGACCTCGCGCCGCAGGAATTCGACGACGCTCTCATCATCACGTTCGTACACGCAGGCGACACGGCTCGCCGAATCACCGTGACATGGAAAGGCGCCTCGTGGGAGGTGCGGTTCCTGCGCCTGGCCGATCGACTTCGACAAGTGTCGTCGTCACCGCCACCAGGGAAGGACTGACGCCGTGATCGTGCTCGGTATCGATGCCGCTACGGAGACCGTGAGCGTCGCCCTGGTCGACGGCACGGACGTGATCGGTGCGAGCGAGACGCGCAGCGAACGTCGGCACGCGGAAGACCTGACGCCGATGATCGAGTTCGTCGTGTCGCGAGCAAGTCTCGATCTACGTGACATCGATGCCGTCGCCGTCGATGTCGGGCCGGGGCTTTTCACCGGCATGCGCGTAGGTATTGCAGCGGCTCAGGCCCTCGCCCACGTGCTCGAAGTGCCGCTCGTCGGCATCGACGGGTTGGATGCGCTGACGGCGGCCGCGAACCCGTCGACCGACTACGAGTTGGTGGTGCCGACCGTCGACGCGCGACGCAAGGAGGTTGCGTGGGCGATGCACCGCGTGCGCGACGATGGCTCGACGGTGCGCGTGTCGGACCCGACCGTGGGGTCGCTCGACGATCTCGTGCTCGCGTTGCGCGACCGCGCCCAAGCGTGCCTACTGGTCGGGGAGTACGCGATGTCGCACCGGGACTCGATCGTCTCTGCGCTGGGGCCGCAGTCGTGGGCCGTCGGTTTCGGCGACTCGACGAACGCGCATCCCCACGCCAAGCACGTGGCGTTGCTCGCTCACGCGAGGCTGTTGCGCGGCGAGTCGTTCTCCGACGAATCCGACGAAGCTCTCGAGCCTGGCGTCCCGCGCGTGGCGGCGATGTACTTGCGTGACGCCGACGCCGAGATCAACTGGAAGACGCGGAGCAACTCGTGAGCATCCTCTCCCGACTGTTGCGACTCGGCGACGACCGAGAGAAGCGAGCAGAGAACGACGTCCTCACGATCGAGCCGATGCGGCGCTCGCACCTGCCGGAAATCCTGCAGATCGAACGCACGGCGTATCCCCAGCCGTGGACCGAGGGAGTGTTCATCGACGAACTGGCGATGCAGTCGCGCGGATCGCGGCATTACCTCGTCGCGAAACTGGGCGGACGAGTGGTCGGGTACGGCGGCATGATCTACATGGACGACGCCGCGCACGTCACGAACGTGGCCGTCGACGTCGCGATGCGACGTCGGGGCGTCGCGACCGAGCTCATGCTGGACCTCGCGTGGGAGGCTCGTCGCAAGGGAATGTCTTCGCTCACGCTCGAGGTGCGCGAGTCGAACGTGTCCGCGCAGTCGCTGTACCGCCGTTTCGGGTTCGTGCCGGTCGGAGTGCGAGCCAAGTACTACGAGAACCGTGACGACGCGATCGTCATGTGGTGCACCGACATCCAGGGTGACGAGTTCGAGCGGCGTCTGCAACGCATCGAAGCAGAACGAGGGACGGCATCATGACGTCCACGACGCGCCCGACCGTCGGTGCGACCACCGCCGATGCGTCGACGATCGTGCTCGGCATCGAGACGAGTTGCGACGAGACCGCGGCAGCCGTGGTGATGGGCGGCACCGACGTGCTGTCGTCGGTGGTCGCGAGCCAGCTCGACGAGCACGCGCGCTTCGGCGGAGTGGTGCCCGAGATCGCCAGTCGCGCGCACGTCGAAGCCCTGCCGCACGTCACCGCGGAAGCCCTCGAGCGTTCCGGCATCGACTATTCGCGCATCGACGCGGTCGCGGCAACCGTCGGTCCGGGACTGGTCGGTGCATTGCTCGTGGGAGTGTCGGCGGCCAAAGCGACCGCGCTCGCACTCGGCGTGCCGTTCGTGGGCGTCAACCATCTCGAAGCACACCTCTACGCCGCGTTGCTCGACGAGCCGAACGCCGAGTTCCCGATGCTGTTCGTGCTGGTGTCGGGTGGTCACACGCTGTTCGTGGAGATGTCCGACGTGCACTCGTACCGCGTGATCGGCCAGACCATCGACGACGCGGCAGGGGAGGCGTTCGACAAAGTGGCCCGGTTTCTCGGGCTTGCGTATCCGGGCGGGCCGGCGATCGACAAAGCCTCACAGCAGGGCAACGAACGAGCCGTCGAGTTTCCGCGCGCGATGTTGAACGACGGACTCGACGTTTCGTTCAGCGGGTTGAAAACCGCCGTGATCAACCACGTGCGGGCCCACCCGAGCGTGACCACCGATGACGTCGCGGCGTCGTTCCAGCGTGCCGTCGTCGACGTGCTCGTGCACAAGGCTCGCCGTGCCGCCGCGCAGATCTCCGCCCGGACGGTGGCTCTCGGCGGCGGAGTGGCGGCGAATTCGTTGTTGCGGCGCGAGTTCGCCGCGGGCCTGCACGGTGAGGGTCGATCGGTGGTGTTACCGTCACGCGAGATGTGCACCGACAATGCGGCGATGATCGCGAGCGCGGCGTGGTACCGCCTGGCGCGCGGAGAATCGTCGCCGCTCGACACCGGCGCCAACCCGAACCTGAAGCTGGGAACCGGCCAACGATGAACGCGCAAGGCGGTTCAGTGGCGAAGCCCCTCGCCCTGCGCGGCACGCACGTCGACGGCACGCCCGGCCGCGGTATCGAGGTGTGGCCCCCGGTCGTACTCGCCCCGATGGCCGGCGTCACCAACGCGCCGTTTCGATCGATGTGCCGCCAGTTCGGCCCGGGTCTCGTGTACGTGAACGAGATGATCATGGCGGCGGCCCTCGTGTACGGCAATCCGCGCACGCGATCGATGGTGTCGTTCGCGCCCGACGAGAGATTCCGCAGTTTGCAGCTCTACGGCAGCGATCCGACGATCGTCGAGAAGGCGGTCGACGTGCTCGGCAGCGAAGACTTGGTCGACCACATCGACTTGAACTTCGGGTGTCCGGCGGCAAAGGTGACGCGCAAGGGCGGCGGTGCCGCCGTGCCGCTCAAGAAGAATCTGCTCGCGGAAATCGTGCGGGCGGCGGTGCGCGCCGGCAGTCGCTACGGCATCCCGGTGACGTGCAAGTTCCGCATGGGCATCAACGACGAGCTGCTCACCTTCGTCGACACCGGAAAGATCTGCAGAGACGCCGGCGCGGCGATGATCGCCCTGCACGCCAGGACGGCGCAGCAGCACTACGCGCCGAGCGCACGCTGGGAGGCGATCGCCACGTTGAAGCAGGAGGTCGAGGGAATCCCGGTGCTCGGCAACGGCGACATTTGGTGTGCCGACGACGCGATGCGCATGATCGCCGAGACGGGTTGCGACGGCGTCGTCATCGGTCGTGGATGCCTCGGCAAGCCTTGGCTGTTTCGCGACCTCGTTGACGTGTTCAACGGTCGAGCGGTGCGAAGCGCCCCGCTGCTCGGCGAGGTGCTCGACGTGATGCTCGCGCACGCCGAGTCGCTCATGCACCACCATCGCGCCAACGGCCGCAATGACGACACCAAAGGCATCCGCGAGTTTCGCAAGCACTGCGGCTGGTACCTGACCGGCTATCCGGTCGGCCCCGAGGTGCGACGACGATTCGCCGAAGTCTCGACGCTCGACGACGTGCGCACGCTGGCAGGCACGCTCGATCGATCGCTCGCGCTCGTGGCAGGCGGCGAACGCCTGCCGCGCGGCCACACCAACGGCCCGATCAACGTGGTGTTGCCGCACGGGTATCTCGACCATCTCGACGACTTGCAGGTACCCGACGACGCGATGCTCACCACGATGAGCGGCGGATGATCCTCGCCGGTCTACGCCATCGAGCGCGATGAGGCTGGTTCTCGCGTCACGCTCGCCGCGCCGCGCCGACATCCTCCGTCAGATGGGTGTCGCGTTCGTCGTCGACTCCGCCGACGTCGACGAGACCCCGCTTGCCGGCGAATCGCCGCGCGAGCACGTGCAGCGACTGGCCGTCGCCAAGTGCTTGCACGTCGCGAGACGCCACACGAGCGACACCGTGGTGCTCGGTGCCGACACGACCGTCGACGTCGATGGTGAGATATTCGGAACTCCCCGCGACGTGGCTCACGCGCGCGAGATGCTGCGACGTCTCTCGGGTCGCACCCACCTGGTGCACACGGCGGTGTGCGTTTCGCACGGAACCCTCGCCGCACCGGCGACTCCTGACGGGCACCACCGTGTGGCGATCGACACTGCGGCGGTCGCCATGCACCCGATCGACCCTGATCTGCTCGAGCGGTACCTCGCCACCGGGGAGTCACTCGACAAGGCAGGGGCGTACGCGGTGCAGGGCGAAGCCGCCATGTTCGTGCGCGAAGTGCGCGGGCACCTCACCACGGTGATCGGACTGCCGGTTCGGCTCGTCCAGCAGCTGCTCGGGCTGTCGACCACCTGAGGATCGGGCTGTCGACCACCTGAAGATCGGACGTCTGACTCGGCTGGTATGGCCCGGTCACCGACCGAGGTGTCCCGGGACGACTTCGTGACCGCCGCAGGGCGGCTCGGGTTGTTGCCCCGCGGGGGCGACCCCTAGCATTAGCACTCGCCTTGGGAGAGTGCTAACGGCCTCCCCGGGGTGAAAAACAGCCCGTCTCCCGTCCGGGAGACCCGCACGAAAAGGAAGAAACATGAACCTGAAGCCCCTCGATGACCGGGTCGTGGTGAAGCCGTCAGAGGCCGAACAGACCACCGCCTCGGGTCTCGTCATCCCCGACACCGCCAAGGAAAAGCCGCAGCAGGGCACCGTGCTCGCCGTCGGCCCCGGTCGCTGGAGCGATGCGGAAGGCAAGTACTTCCCGCTCGACATCAAGGTCGGCGACACCGTGCTCTACAGCAAGTACGGCGGCACCGAGGTCAGCCACAAAGGTGACGACCTCCTCATTCTCACCAGCCGCGACGTGCTCGCGATCGTCTCGAAGTAATCACACAAAGGAAGAACCACACACATGGCCAAGTTGCTCAAATTCGACGAAGAAGCACGCCGCGCGCTCGAAGCCGGCGTGAACAAACTCGCCGACGCAGTGAAGGTGACGCTCGGACCCAAGGGTCGCAACGTCGTGCTCGACAAGAAGTTCGGCGCGCCGACGATCACCAACGACGGTGTCTCGATCGCCAAGGAAGTCGAGCTCGAAGACCCGTTCGAGAACATGGGTGCCCAGCTGGTGAAGGAAGTCGCCACCAAGACGAACGACGTCGCCGGTGACGGAACCACCACCGCCACGGTGCTCGCCCAGGCGATGGTCAGCCACGGCATGCGCAACGTCGCGGCCGGCGCCAACCCGATGGGCCTGAAGCGCGGCATCGAGAAGGCCGTCGCTGCGGCCGTCGATTCGCTCAAGTCACAGTCGAAGGAAGTCGACGACAAGGGCGACATCGCCAACGTCGCGACCATCTCGGCCGCCGATGCCGCAATCGGCAAGGTCATCGCCGACGCGATCGACAAGGTCGGCAAGGACGGCGTCGTCACGGTCGAAGAGTCGAATACGTTCGGCATCGAGCTCGAGTTCACCGAAGGTATGCAGTTCGACAAGGGCTACCTGTCGCCGTACTTCGTGACCGACCAGGACCGCCAGGAAGCCGTGCTCGAAGAGCCGTACATCCTCTTCCATTCGGCCAAGATCTCGACCGTGCAGTCGATGCTGCCGTTGCTCGAGGCCGTGATGAAGACGGGCAAGCCGTTGCTCATCGTCGCCGAAGACGTCGAGGGTGAAGCACTCGCCACGCTCGTGGTCAACAAGATCCGCGGCACGTTCAACTCGACCGCCGTCAAGGCGCCGGGCTTCGGCGACCGCCGCAAGGCGATGCTGCAAGACATGGCGATCCTCACCGGTGGCCAAGTCATCAGCGAGGAAGTGGGCTTGAAGCTGGAGAACGCCGGTCTCGACCTGCTCGGTCGCGCCAAGCGCGTCA
>DAIPHP010000022.1:0-18396 GCA_036771295.1 Ilumatobacteraceae bacterium
CAGAGCAGCCGCCTTGTAAGCGGCAGGTCGTGGGTTCAATCCCCACCCTCGGCTCATTGAGCTTTCTGCGCGACGTGCGTGACTACTGTGGATGACATGAGTCAAGAGCAACGCCGTCCGCGACCCGCCCCAGAACCCCGAGCTGCCAACGTCAACTCGGTGCTGTCCATTGCTGTGGCCGTGCTCGCCGTGTTGCTCGGTTTCTTCATCCTGCGCGACCTGCGCAACGACACTGGCGTCGCCGTGCCCGAAGAGACGTCTCAGTCGGAAGAAGCCGCCACCGAGACCACCGTCGAGGCGATCCCGGTCGAAACGACTGCGGCCCCCGTCGTCTTGACGGCGTTCAAGGTGCAAATCGCCAATGCGTCGGGCGTCAGCGGCAGCGCAGGTTTGCTCACCACTGAGTTGCAAGGCAAGGGCTACATCGTGCAGCCGGCCATCAACAAGAGCGAGATCACGCCCAAGCAGACCGTCACCGTCGTCTACTACTTGCTGGGCAGCGAGGCTGCGGCAGCGGCCGTGGCCCGAGAACTCGGCGGTGTCGCTACGTCGCCGATGCCGACGCCGATTCCCACCGAGACCGGCAGCCTCGGCGAAGCCAGCGTGCTCATCTTGCTGGGCACCGATCTGGCCGGCAAGCCGTTGAGCATCATCTCCGGTGGTGTCGCCACCACGCCGGTGGTCGTCACGACGACAACGACGGCCTGACGACCGTCGATCCTCACCGGTCGCGCACGCGACCGTGATCGCAGGTCAGCTCAGTTCGCGAGCGCAGTTTCGGCCGCAGTGCGGATGCACTGCATCGTCGACGTCGTCGAAGCGTCGCCGAACGTTTCCCGCAGGCTGAACACTCGGGCACCGAGCGACGTCGCGGTCGCTCGCGCGTCGTTGGTGGCGTCGCCACAAATGACGACGACCTGTTTCTTGCGAGACCGTGCCAACGAGATGACACCGCCGACGACTTTTCCGGTGAAGCTCGTCTCGTCGAGTCGACCTTCGCCGGTGACGACGACGTCGCACTCGGTGACTGCGTCGTGCAGACCGGTCTCTTCGGCGACGAGGTCGAAACCCGGAACCAGTCGTGCGCCGAGCGCGTACAGACCGCCCGCCAATCCGCCCGCTGCTCCGCCACCGGCGATGTTCGTGACGTCCACCCCGAATCGTTGTCGGTAGTGCTCGGCGGTGCCGGCGAGCCTCGACGACAGAAACTTCGTCTGGGCGACGGTGGCACCTTTCTGCGGCGCGAACACCTCGGCGGCATCGAGAAACTTCGTCTCCACGTCGCAGGCGACGACGAACTCGGTTCGCTTCAGCCGGGCCGGTGCGCTGATCGCCTGCACGGCACCCAACCCGCCGTCCGTCGTCGCCGATCCGCCGAGGCACACGATGATTCGTTCGGCGCCGAGATTGAGCGCGGCATCGATCAACTGACCGGTACCGATCGTCGAAGCAGCCAGCGGGTCGTTGCGACTCGCACCACCTATCAATTGGATTCCTGACGCGAGCGCCATTTCGATCACTGCCGTGCCGCGATGCAACCGCCACGGTGCGTCGACGGGGGAGCCGAGCGGACCCTCCACCCGCAGCGTGCGGTTGGGGCCGCCGAGCACCGCGAGCGTGCCTTCGCCGCCGTCGGCGAGCGGCAACTCGACGCAGTCATGGGCGGTGGTCCAGCAGGCGTCGGCGACTGCACGCGCCACGTCGTGCGCAGTGGCGGTTCCGCGGAACTTGTCGACCGCCGCCAAGACCCGCACGGCTTCTAGTGTGGCGGAACATGAGCAACCCGCTGCACCTCGATGCCACTGCACAAGCCGAACTCGTTCGCTCGAAGAAGATCTCGGCGAGCGAACTCGTCGACCTCGCGATCGCCGCGGTCGAAAAGGTGAACCCGCAGATCAACGCGGTGATTCATCCTCGTTTCGACCGCGCTCGGGCCGAGGCGAAGAATGCTCGCGACGGCGCGTTCGCCGGCGTGCCCATCGTGGTGAAGGATCTCAACTGCCAGATCAAGGGCGAGCCGTACCACCTCGGCACCCGATTCTTGAAGAACCGCAAGTTCGTTGCGACCGAAGACTCCTATCTCTACGAGCGGCTGTGCCGGGCCGGCTTCGTCACCATCGGTCGCACGAACACCCCGGAGTTCGGCAGCACCATCACGACCGAGCCGCTCGCCTACGGCCCCGCACGAAATCCGTGGAACACCGAGCACTCGACGGGCGGCAGCAGCGGCGGCAGCGCGGCGACGGTCGCGTCTGGTTGTGTCGCGGTGGCGCACGCCAACGACGGCGGCGGATCGATTCGTATCCCGGCCAGCGAGTGCGGTCTCGTCGGTTTGAAGCCGAGCAAGGGCCGCGTGAGTCTCGGACCTGCACTCGGCGAGTCATGGATCGGCGGAGTCGTCGAAGGTTGTGTCACCCGCTCGGTTCGCGACACTGCCGCGGTGATGGACGTGTTGTCGGGTTACGAACCCGGAGACCCGAACACTCCGCCGCTGCCCGAGCGACCGTACGCGAAAGAAGTCGGTGCAGACGTCGGAACGTTGCGAGTCGGTCTGCTCTCTGGCCCGCTGCTTCCTGGCGGACTTGATCACCCCGAGGCGCGCGAGTCAGTGGCCGCCACCGGTAAGTTGCTCGAGAGTCTCGGCCATCACGTCGAAGTCGCGCATCCTGCGGCACTCGACGAAGCCGAGTTCGGCGACATGTTCCTTGCCATCGTGATCGCGCACATCGCCAACGACGTCGCTGCGCTCGAGAAGGCGTTCGGCGTGTCGCTCACCACCGACGACATCGAACCGGGCAACCACCTCATGGCGCAGTTCGGCAACGCGACCAACGCGGTCACGTATCTCAGCGCCGTCACGTGGATGCAATCGTGGACTCGTCGCGTGGTCTCGTGGTGGCTGCCGCGCGACGGCAAGCAAGGCTTCGACGTGCTCGTCACCCCCACGTTGGCAGGGCCCCCGCCGAAAATCGGCGCGCTCTCAGGAGACGACTCCACCGAGCGAATTCGCGAGATCATGCAGTACACCGCCCAGTTCAACATGACCGGTCAGCCGGGTATCAGTCTTCCGCTGCACATGTCGAAGACCGGTTTGCCGATGGGCGTGCAGTTCGTCGGTGCGCCGTACCGGGAAGACGTGCTGCTCCGACTCGCGGCCCAACTCGAAGCCGCCGCTCCTTGGGCGTCTCGTCGCGCCGCAGTGCATGCGTGAACCCCGACTTCTCGTGGTTGCTGTTCGCGGCTGAGCTCGTAGCGCTCGTCGTCGTCGGGCCCCGATTGTGGCGCTCTTCGCGCGGCGGTCGTCGACTGGTGCCGGCTTCGGTATCCACGACTGCCTCGGCAGTGTCCGCCGTGAACGACGTCGTCGCCGATATCAGCGTGGTCGTGCCGGCACGCAACGAAGCGGCACGGATCGCTGAGTGTCTCGCGCCGCTTCGGCAGGCGCCTGGCGTGTGCGAAGTGATCGTGGTCGACGACGAGTCGACCGACGCAACCGCGAGCGTCGCGAAAGGTTTCGGTGCCACCGTGCTGCCCGGCAAGCCCTTGCCTGAGGGTTGGGTCGGCAAGATCTGGGCGCTACAGCAAGGAATCGAAGCAGCACGCGGTGAGGTCGTCGTCACGCTGGATGCCGACGCGCGACCCGACCCCGCGCTCGCGCTCGCGTTGCGCGACGCTCTCGTCGCTTCGAACGCCGACATGGCGACGGTCGCGCCGCGCTTTCGTACCACTTCACGCGCGAGCCAGTGGCTGCATGCGGCGATGCTGACCACGCTGGTGTACCGGCACGGTGCCGGTGCGGGCACTGCGACGACGGACTCCGTGGCCAACGGCCAGTGCACGGTGTTTCGCCGCGAGGTCGCGCTGCGAGAGCAGTGGTGCGCGGCGGTGCGGGGCGAGATCATCGAAGACGTCGCGCTCGTCAGGCACTTGGTGCGTGCCGGCAAACGCGTGGAGATGTTCGACGGTTCGCGGCTGCTGACGGTACAGATGTTCGAGGGCGTCACCGACACGCTGCGCGGGTGGGGGAGGTCGCTCGCCCTCGCCGGGGTCGATCGCGCGGCTCGACAGTGGTTCGACCTTGCGACGACGGCACTCGTGCTCGCCGCGCCGGTCTGGCTGCTCCTCTTCGGCGTCGCTACGCCGGCGACGTTGGTGGCGTTGGCGATTCGTCTCGGCACGCTCGTCGGCACGCGCCGCGCGTACGAGCGTCCGGGAGTCGGCTACTGGTTGTCGCCGCTCGCCGACCTAGTCGCGTGGCTCGTCGTCGTTCGCGGCGTGGTGGCGCCGACGCGACAATGGCGTGGCCGCCAGTACTGAATCGAATCCGATCGCCATCGCGAACCGCAGACCGATGATGCTCATCAAGACCCCCGTCGCGGCCGCTTGCCACATGCCGTCGGCGTACCACTGGGCCAGCGGATACAACACGACGCCGATTCGAACCGCGTGACTGAACTCGCGGGTAGCCGCCCAGAACATCACGAACATCAGCACGCAGAACGCAGCGGGAATCGGGCTCAAGACGATCGCGGCCCCCACCCACGTGAGTACGCTGCGGCCGCCGCGGAATCGTGCAAAGAGCGGCCAGGCGTGGCCGATCATCGCGGCCGCCGCGCCGAGAAACCAGACGCGCCAGTCGTCGGACAGTTCCTGGGCCAACACGACGGCGACGACGCCTTTCAGCAGGTCGCCGACGAACACCACGAGCGACTGGTTGCGCGTGAGCACCGACCGGGAGTTCCAGAAACCGGGGTTGCGGTCGCCGACGTCGCGCAAGTTGGGTGCCCCGGCCCGACGGGTGACCAGGTCGGCGACGGGAATCGAGCCGAGCAGGTAACCGATCAGCACGGTGAGCAAGGCTGCAGACACGCAGACACACTGTAAGGCAGAGATGGCGACGGTCGCGACGTTTCACGTGTTGCGGTGGAAGAGCGCCGCGGGCGCGGTGCAGGCGCTCGCTCTCGATCGCGTTCGATACCGCAACGTCGACGGGCTCGAGTTCTTGCGGGTGCTCGGCACCGGCAGAGCAAGCAGCACTGGCCCGGGTTACGAGTCGGGGCGAACCGCGTTGTTCGCGGTGTTCAACGACGAATCCTGCGCCGACACGTTCATCGAGCGCGTGGGTCGACGCAGCGGGCTTCGCGAGGCGTGGCACGTCAAGTTGCGAGGCGCGGGCGGGCACGGTGCGTGGCGTGGCCGCGAGATTCCGCGTGAGATGAATGGTGCTGCAGCCGCGCCGCGCGCACCGATCGCGATGATCACCCGCGCCGACGTGCGGTTGAAGTCATGGCGTGCGTTCTCGCGCGACGCACGAGTGGTCGACCAAGAACTCCACCAGAGCGACGGCCTCCTCGCGGTGGTGGGTATCGGCGAAGCGCCGATCTTGCGGCTCGGCACGTTCAGCCTGTGGCGCGACGAAGAAGCGTTGACGTCCTTTGCGCGGCGCCAGCCGCAGCACACGCGGGTGATTGCCCGCACCCGCCGAGAAGGTTGGTACGGCGAAGAAATGTTCGCGCGGTTCGCGCCGTACGGGTCGACGGGCACGTGGGACGGTCGCGACCCGCTTCGTCAGTAGCCGCGCAATACGTGGTTCACGACCTGCGAGACCGATAGCGACGCACCGTTTCGGTGTTCGTCAGGCGGGTTGCTGGGCGTCGTGCCTGGCAGCGGCCGGTGACTCTCGCTTCATCGTGAGCCACGGAAACAGCATTCCGTATGGTTCGCCGTTGGCGCGGTGGTGCGACCGATGGGCGACGGCGAGGCTGGCCGCGAGGCGTGAGTCTCCGCGTTTCATCCAGCGGACGCGACCGTGAATGATGCCGTCGTGGATGACCGTGTACACGACCCCGTACAAAGTGACGCCGACGAACGTGGGCAGCAACCACGAAAGACCGTCGACGTTGAACCCCGCCCACATCGCGGCGACGACGACCACCGAAAACGCGAGCGGGAAGACGTCGTTGGCCTCGGGTGATTTCGCCGCGAACTCGGCCGCGGCATTGCGATGGTGGCTGAGGTGCAGATGCTCGAGCGCACCGTGCATCACGAATCGGTGCACGAGATACGTGACGAGCTCCATGCCGAGAAATCCTGCGAGCAGCAGCGATGCGAACACTGCGGCGTCGGAGACGTGTGTCGTCATCGTCGCGGCGCCTACTTCTTGTTGACCAAACGTATGAGGCCTTCTTGCACCACCGAGACGACGAGGTCTCCGTCTCGCGAGAAGATCGCGCCACCCGCGAGGCCGCGCGAACTCGACGTCGAGAGCGACGTCTGGTCGTACAGCATCCATTCGTCGGCCTTGAACGGACGGTGGAACCACATCGCGTGGTCGAGGCTGGCCATCTGCACCTTGCCGTCGGTCCAACCGATGCCGTGGGGCAGCAGCGCGGTATCGAGCAGGGTCATGTCGCTCGCATAGGTGACGATGCACGTGTGCAACACGTGGTCGTCGGGCAGCTTGCCGTCGGCGCGCATCCACACTCGCTGGCCCGACTTCGGGTTCTTCTCACGCGAGATCGGGTCGGAATCGACGTAGCGAATGTCGATGGGTCGCGGACGGTCGTACCACTCGCCGAGCTGCTCTTTGTACGGGGCCATCCGCGTCTTGAAGTCGGGAAGCGACTCGGGGTCGGGCACATCGGTCGGCATTTTGATCTGGTAATCGAGCCCCGGTTCTTCGGCGTGAAAGCTGGCTTGCAAGTTGAAGATGACCTCGCCGTGCTGAATGGCGACCACGCGTCGCGTGGAGAAACTCTTTCCGTCGCGCAGGCGGTCGACTTCGTAGAGGATCGGCACGTTGGGGTCGCCCGGCCGCAAGAAGTAGGCGTGCAACGAGTGCACGTCGCGGTTGCCCAAGTCGATCGTGCGGGCAGCAGCGACGAGCGCTTGGCCGGCGACTTGTCCGCCGAACACGCGCTGACGGTTCTCGTCGGGGCTGCGTCCGCGGAAGATGTTGACCTCGATCGGTTCGACGTCGAGCAGCGCGACGAGGTCGTTCAGCGGTTGTCCACTGTTTGCCACCCCTCCATGTTGGCAGAAGATCGCTCGCTAGCGTTCGTCACGCTCGCCATGCTCGATGAATCGTTGCGCACGATTGCACTCGCGACGAAAGGTTTCATGCCGGCCGACGAAGGCGACGCGTTGTTCGAGGCGGCGTTGCGCGCGGCCGCAGCGGTACCAGGCTTGCCGATGGTGGAAGTCGGTTCGTACTGCGGTCGCTCGACGGTGTGGCTGGGTGCCGCGGCACGCACCTGCGGCGTCGTGTTGTACGCAGTCGACCATCACGGCGGGTCGGAAGAGAACCAAGCCGGCTGGGAGTGGCACGACACTGAACTCCTCAATGACGCGGGTCGCATCGACACCTTGCCGTTTTTTCGTGAAACCATGCGCCGTGCCGAGCTGACAGGCACGGTGCGCGAGTGCGTCGGTGACTCGCACGTCATCGGTCGCGAGTGGAAGCTGCCGCTCGCCTTCTGCTTCGTCGACGGTGGACACGGACGCGACGTCGCGCGCGGCGACTATCGAGCATGGTCTTCGCACGTCGCCGTCGGCGGGTTGCTGGCCGTTCACGACGTGTTCGAGCGCGCCGAAGACGGCGGCCAGGCGCCGTACGAGGAGATCTACCTCGCGGCGATCGAATCGAAGCGATACGTCGACGAATCGCGATGCGGCTCGCTGCGCGTGTTGCGTCGCGTCGCCTGACCAGTTCTCGTCACCGCCGTCACTGGGCGGACTCGCTCGGCGAGGCTCAGTGGTGGGTGAACAGCTTGTGTGCCGGTGAGATCGCCATCTGTGCGTCGGCCGCCAGGATCACCGCGGCTCCGGTGTACGCGCTGACTTCGTCGGCGGGGAACGCGATCCGCTGCGGGTACACCAACCCGGTGAGGTAGGAACCGTCGTCGTTTCGGTGGAACGACGTGAGTGCGAGCAACTCGTGCGCCGTCTCTTGGTCGCCGATCGCGCTGTAGGCGATCGCGCACTCGGCGGTCTCTGACGCCGTCACCCACGGCTCGTCGCTCACGCAACGAATTCCGCGGTTCTCCAAGTAGAACGTGTCCCAGTTGTCGTTGAGCCGCAACTTTGCGGCATCGTCGATCAGCGCGCCGGCGAGAACGGGGTAGTACCAGTCCATCGCCCAGCGCTCTTTGGGTTCGAACGACGCCGGCGAGTGGTTGATCACGGCGTCGATGGCGTCGGCCGCCGCGCGCCACAGCGGGCGCGGTTCGCCGAGCAGCGCAGCGATGTTCGCCGCGCAGTGCAACGAGTGGCGAATCGAGCTGCTGCCCGTGAGCAACGCGTACGACCACGGTTCGGTGTCGACTTCTTTCGCCCACAGCACGGTGCCGTCTTTGCGCCGCATGTTGAGCACGAATTCCGTCGCGCGCTCGACCATCGGCCAGAAGCGCTCGACGGTGCCGAGATCGTCCGCGCACTGCCAGTGGTGCCAGACACCCGCACCGACGTACGCGCACACGTTGGAGTCGAGCTTGGCTTCCTTGACCGAGCCGTCGCCCCAGTAATAGTTGTGCCACGAGCCGTCGGGCCGCTGCGTGTGCATGAGCCACTCGTAAGCACGACGTGCCTCGTCGTGCATGCCCATCACGTCGAGTGCCATCGCGGTTTCGACGTGGTTCCACGGGTCGCAATGCCCGGCAGGAAACCACGGAATCATTCCGCTCGGCAGCTGCAGCGAGGCGATCCACTTCGCGGTCTCGCGCAATTCGTCGCGGGTCGGAGTGCGCGGTGCAGCGATGGTCGAGGCCGACGCACGAACCGAGTTCGCCGATGAAGCAGCCGACGAAGACGATGCTGCCGCGGTTGCAGACACAGCCGACGCCGTCGAAGACGACTTCGTCGCGTACACGACGTACGACTTGCCGAGTGCCGGGCTCAGCATCGTGTCGAGCGCGCGAGTGATGAGCGGCGCTTTCATGATGTCCCACTCGAGCAACTTCTTGTACGGCTTCACCAGCGGGTGATCCTCTCGCGCCGGCCCCACCGCGCAACGCAACCACCAGTACGGCGAGTGCAGACCGTGCGAGCGGTGCGAGCCACGAATCGCGAGCCCGCTGTCTGAGATCTTCTTGCGCAACTCCTCGGCGGTGTAGATACGCACGTGGCCGCCGACGACGAACGGGGCGTGGTACTCGTCGCTGAGCATCCAGTTGATCTTCTCCGGAAACCACGACGGCACGGTCGCGGCGAACGTGCCGCCGGGTTTCAGCACCCGCGCGAGTTCGCGGAGGGCGGCGACGTCGTTGTCGATGTGTTCGAGCACCTCGCTGGTGACGACGCAGTCGAACGAGGCGTCGGCGAACGGCAGCTTCGTCGCGTCGCCGCGAATGGCGCCTCCGAATCGCAGCGAGTCGATTTCTCCAGCCATCGCCATCGCGGCGAAGGTGTTGCGAGTCGCCGTGACTTCGTCGTGGCCGTAGTCGAGAGCGACGACGGTGGCGCCGCGGCGGGCGGCTTCGTAGGCGTGGCGACCGAACCCGGCGCCGGCGTCAAGAAACAACGTCTCGGGCGTGATCGACAGACGGTCGAAGCGGATGGTCAGCACGGCTCAGCCGGCAGCCTTTGCGAGTCGGCGACGCATCTTTTCCACGTTGTGGGGCATCGCCAGCACCTCGCGGTATTGGTCGACCGTCAATGACGCGCAGTGACGCCACGACCATCGTTCGACGACTCGCTGGCGACCGGCCGCGCCGATCCTCGCGCGCAACTGCTCGTCGTCGAGACCGCGGCGAATCGCCGCCGCGAGCGCGTCGGCATCGCCGGGCGGGCACGACAGCACGGTCTCGCCGTCGCGGCCGGTGACCTCGGGCAGCGCACCACCCGTGGTGGCGACCAGGCAGATGCCCGTGCTCATCGCTTCGATCGACGGGAGACTGAATCCTTCGTACAGGCTCGGCACCACTGCGAGCGTGCTCTCGGCGTACAGCTCGACGATCCGCTCGTCGCTGACGCCCGAGACGTAGCTGATGCAGTCGCGGAGACCGAGCGACTCGATGAGGTCGGCGCTCGCGCCGGCGCGCGGCTTGCCGATGATCGTGAGATGAACGTCGCGCTCGGTGCGAATCTTGGCGACGGCTTCGAGCAAGTAGGCGAGGCCCTTCAACGCGACGTCCGCGGAGGCGGTGGTGATCAAGTGGTGGGGCTTTCGCGCGATCGACGGCAGCGGCTTGAAAAGATCGGGGTCGACACCGACCGGCACCAGGCGCATGCGGTCGAGCGAGACGCCCATGTCGTTGTGGATGTCGTTGATCGAGTTCTCGCTCACCACCACGATGCGCGGCAGGCGGCTGGCGACCTTGCCTTGCATCTTCACGAACGAGTACCAGCGGGAGATGCCGAAGCGCTTCCACAGCGTCTTGGTGTGCTGCATCTCGAGCTTGCGGTCCTTGGTGATCGGGTGGTGCAGCGTGACGATGGTCGGGATGATCTTTTCGATCGCCAAGATGTGCTTGCCGAGGCACTGGTTGTCGTGCACGAGGTCGAAGTCGGCGGTGCGCTCGCGCAACGCGCGGTACGCGCGCAGGCTGAACGTGAGCGGTTCGGCGAACGTGCCCTTCAAGAAGTAGAGCGCCTCGAGCATGTTCGGCCAGTTGTTCAGTTCCCAGTACGCGGGGAACCGCCCGGGGTACTGGTCGTTGAAGATGTCGAGGCTCGGCAGCTTGTGCAACGGAATGCGAGAGTCGAGCACCGGGTAGGGCTGGCCGCCGTACACCTCGACGTGGTGCCCGAGATCGGCGAGCGCCTTGGTCAGGTGGCGGGTGTAGACGCCCTGTCCGCCCACGTGCGGCTTGCCGCGGTAGGTGAGGTAGGCCAGTCGCAGCGGGCCTTCGCGCAAACGATCGAGTTCGCGCTGCACGTCGCCCCCCGACATGCGCTCTGACGCTATCGCTGCGTGTTTATCGGCCGATCAGTTTCATCGTGCGTCGCAACGGCGACGCCGGTGTCACCACGAGCGGCGCGAGCGTGAAGCCGTCGGGCGGCCCCGACTGCGGCTCGACGCACAACGCGTGCTTGGGCATGTCGTAGATGACCCAATGGTCGCAATCGCTCTCGACCACGACTCGTGCGCCGTCGGCGAACGTGACCGTCGGACTCCGTCGCGCACCGACGAAGCAGTCGTCCCACGGCGACGGTGTCGGCGCGATCCGGCGTCCGCTCGGAATGTACTGCTCGTCGCGAACGTACATCTCGGCGAAGTCGACCTCGAGCGTGGCCGGTCGCACGAACCACGGGTGCCAGCCCACTTGCGCGGGCATCGACGCGCTCGTGGTGCTCACCGTCAGCGTGCACGTGACTGTTCGCTCGGCTGCGTCGACGGAGATCTCGTGCGTCACCGAACCTTGGTACGGCCAACGCGCGCCGAGCGACGCGACGAGCACTGCGTGGTCGGGAGAGTGGTCGATCGTCGTCCAACTCACGTCGAACACCGTGCCGTGAATCGCGTGCTGGCCGAAGTTGCGCCGCAACTGGTGCCGTGCGCCGTCGTGCGAGAAGCGCCCGTCACGCACTCGGCCTGCGAACGGCACCATCGGGTACGCGCCCCACGAGGTGGCGGTCGCACCGCGAGAGTACGTGAGCAGTCGCTCGCGCGAGTCGATTCGCAGCGACGACAACCGCGCGCCGCGCAACGCGTCGACCGAGCATCCGAACGCCGCCGAGCCGAGGTGCAATTCGTTGCTCACGTGGCCACACCTTGCGGTGTCGCTTCGGCACGGCGCCGCGAGCGCGCGGTGATCGCGACCACCAAAAGGATGAGCGCGACCGCGATCGTCACGTCACCAAGGTACGAGTACGGCGTGCGGCCGTCGCGCAGCGGCACGTCGTGCACGATGACCGCTTGTTCGCCGATCGACAGTTTCTTCAGCACACGTCCGTCAGGGTCGACGACGAGACTGAAGCCCGTCGTCGCGGCCTGCACGAGGTAACGCCCCGACTCGATGGCGCGCAGCTGCGAGGTCGCCACTTGCTGCTGTTGCAGGATCTCGCCCGTGTAGCTGGAACCGTTGGTCGGGTTGAGCACGACTTGGCCGCCGGCGGCGACGCCGTCGTCGACGCGGCTGGAGAAAAAGACCTCCCATGAGATCGCGACGGCGAGCGGCACCCCGAGCGATTCGGTCGACGACGTCGTGGCTGACGAGCCGCTCGTGCTTGGCACGGTGATCGTGGCTCGCGTCGTGCCGGCCACGGCGTCGCGCGGAATGCGGTCGACTGGGGCGCCGAGCGCGCCGAGCAGCGAACGCAACGGGATGTACTCGCCGTACGGCACGCGGCGAACTTTGTCGTACCGGCTCAGTTCGTTGCCTTCTGCGTCGACCACGATCTGGGCATTGGTGAAATTGGTGCCTGCGTCTTCGGTGACGCCCACGGCCATTAATGCGCCGAGTCGCCGCGCTTGGGCGGCCACTTCGTCTCTGGCCTTGCTGGTGGAGAAGTCGTTGACGTCGATCGTGTTCTCCGGCCACAGCACGAGGTCGATGTCGTCGACTGGCGAGAGCAGATCCGTCGCCGTCAAGTGACGTTGCGTCACGTCGCGCGGGTTGGTGTTGATCGCCAGCACGCCTTGCGGGCCGCCGCCTTGAACGACCGCGATTCGCAGCGTCTCGCCGGTGTCGTCACCGTGCGGTGCGAACTGGCCGATTGCTTGCGAAACCAGCAACACGAGCAACACGAGCAATGCGCCGCGGTGCGACCGCCATCCGCGCTCTGTTCGCTGCAACCAGACCGCGGCACCGACGGCCGCGAGAGCGAACAACCAGAACGACACGCCGATCGGCCCGACGATCCGCGCCAGGTGAGCCAGCCGAGTGTCGGCAACTCCGAGCGCGAGGCCGGCGAGCGGGACACCGCCGAACGGCACCACGACGCGCGCGCACTCCACCAGCGCGTGCAACGCGACTCGCACGACGAGGCGACTCGTCAACGCGCTGCCCAGCGTGATGCGTGACGCGATCGTCGCGGCGGCTCCGTGCGCGACCGCGAAGAGCAGCGGTGCGATCACGAACCCGCCGGGCACGAGGTGCCACATCCAACCCATTGCGGGCGCCAGCCACGACCACGCGAACACCGTCGCGAGCACGAACTGCGTGCGACCTCGCCGAGGAGCACGGTCGGCTGCGACGAGGTAGCACGCCACGCCGAGCAGCATCAGCGGCCACCAGCCGAGCGGCGGAATCGCGACGGCGACGAGCACGCCACCGAGCGAGGCGAGCGCGTACGACGACACCGTGCCGCGGCGCGAGACGGAGGCGGTCATCGGCCGGCCCCGACGACTCGAGAAGACGCGTTCATCGGGCACCCCGGGTGCGAAGGTGCGACGCGAGTTTGTTGATGCGCACGCGCATGGGCGGGTGCGATGCAAAGACGCGTTCCCACACGTTCGACCGTTCCGCGCGCGGAGCCGCCGCCTCCCAGTCGCGCATCGCGGCCAGGAGCTGGTTGCCGAACCCGAGTTGTGCGGCTCGCCGATCGGCGTGAAACTCCGTCGCGCGGCTCGCGGCGTTGCCCAGCGACGTCGCCAGTGAAACGTTCAGCATGAGCAACCACGACGCGACGTGCAGGAACGCGGCGACGAAGAGCCCGAGGGCGTGCAACAGCGGAACTCGTCTTGCGAACGTGATGGTCGCTGCTTCGGCGACTGACCGCAGCCGCATACCGGCGCGCGACAGCAGCGTGATCGGCAGGATCATCCACTGCGCGATCGTGAGCGTCACGGTGTGCAGGCCGAGATGGTGGCTCAGTTCGTGGGCCATCACCCCGGAGAGTCTGGACGAGTCGAGGTGCTCGATGGCGTGCGACGACACGATCACGAGGTGTCCGCCGCACGCGAACGCATTGAGGGAGTCGGTGTCGACCACTGCCAGCACGAAACGTCGTTGCTCCAGCGAGTTGCGCCGCACGATGGGCGACCACGCCTCGTCGAGCAGCGCTCGCTCGCGGGGTGTCGGTTCGCGCGCGCCGAGCAGTCGCATCAAGACGAACCGCTGCACCGGTCGCGAGAACAACACGATGAACATCGCAAAAAACGAGCCGACGAACAGCCAGTAACTCACGTCACCCCACCACCAAAACGGCAGCCACAACACCGTCGTGGTCACCAGCCACGCCGGCAACAAAGCGACGATCGCAGTGGCACCGGTGAGCGCAGACCAATCCACGCCGCGCGATCGGACTGCCACGATTGGTGAACCTATCGTGGAGAAGATGAACTGGCTCGCTTCGATTCCTAGTCCGTCATCAGGTTCGCTCGAACTCGGACCGCTGCGCCTCAACGCATACGGCCTGATGATCGCGCTCGGCGCCATCGCCGCGACATGGTTGATGGGTCGTCGTCTCGAAGCGCGCAAGTGGGGTACTCGTGACGACGCGAGCAGCATCGCGATTTGGGCCGTGCCCGCCGGTGTCGTCGGTGCGCGCCTGTATCACGTGATCACCGACTGGGAGCGCTTCGACGGTCGACTGCTCGACACCGTGAAGATATGGAAGGGCGGGCTCGGCATCTACGGCGGGCTCGTGCTCGGCACCGTGGTCGGCCTGTGGGTGGCCAAGCGCCGCGGGTTGAACGTCGGCCAGGTGCTCACGGTGGTTGCGCCGGCGTTGCCGTTGGCGCAGGCGATCGGGCGGTGGGGCAACTGGTTCAACCAGGAACTGTTCGGCCGTGCGACCACGCTGCCGTGGGGTCTCGAAATCGACGCACGAAAGCTGCCGGAGGGTTTCGAACCCGGCACGCTGTTTCACCCGACGTTTCTCTACGAGTCGCTCGGTTGTCTCGTGCTCGTGGCCGTGCTGTTGCTGGTCGACAAGCGAGTGTCGCTGCGCCCGGGTCGGTTGTTCGCGGTGTACGTGGCGGGCTACTCGCTGTTGCGATTCTTCGTCGAGGGTCTGCGCATCGACGCTGCCAAAGCGGCGGGCGGGCTGCGCCTCAATCAATGGGTGTCGATCGTCGCCTTCGTCGCTGCTGGCGCGGTGTTGCTGGCATCTCGTTCGCGACGCCCCGCCTCGGGCGACTAAAGGACGGCGCGCAGGCGCGACGCCAAGTCTTCGGGCACCACGGGAATGAAGTACTCGTTCGTCGCCACTTCGGCGGCGGCGATGTAGCGCATCACCTTGGGTGCCCGCCACGGTGACACGATCTCCACGTTGAACCACGCGTCGTCGAAGCCCTCGAGGTCTCGCGCTTTCGCGCCGCTCACCGTGGGTCGCTGGTTGAACCACATCATCGTCGGCGTCGGTTCGCCGTTCAGCGCTTCGATGCGCCGCAGCACGTTCTGCAGGATCTCGCCGAAGGCTCGGCGTTGCGCGGCGGTCATCGACGGCAAGTCTGCGACGCGCTCGTTCGGCGCGATTTCCACCGCCAGCGGATACGCAGACACGAACGGCACCGTCGCCGCCCAGCCGTCATGCTCGACGACGAGGCGGTCGCTGGTGGGGTCGGGTTTCCAGCCCGCCGCGAGGCGTTTTCGCGGCCGGTCAGGTACGTGGTCGAAGGCGTAGATCTGCCCGTGCGGGTGGTCGATCGTCGCGCCGACTTCGCGGCCGGAATTCTCGAAGATGAGCACATGATCAACGTCGTCGCGAGCGCCGAGGGTGTGCGTGCGCTCGGCCCACGTGTCGATGAGTTCGCCGATGTTGTCCGGGTGCAACGTGCTGAGTCGTGCGTCGTGCTGGCTCGAATAGAGCACCACTTCGCAGCGGTGGTCGGGCATCGGGGGCCAGCGGTTGGGGATCACCTTCACCGTGTACGGCTCTGACGCTTCGAGCCCGCCGACGCAGAACGGGCAGCCCGACGACGGAAGATTCGGTCGGTTTTGCCGGGAGGCGACGACGTGCACGAGCGTGCCGAGCCAGGCGTCGGCGCGCAGGTCGTCAGCCACGGAGAGATCGGAGTCCTTCGTGAAGCACCGCTACGCCGACACTCGCAGGCCGGATGCCGCGTCGAAAGCGTGCAGCGATCCTTGCTTGGCGCGCAGGGAGATGCGCGAGCCGTTGGCGATGCGGCTCAACCCCGGTGCGCGCGCGACGACGCGGTCGTTGTTCGGGGTGTCGAGAGTGCAATGAATATAGGAGTCGCTGCCGAGTTCTTCGACGAACTCCACGACCGCGGAGACACCGTCGTTGGTCACCTCGAGACCCTCTGGTCGCACGCCGACGATCGCCTTGCCGGTGCTGCCGCTGATTGAGACGCTTGCTCCGGCGAACGACACCGAGCCGTTTACCACCGCGGCCTCGACCATGTTCATTGCGGGCGAACCGATGAAACCTGCGACGAACACGTTGACCGGCCGCGAGAACAACTCTTGCGGAGCGGCCACCTGCTGCAGCACGCCGTCTTTCAGCACCGCGATGCGGTGACCCATCGTCATCGCCTCGACTTGGTCGTGGGTGACATAGACGGTGGTGACGCCGAGTTGGCGCTGCAGTTCGGCCACTTGGGTGCGGGTCTGCACGCGCAGCTTGGCGTCGAGGTTGGAGAGCGGCTCGTCCATGAGGAACACCTCGGGCTTGCGGACGATCGCGCGACCCATCGCCACTCGCTGGCGCTGACCGCCGGAGAGCTTGGCCGGTTTGCGCTCGAGCAAGTCGGAAAGGTCGAGCATGCGCGCGGTTTCTTCGACGCGCCGCTTGATTTCGTCTTTGTCGACGTTGTTGATCTTCAAGTTGAAACCGATGTTCTCCGCGACGGTCATGTGCGGGTAGAGGGCGTAGCTCTGGAACACCATCGCGATGTTGCGGTCTTTCGGCGCGAGGTCGGTGACGTCGCGATCGCCGATGCTGATCGAGCCGGAGTCGACCGTCTCGAGCCCGGCGATCATGCGCAGCATCGTGGACTTGCCGCATCCCGACGGCCCGACGAGCACGAGGAACTCGCCGTTCTCGACGTGCAGGTCGACGGCGTCGACGGCCGGCCGGTTCATGCCGACGAATTGGCGCGTGGCCTTCCTCAGTTCAACCGATGACATGACTGCTCCGTTCGTTGGTGTTCATTTGCGTCCGGCCGCGCTCGCAGTGTCGGAGTGACCCGACCCGCTCTCGGTTTGTGCGTCGACGATGCGCAGGTTTCGACACTCGCGCGTGAGCACGCCGCGCGCGTCCGAGCGCAGCGACGAGTCGGTGATCACCATCGCGGCGTCGGAGAGCGGCATGATCGTGCACAAGCCGTTGAGGTTCCACTTCGAGTGGTCGGCGAGCACGACGACGTCGCTCGTGGTGTTCGCGAACGCGCGGTTGGTTTCCGCCTCGGCGAGGTTCGGAGTGGTGAAGCCCTTGGCCGACATGCCGTGCACGCCCATGAACACCAGGTCGAGCTGCAGTTGAGAAAGCGTCTGCACTGCCGTCGGCCCGACGAGTGCGTCGCTGGGCGTGCGCGTGCCGCCGATCAGCAGCACCGTGCGATCGGCGCGCGGAAACTGGTGCAGGTACTCCGCGATGTGGATGCAGTTGGTCACGACCGTGAGGTCGACCACGTCGAGCAACGACATCGCCATGTGGTACGTGGTCGTGCCCGCGGTGAGACCGATCGACGTGCCGGCGCGCACCAACGACGCCGCCGCGCGACCGATGGCGATCTTTTCCTCGAGGTTGCGTCTCGACTTGGTGTCGAAGCCCGGCTCGAACGCGCTGCGATCGTCGCGCAGCGTGGCGCCGCCGTGCACTTTGTCGAGCACACCGAGCTCGGAGAGCGCGTCGAGGTCGCGTCGCACGGTCATCTCCGACACGTCGAGCAGTGCCGCCAGGTCGCCGACCCGCACCGCGCCGTGCAGTCGCAGTTGGGCAGTGATGACTTCGTGTCGTTGGGCGGCGAGCGCGCGGACGGTCTGGCCGGTGGTGTCGGCGGGCCGACGGTCGAGATCCGTCACGGCACTCAGCATGGCAGGTACGGGGGAGTTCGCACAAAAGCGCACATCACGGCTGTGCGATTTCACAGCATGTGCGCGGAAGCACATAAATTCCCCTCTTTGTCGGGCAGGCATGGGGCAATTCCACACGCAAGGCAACGGAATCCCACAAAACCGCACAGCTGACGCTTGACACGTCTCCGTCGGTTCGTCAGACTGTCGGTATCCGTTCAACTCGTCGTGCGATGCACGACGCACAAGGGGGCAAGTACATGTCAGCAGAGAATCCAGTGGTTCGTGAGTCCGATCTCGGATTCCGCATGAACCGTCGTCAACTCATCGCCGGCGCAGCCGGTGTCGCCGGTGCGGGTGCATTGCTCGCGGCGTGCGGCGGTGACGAAGCGGTCGGCCCGCTCACCTTCGGTGCGCGCACCGTCGACGAGTCGCCCACCAAGCAATTGAAGGCGCTTGTCGCCGCGTACGAGGCGAAGTCCGGCAACACGGTCACCTACAACGCGACCGAGTCGAATGCCTTCCAGAACAACCT
>DAIPHP010000023.1:0-11903 GCA_036771295.1 Ilumatobacteraceae bacterium
CGGAGCGCATCTTGTCGGGGCTCGAGGGTCGCGCCGAACCCGGCGACATCACGGCGCGCATTTTCGGCAAGATCGGCAACGAATCGCACAACGACCCGCTCGCCCTCGCGGCGGTGTTGCGTCGTTCGCGCGAAGAGCCGATGACGAACGAGCAGCTTGCCGCCGTGCACAACCGCGTGCTCGTGGTGCTGGGCGACAAAGACTTCTCGGCTCCCGCCGACAAGTTGGCCGCCGCGCTGCCGAACGCCACGCTGCATTCACTGAAGGGCATCGATCACTTTCGCACGCCCGAGTCGTTCGAGTTCATCGACGCGGTACTCGCGTTCTTGGGCGAGCAGTGAGCCGTATCGTCGCCGCCGATGCCCGCGGCATCACCGCCGCGGTCGACGCACTCCGACGGGGCGAAGTCGTCGGGTTACCGACCGAGACCGTGTACGGCCTCGCAGCGGACGCGACGAACGACGATGCGTTGCGTCGGGTGTTCGCCGTGAAGGGCCGTCCTGCGGCCCATCCGCTGATCGTGCACATCGCCGATGTGTCGCAGCTCGACGATCTCGCGAGCGAGGTGAGCGACGCGTGTCGGGTGCTCGTCGAGCACGCGTGGCCCGGGCCGCTCACGGTGGTCGTTCGCGCGAAGGGTTCGGTGAGCCGGGTCGCTACGGGCGGGCGCGACACCGTCGCGGTTCGTCTGCCGGCGCATCCTGCGGCACGGGCGATCATCGAGCAACTTGGTCGCCCGATCGCGGCACCCTCGGCGAATCGCTTCGGGCACGTCTCCCCCACGTCGGCGCGTCACGTGGCCGACGATCTCGGCGACGACGTCAGCGTCATCGTCGATGGTGGCGAGTGCGAAGTCGGTGTCGAGTCGACCATCGTCGACTGCACGCTCGACAACCCGGAGATTCTTCGTCCGGGTGCGATCACCGCCGAAGACGTGCGCCGGCTGCTCGAGGATCGAGGCGTTTCGGTGAGTGCCGAAGCCACCGGCGAATCTCGCGCCCCGGGCATGCTCGAACGTCACTATGCGCCGAGGGCGTTGGTGGTGCTGCACGAAAACAGTGCGACGATTCCGAATGACGCCGCAGTCGTGATCGACTGTTCGACTGACATGGTCGCCGCCGCGCGCACGCTGTACTCGCGCCTGCGCGATGCCGATCGTGCCGGTGTTGCGGTGGTGCACGCCGTGTTGCCGCCGCCCCGTGGTCTTGGTCACGCCCTGCGCGACCGACTGCGCAAGGCTTCCGCAGGTCGCTGAATCTGCGGACCATCGCGGAAGTGACCGACCGATCACCACCAGCCCTCACCCCCAGAAACCCCCGAAATTGCCACGAAACCGCGCATTGTCGGTTGTAGCCTGACCGAACCCAATAGGGGCGGTCCGATACCGCCCCACTCCTAGGGGGAGTAACAAATGAAGAAAACCAACATGCGTCGTTTCGGCGCGCTGGTTGCAGCCGGAGCACTCGTGCTCGCGGCCTGCGGCGGCGATGACGAAGCGGCGACTGAGGAGGTCACTGAGGAGACCGAGGCACCTGCTGCTTCGGACTGCGCAGTTACCACCCTCAACATCGGAACGATCCTTCCGGTGACTGGTTCCCTTGCATTCCTTGGACCGCCGGAAATCGCGGCCTCTGGATTCGCAGTGGAAGACATCAACGCAGCCGGCGGCGTGCTCGGCAACCCAGCAGTCATCAATCAGGGTGACTCGGGCGACACGTCGACCGACCTTGCCAACACTGAAGTCGACCGTCTGCTTGCAGCCGGCGCGCAGGTGATCGTCGGTGCGGCCTCGTCGGCCGTGTCGAAGACCGTGATCGACAAGATCACGTCCGCTGGTGTGGTGCAGTTCTCGCCCGCCAACACCTCGCCTGACTTCACGAACTACGACGACAAGGGCCTGTACTTCCGTACTGCTCCGTCGGACCTGCTCCAGGGCCGCGTGCTCGCCAACCTCGTGATCGAGGAAGGCAACACGACCGCCGCTGTGCTGTTCCGCCAGGAGAGCTACGGCCAGGGTCTTGCCGACGCGTTCAAGTCCAACTTTGAGTCGTCCGGTGGCACCGTGAGCGAGTTCCTCGCCTACGCACCGGAGACCGACACCTTCGACGCTGAAGTCGACAAGGTCGTTGCCGCCAACCCAGACGCCGTTGTCATCATCGGCTTCGAAGAGTCCGGCACGATCCTTTCGACCATGCACGAGCGTGGCGTTGGCCCGACGGCCAAGAAGGTCTACGGCGTTGACGGAAACATCTCAGGTCTCGACAAGCTCGTCGATGACGCGGCGATCCTCGCCGGTATCAAGGGCACCGTGCCCTCGGTCGACCTCAAGTCGATCTCCGAGTTCACGGCCCGCCTCGATGCCGCAGGCGTTGACGGCGTCTACGACTACGGCGCAGAGACCTACGACGCGATCGTGATTTCGGCCCTCGCGGCAGAGATCGCTGGTTGCGCCGACGGTGTCTCCATCGGTGCCCAGATCAACGGCGTCACCAAGGACGGCGAGAAGTGCACCGACTACGCGTCGTGCCTCGCGCTCGTCCAGGCTGGCACTGACATCGACTACGACGGTCTTGGTGGACCGTACGAGTTCGTCGATGCCGGTGAGCCCGCCGCTGCTTCGTTCCGCATCATCACTTACGGTGCGGCCGGTGCAGACACCTCGCTTGACAAGTACGTCTTCGCGAGCTGAGTTCGTCTCAGTAAAGGAAGGCCCCGCCCGGGAAACCGGGCGGGGTTTTTCTTTTGTACCCGCTTCTCTGCCCCGTTCTCGCCGAGCTGGGGCCCCAAGGAACTGCAACTCAATAGTCTGACTGCGTGGATGCCAAGCGTCTCGCGAAGGCGCGCAGCGACTTCGCCGATCGAAATCCGCAGAGCCGCAAGCACTACGACGAAGCGCGCAAGTACCTCCCCGGTGGACACACCCGCACTGTGCTGACGCATGCGCCGTTTCCACTCACCTTCGTTTCTGGCAACGCGTCGTGGCTGCACGACGCCGACGGCCACACGTACATCGACATGCTCGGTGACTACACCGCCGGTCTGCTCGGTCACGGTGACCAGCGCGTGCTTGATGCGGTGAATGCGGCACTGCGCACCAATGCAAGTGTCGGAGGAATTCATCCGGCCGAAGCACGTCTCGCGCGATTGATGTGCGAGCGGTTCGACCTCGGCCGGGTCCGGTTCACGAACTCGGGTTCGGAGGCCAACTTGATGGCAATCACCACTGCCCTGCAGGCCACCGGTCGCAGGAAAGTGATGGTGTTCCACGGTGGATACCACGGCGGTTTGCTGTACTTCGCCAGCGGTACTGCCCCGTGGAACGTTCCGTACGACTTCGTCGTTGCTCCGTTCAATGACATGGCCACGACGAGTGCTCTCATCACCGAACATCGCCACGAGCTGGCGGCGGTGGTGATGGAGCCGATGCTCGGCTCGGGAGGTTGCGTGCCGGCCGATGCGACCTTCGCCCAACGAGTGTTTGCCGACACGAAGGCAGCAGGAGCCGTGTTCATCGCCGACGAAGTGATGACGTCGCGCCATGGACGGGCGGGTTTGTTCGACTTGCTCGGCGTGCGCCCCGACATCTCGACATTCGGAAAGTACATCGGTGGCGGCTTCTCGTTCGGAGCCTTCGGTGGTCGCGCAGAGCTGCTCGATCTTTTCGACACGAGCCCCGAATCAGGTCGCACGAAGGTGGTCGCCCATGCCGGAACGTTCAACAACAACATTGCGTCGATGACTGCCGGTTGCGTGGTGCTGAGCGAGGTTTTCACCCCAGATCTCGCAGTGGCGCACACGCAGCGAGGCGAGGATTTCAGGCATGCGGTATCGGCAGTGCTCTCCCGTTCGGGATTGCCGGTGTCTGTGAGCGGTTTCGGCTCGATGATGTCGCTGCATGCCCTGGCCGAACCGCCACGTAACGCCCATGACGTGGCACGACGCGACCTCGATGTGCAAGAGATGCTGTTTCTCGGGTTGCTCGAGCGTGGCGTCTACAGCGCGGCTCGCGGCATGATGAACCTCAGTCTCACGCTGACCGATGATCAACTGGCGCAGGCGCTGGATGCGCTCACCGACACGCTCGCCGCGATGCGCAGCGACTAGGAAGCGAGCGTGCCGAGGTAGAGCTCGATGACTTTCGGGTCATGGAGCAACTTGTCGCCCGTGTCGGTGTAGGCGTTGGTGCCCTGGTCGAGCACATACCCGCGGTCGCAGATCTGCAAGCAGCGTCGGGCGTTCTGCTCGACCATCACGACTGAGACGCCCGCCTTGTTGATCTCGCGGGTGCGCACGAAGACCTGATCTTGCAGCACCGGTGACAGGCCTGCCGACGGCTCGTCGAGCAGTACGACCTCGGGGTTCATCATCAACGCGCGACCCATGGCCAACATCTGGCGTTCGCCACCCGAGAGTGATCCTGCGCGTTGGTTCTTGCGCTCGGCAAGCCGCGGGAACATGTTCTGCACGAACTCCGAGCGTTCACGGAACTGCTTGGGCTTCAAGTAAATGCCCATCTCGAGATTCTCCAGCACCGTGAGCGACGGGAACACGTTCTCGCGCTGCGGAACGTACCCGATGCCCCGCTCCACCAGTTCGTGGGCGTGCTTGCCAACGATTGACTCGCCGCGATGCGTGATGCTGCCTGACTGCACCGAGAGCAACCCGAACAACGCCTTGAGCAGCGTGCTCTTGCCGGCACCGTTCGGTCCGATGATGCCGACGATCTCTCCCCTATGCAGCGTGAGCGAGCAGTTGGTGAGGATGTTGACCCCAGGTGTGTAACCCGCGGTGACGTCCTTGGCCTCAAGCAGCACTTCGCGTGCGTTGGTCGTGGAATTGGTCATGTGAGTTCAACCTTCGACAAATCTTCACCGTGATGCGCACCGAGGTAGGCGTCGACAACGGCCTTGTTGCTCTTGATCTCTGCCGGGGTGCCCTCGGCGATGATGCGACCTTCTGCCATCACGATCACCCAGTCGGAGATCTCCTGCACGACGTCCATGTTGTGCTCAACAAAGATCACGGTGCGACCCTCGCCGGGAAGCATCTTGATGAGTTCGAGCAGGCTTTGCGCCAACGCCGGGTTCACGCCGGCCATCGGCTCGTCGAGCATCACCACGCGCGGGTCGGTCATGAGCGCTCGGGCCATCTCCAGCAGCTTGCGCTGACCACCCGACATCGTGCCTGCGAATTCGTCACGCATATGCGTGAGATTGAACCGCTTCAAGATCGCGTCGGCACGTGCCTCGATTTCTCGTTCTTGTTTGCGCCACGAACCGGGTATGAGCGCGGCCCAGAACTTTTCTCCGAGTTGGTCGAGCGCGCCGAGCTTCATGTTCTCGATCGTCGACAACTTCGCGAGTGCCTTCGTCAACTGGAACGTGCGCACCATGCCCTTGGCGGCCAGGCGATGCGGCGGTGTGCCGGTGATGTCTTCGCCGTCGAGCGTGATGACACCGGAGTCAACTTGGTCGAACCCCGTCAACAGATTGAAGAACGTGGTTTTGCCGGCGCCGTTCGGCCCGATGAGCGCGGTGATCTTGTTGCGGCGAATCGAGACGTTCGCCACGTCCACCGCACGCAAACCGCCGAACGTCTTCACCACGCCCGTGGCAGTGATGATCGGCGTATCGGCCGACGTTGATGCGGTGGGGTTAACGGCGGTCAAGGGCCATCTCCTCTCGCGAACCAAAGATGCCTTGTGGTCGGTAACGCGCGAGCAACAGCAAGCCGCCGCCTACCAACATGAAGCGCAGCATGCCGATGTTGAAGTCCGACAACTCGACGGTGTCCTGCAACGTTTGTCGCGCTCCGGCCGGCAACTGTCGCAGCGTGTTTTCGACGAACACGATGAGCGTCCAGTAGATCGACGAGCCGACGATCGGTGACCAGACTCGACCTGGCCCGCCGATGATGAGAATCGTCCAAATGGTGAACGTGATGACCGGGTTGAACGTGTCGGCCTGCACCGACGACTTCTGGATCACCTGGATGAGCCCGGCCAGCGCGCCGATCATGCCGCCGAGCATCAGCGACTGCATCTTGTAGTAGTACGCGTTCTTGCCCAGCGCGCGGGCGGCGTCTTCGTCCTCGCGAATCGCGCGCAAGGTGCGACCCCACGGGGAGCGCATCAACTGCTGCACCATCAGCGTGACGAGAATCAGCACGGTCCAGCCGACCATCAGCACCCACACGTCTCGGCCGAGGTACTTGAACGGCCCGAGCGAGTAGAACTTGCCCAATTCGAACGGGCTCAGGTTGTAGAACGGCTCGGCGAACTTGTCGATGCCTTCCACGCCGCCAGTGACGGGCTTCATCACGCGCGAGCGGGCAAGGAGCCGGATCGTCTCCGAAGCGGCGATGGTGACCAGGCCGAGGTAGTCGGCACGCAAACGCAGCGTGGGAATGCCGAGCAACAATGCCAATACTGCGGCATACACGAACACGAACAGAATGCCGATCCAGAAGCTCCAGTCGAGCCAGAACACCGTGACACCGACGCCGTATGCGCCCGCGGCCATGAAACCGACTTGACCGAAGTTCATGAGTCCCGTGTACCCGAAGTGCACGTTGAGACCGACCGCTGCCAGGGCGTAGATCATCACTTCTGGACCGATCATGGCCGAGAACGTGCGTTCGAGGATGAAGCCCCAGTCCATGCTCAGCCGATCCTTTGTTTCTTGCCGAGAATGCCCTGTGGTCGCAGCAGCAACGCAAAGATCAGGACGACGAGGGCCGTCATGTTCTTCAGTTCGCTATCGATGACGAGCGTCGACCAATTGATGGCAATGCCCACGATGAGCGCCCCAACGAGCGCGCCAAACGCCGTGCCAAGACCGCCCAAGGTGACTGCCGCAAAGACGAGCAGCAGGATGCGGGTTCCCATGTCCCACTTCACTTGGTCGAAGCCGAAGAACGTGCCGGCGAGTGCGGCGAGTGCTCCGCCGAAGATCCACACCTGAGAAATCACCTTCTCCACGTCGATGCCGGACGACTCGGCGAGATCCTTGTTGTCGCTCACGGCGCGCATGGCGCGACCCATTCGTGTGCGGGTAAGGCCGATACCGACGCCTAGTAGCACGATCACCGAGACGAGCATCGCCAGCGCGTCGCGCGTGGTGAGCTCCATGCCCAAGAAACTGTTGGCGCGTTGCGATGCGTAGTCGCCGTAGGAGCGGTATCGACCACCGAAGAAATAGAGGTACACATAGCGCAAGAAAATGGAAAGACCGATCGTCATCACCATCTGTGCCAGCAACGACACACCGGTGTTTCGCGCCGTTCGGAAGATCACGCGATTGAGTACATAACCCAACACGCCTCCCATCACCATGCTGAAGATCGTGGCAATGATGAAGTTCACTCCTCCGCCAAACGGCGCCGGCCAGCCGCTCATGAAGCCCAGGAAACCCACCAATCCATAGATGTTGAAGAAGTAGGCCATCAAGGTGCCCCACGTGATGAGTTCGGCATGCGCGAAGTTCACCAAACCCGTGGTGCCGAAGATGAGCGATAGTCCGATCGCGGCCATCGCGAGGTACAGGCCCAGCTTGATGCCTTCCAGCGTCAACTGGCTCACGCGACGTACCGACCAGTTGCCTTCGCTCGCCGAGGCTGCGGCGTTGGCCACCGCGCCGGCCTCGCTCGACACCAACGGGAAGATGATGCGCTGGTCGCCGTTCTCGCTCACGATGACCTGCAGTGACGATCGATCGGGATCCCGCAGGGTGACCCCGGCGGGCAGAGTCGCTATGTCGATGTTGATGGTGTACTCGCCGGGTGCTTCCACCGGAATACGGAAACTGCCGTCTTTGTCGGTAGTCGCACCGCCGACGTCGTCGATTGACAAGTCGACGCCCTCGACGAAGACCTTGTTGCCATTGGCGTCCTGGTACTGCAGCTGGCCGATGACGCCGAGGTCGTCGGAAATCTGAGCCGCGGCGGTCTGGGCCCCCGACATCACGCCGAGCACGGCGAGAGCCAGGGTGATCCAGGCTCGCCAACCCCTCAACGGCACCCGTTCAGTGTGCCACAGGCTCCGCGGCGACCCCAATCGATGTGGCGCGAATACCTCGGCGTGCGGTCGTCGCCAGATTCAACGCCGCCAGCCACACCGCCACGCTCAGCGCGATGTGGATTGCAACGAGCAACACGGGTACCCCCGTGAAGTACTGCAGGTAGCCGACACCCCCCTGCAACACCGCCAGGAACAAGAACGCCTCGAACGCGTTCTGCATGTCGCGACTCGCGCCATCGCGACGCAACAGAAGACCCAGCACCACCGCTAGCGCCACGGTGACGAGCACCGAACCGCCGTGGATTCGAGCGACGTGCGAGATGGAGAAATCAAACCGCGGCGACGACTCGTCACCCGCGTGAGGGCCCGTGCCCGTCACCACGGTGCCCGTCACGATCGCCACCAAGGTCATGAGTGCCACGACGCGACTCAAGGTTGCGGTGCGCGGTCCGCGCGAGAGCGACCACGACGCGCGCGTCGCGAGCGACCGCCAATAGTCACGCGACGAGTACGTCGTCGCTTCTTCGAGTCCGCGCTTGGAGACGGCGTCGACCAGCCAGAACGCCCACGCCATGAGCGCGATCGACAACAGAAAGTGCCCCATGTTGGAGAGCGGATGCAGGCCCGTCAACACGACGATGCCGCCCAGCACGACTTGTCCGACCGTTCCTGCCACCAGCAGCAACGCCAGTTGCACGGTGCGGCGACTGCGCGGACGCACGAACAAAGCCGCGAGCATCGCCGCGATGACGCTGGCGGCCACCACACCGGTGAAGAGGCGGTTCAATTGCTCGATGGCGGCGTGCGGCGTGGAGACGTCGACGAATCGCTCTTCGTTGCACGCCGGCCAGTCGACACAACCCAGCCCGGAGCCCGTGAGCCGTACCAGTGAGCCCGTCACGATGATCACGTACAGCGAGGCGAACGCCAGCCAGGCGATCAGTCGGTACCGCCGCAGGCTGATGCTTCGGCGGGTGGGTGCCGCCGACGCCGTGCTCATGCGTACGACGCTACGCACCACGCCTGCGGGCGTCTCACAACGAGCGCCACGTGACTCGGTGAGTATTGTCACCTCGTGAAGAAGTACGCAACCCAGGTCGGACGAGCGTGAAGAAATACGCCGTCGAGGCGCGCCGCGTCGAGATTCTCGAGGCAACGTGCGAGGTGGTCATCGAGCGTGGCTTTGCGGGCACGCGTGTCGCCGACGTCGCCAAACGGCTCAACGTGTCGAACAGCCTGATCCACTACCACTTCGACAGCAAGGAGGCGTTGCTGGCCGCGGCGTTCGAGTACTACTCGCGCAAGGACTTGGCGGAGATGGAGCGCGACATCGAACTCGGCCAATCGGCGACAGCGCAGTTGTGGCGACTCATCGAGAGTTACGTGCCCGAAGGCAGCGACGACGTCGAGTGGATGCTGTGGATTGACGCCTGGGGCGAGGCGCTGCGAAACCCGTTGATGAAGAGCATCAGCCAGCAATTGGACGAGCAGTCGATCGCGTTTCTTGAGCGAGTATTGCGGCGCGGCAACGAAACCGGCGAGTTTCGCTGCGACCAGCCTCGGCAATCGGCCATGCGGATCACCGCGATGATCGACGGCCTCGCGGTGCAGTTCGCCGCGCACGAAGGTGTGGTGAAGCGAAAAGAGCTGATGCGCACGCTCCGCGCCCTGGCGGCGTTCGAGACCGGGCTCTCCCCCGACGACATCCGAGACGGTCGACGAAGCGCCAAACCGTCCGCGCCACGACCGACGAGCACCTCGGGTGCGAACGGGTCGATCGCACCTACCGGCGCGGCCCCGACCGCCATCACCGACGCCGCCTTGCGCCAGTTGCTCGCCGTGGTCGCCGACGCGCAACTGCGCGGCGACGCCGCCACGTGGCTGGCTCACTGGTCGGCGTCGGGTGAGTTGCAGATGTCCGACGGGTCGCACGCCAAAGGCACCGACCAACTCGCCGAGACCTTCGCCAAGCACTACTCCGCCGATCGTTGGACGCTGCAGAGCCCCGAGGTCGTTGTGTTCAGCGTCGACGAGACCGCCGGCAACGCCACCGGGCGAGTCACCGTGACCGAGCGCTACCAGCGAAAAAGTGGTGCCCTCGGGTCGCGAATCGCCACCCTGCACGATCGCTACGAACGCACCCAGGCCGGCTGGCTGCTGGCCGCCCGGCGCTACGAAGTGCTCGACTAGCCCACCGACAGTCCACACCCTCACCCTGCGTCACGGCGCTCTCACTCCATGCGGGGTATGACCACGCAGAGCGTTCACACTACCTGTTTCCGTGAGATTTTCCTCAAGTTGCCCCCGCCTGGGCCGATCCCTTCTGCGGATCTCACCAGGGAGCAACAGCAATGGTTCTCACCGCAATCGCCACTTCCATCATCATCGGTCTCAGCGCGCAGGGCGTTGCCCCGGCTGCGGCCTCCGCGGCTCCGGCCTCGGCGACCTCAAGCGTCACGCCCGCCAACGGTGCGCCAGTACTCGGCGACCAGAGCGACGACGTCGTGCGCCTGCAGCAGGCCATGGTCGTGCGCGGCTTCACCCTGAAGGGTGGCGTCGACGGCGTGTTTTCCGCCCGCACCCAGGCCACCCTGCGCAACTTGCAGAAGGCCGTCGGCCTTCGCGTCACCGGTGTGGTCGACGAACCGACCGCCCGCTTCCTTGGTCTCTTGACCGTCGCTCGCCTTACCCCCGACACGTTGCCGAAAGCCGGCCAGACCGGCGACGCCGTGTGGTCGGTGCAGCAGGCGCTCATCAACAACGGCGTGGAAGTCAAGGGCGGCGCCGATGCCACCTTCGGTCTTGCCACCACGATCGCCCTCGGCACCTACCAGAGCCGCAAGGGTCTGCCGGTCACGCGCACGCTCGACTGGGCGACTGCGTTCTCGCTGGGTCTCGTCGATGTCGCGCCGCCGGCGCCCGTCGCAGCCCCGGTGGCCAAGCCTGTCACGCAGACGGTGAAGCCGGTCGCTCAGCCGGTGACCGCCCCGGCCCAGGTGTCGGCACCGATCGCCGTCGCTCCGGCTGCTCAACCGACCGCCGCGGTGACGCAGCTGAACGTGAACTCGCTACCGCGTCGTGGCGAGCGCAGCGAGTCGGTGCGACTCGTGCAACAGACGTTGATCAACAACGGCGTCGAAGTGAAGGGCGGCGCTGACGGCGTGTTCGGTCTCGCCACCTCGATCGCGCTCGGCAACTTCCAGAGCGCTCGCGGGCTCAACCCGTCGCAGGCCGTCGACTACCCGACCGCCCAGGCCCTCGGCTTGATCCCGTCGCTCGAGTCGCTCGGCATCCCGACGATCAAGGTCTTCCCGGTGCAGGGTCGTTGCTCGTTCACCAACACCTGGCAGGAGTCCCGCGGCTCGCGTCGCCACGAGGGTGTCGACATCATCGCCCCGAAGGGCAACCTCATCTACGCCGTGGTCGACGGCACGATCACCAAGGTGTACAACAACGCGTCGCTCACCGGCAACGGTGTGCGTCTCACCACCGCCGACGGCACGTACTTCTTCTACGCCCACCTCGACACGATCGCGCCGAACATCGTCCCGGGCACCGTGGTGAAGGCCGGTCAGATTCTTGGCACCAACGGTGCCACCGGCAACACCACGACCCCGCACCTGCACTTCGAGGTGCACCCGTTCGGTGGCGCGGCCATCGACCCGACACCAATCGTTGCGGCAGTCAATGCCTGCCACATCACGGAGCCGCTCCCGCAGCCGTAGTGATGAGGGCGTGACGCCCGACGTCCCGACCGTGCGTGACGACGCACGAGCGGACCGCTGACCGCGAGGCGGCGCGATGTGAGAACCACGTCGCCTCGCGGATCAGTGTGAGCGATCAGCGAGGCCGTCGGCACCTCTCGCGGATCAGTGTGAGCGATCAG
>DAIPHP010000023.1:12003-17857 GCA_036771295.1 Ilumatobacteraceae bacterium
GCGATCAGTAGGTGTGGTCTTCGGACGCCAAGTGCGAGTTGTCCGCCAGTCGCGTGAGACTGAACGTGTAACCGTCGCCCAACTTGAGCGCCTCAAGTCGGCTGATCGACGCGTGCCCGATGACGAATCGTTCCCACTCCCACGGGGTCGGGGACAATCCGAGCAGGTGGCAGATGAACACGCTGTTGGTGCCGGCGTGCGCCACGAACGCAAGGCGGTCGCCCGGCTCCTCGATGTGCCACACCGGCAACTCGTGCTCGATGCGGTAGATGCCGCGCTCGGCCAGGAACTCGTTGGCGCCTCGGTGGATGCGCTTCGTGAAATCGTTGACGGGTTCACCGCCCTCGAGCCCTTTCCAGCGGTCGAGCGCCGGACGCCGCTTTTCCTCGCGGTACGCCGCTTCTGCTTTCTCGGCCGGATTGCCCTGCCAGATGGGGCTGCGAATCTCCTCGAGCCACGGCTCGATCACTTCGCCGCGGCGCTGAGCGTCGAGAATCGGCGCCGCAGTCTGGCGCGCACGCAACAGTGGCGAGACGTAGACGTGATCAAAGTGCTCTGACTCGAGACGGTCGGCGAGTCGCCGAGCCTGGCGATGGCCGCGCGAGGTGAGCGGAGGATTGTCCTGGCTCAGGCCTTCGCGCACCCACTCCGGTTCGGCGTGACGAATGAGCGTGAGTTGCACAGCGAGTGAGGCTAGTTCTCGGGTGTGGTGGTCGGCGGCGTCGTGACGCCGCAGGAGACGAACGTCTCCACGACGAGAGCAAAGTACTGCTCGTCGTTCACGTCGATGTCGTTGGCGTCGGAAAACGTCGTGCCAAGTGAGCGCGCCACGCACTCGGCTTCTTGTGCCACGAGCGCCACTCCGTACGTCTCTCCGATCAAGAACCCGACAGCTTGCAGCTCGCCGGGGGTCACCCCAGGGTCCTCGGCGGCGTCAAGGCTCGCTTCGTCGCCAGAATCGGGCAACGGCAACGTGGTGCCGGTGATCGCAAACAGCGGGTTGCTCTCCCCGATCGCGAGCTCGCACTGTTGGGCGTAGAACTGCGTTACTTCGTCGACTGCCTGCGCCACGGAGGTTTCGGCGAACGCCGCACGCGCGGCGGACACCGCGGGGTCGTTGTTCGCCACCTCGGGGTTCCACGACACGTCGTCGAGGGCGACGACGAGCTGGCCGTACGCGGCGAGCAACACACCCAGCGAGTCGCGAAGGTCACGCGGGGAGATCTCGCGCAACAGCAGCAGCTGATCGACGAGGGCGGTCACCGACTCTTCCAGTTCGATCGTGGTCGTTCGGTCAAGCTCGCTCACCGCGCGTTCGGCTCGTTGTCGAGAACTGGAGAACAACGGTCCGCGTGCGCAGGCTTCACCGGGCGATTCGTCGCCGCACCCAACCAGCGTGGAGAACACCAACAGCGACAGGACGCCGAAAGCCAGACGCCGGCGCATGCTCACGCCTTGGTCGCCGCGAGCCAGGCGTCGTACATTCGCCGGTATTCGCCCTCTTTGGCCATCAATGCCTCGTGTGAACCGTCTTCCACGACTCGACCGTACGCCAACACCACGACACGGTCGGCGCGGGCCGCCGTCGACAGACGGTGGGCGATCGAAATGGTCGTGCGGCCTTCCGACAGTTTGCGCAACGCACGCGCGAGCCGCACCTCGGTGAGCGCGTCGACCGACGACGTCGCTTCGTCGAGGATCAGCACGTCCGGGCTCACCAGCGACGCCCGCAAGAGCGCCACCATCTGGCGCTCGCCGGCGGCGAGGGCCTGGCCGCGCTGGCCGACTTGGGTGTCGAGCCCGTTGGCGAGGCTGTCGACCCAGTCTTCGAGCTCGAGCCGTCGAACGGCGTTCTTCAGCTCGTCGTCGGTGGCGTCGGGTTTGGCGAAACGCAGGTTGTAGGCGATCGTGTCGGCGAACAAGAACGGCTCTTGCGGCACCACGGTGAGCCGGCGGCGAAGGTCGTCGTTGGCAACATGCTTCACGTTTACTGCGCCGATGGTGATGCGTCCTTTCGTCGGGTCGGCCAAGCGGGCCACGAGCCGCGCGATGGTGGTCTTGCCGGCGCCCGACTCGCCGACGAGCGCCACGTGCTGCCCCGGCGGGATCGTCAGCGTCAGCGAAGTCAGCACGTTCATCGCCGGTTCGTCGTCGCGCGGTTCGTACGCGAACGTCACGTCGTGCAGCGCCACCCCGAGCCGGCCGGCGGGCAGCGGAACCGGGTTGGTGGCCGGAGGCGGCCCGATGGGAGTGTCGAGAATGCCCAGCACGCGCCGCAGTCCGGCGACGGCGGTCTGCGTCTGGTCGATCACCTCGGTGAACTCGGCGATGGGCTCGAGAAACCGGTACGTGAGGAACATGAAGCCGACGAGCGAGCCAGCGGTGAGCCCGGCTGCGTCGCCACGCCACACGCCGATGCCGACCACCGCCACCACCGTGAACACGCTGAACACCTCGCCCGAAGGAAACAGCAATGCTCCGAGAAAGCCGGCACGAATCGACGCCTTCGCGCGTTTCTGCGTGGTGGTTTCGACGCGCTGCAACGCCGGCTCGACTGCGTCGTATGCCTGCAGCGTCTCCACGCCCGACACCGTCTCGCTGATCGACGAAAGCATCGTGGCGTTGCCTTCGCGCACGCGGTCGTACGCGCGCACCAGGCGACGTTGCACGAGGCGCAGCACGATGATGAGCGGTGCCACCACCGCGAACGCCACGACCGCCAGCACCCAGTCGTAGGCGATCATGACGCACGCGACCACGAACATGAGCGAAAGGTCGAGCATCCACGCCAGTCCTCCCCAGGCGAAGAACATCGTGAGCGTCTCGATGTCGCTCGTGACGCGGGCCACCAGCGCGCCGCGACGCTCGTCGTTCTGGTCGGCGAGGCTCAGTCGATGGATGTGGTCGAACAACCGCACCCGCAACCCGTACAGCCCCTCTTCCGCCGAGGTGCCCAGGCGGAACACCGCCATGCGCTGGCATGCCGCCGCGAGCAGCACGATCACGGAAGCGATCGAGCAGGCACGGAAAATGAAGTCGAGTCGCACTCCCCCGTCGACGAAACCTTTGTCGATCGATTGTTGGATGACGATCGGAATCGTCACGCGCCCCGCCGCCCCGAACAGAGCGAGCACGAAAGTGAACGCGAGACCGCGGCCGAGCGCCGGTGCCTCAGCGATGCCCTGTCGGATGGTGTCCACCGCGCCGCGGCGGCGGACCTCTTGTGTGACGTCGTCAGTGAGCATCGTCAGCCTGCCGGTCGTGTTCAAAGGCTTGGATGAGCGTCTGGTACTCGGAGTTCGTCGCAAGTAGGCGGTCGTGCGGGCCTGCTGCGACGATGCGCCCCTCTGACATGAACGCCACTTCGTCGGCGAGCGCGATCGTCGACGGTCGTGACGCCACCACGATCGTGCTCAGCTCGTCGTGCAGCGACCGGAGGTTCGTCAGCACCAACGCCTCGGTGGCAGGGTCGAGCGCCGACGTGGTGTCGTCGAGCAACAGCAGCTCGCTGCCCACGGCGAGCGCCCGCGCCAAGGCGAGGCGTTGTCGTTGTCCGCCGCTCAAACTGACGCCACGCTCACCCAGTTCGGTGTCGAGACCGACGCCCAGTTCGTCGACGAACTGTTCGGCGGCCGCTGTGCGCAACGCCCGGCGAATGCGTTCCTCGGGCACTTCGGCCCCGAGCGTGAGGTTGTATCGAAGCGACTCGGCGAAAAGAAAAGCCTCTTGGAACACCAAGCCCACTCGTGTCGTGCCGAGTCGCACGGTGCCCGAGTCGACGGCGACGAGTCCCGCAATCACGTGCAACAGCGTCGTCTTGCCCGATCCGGTCGCACCTACCACGGCAACCGTGCGGCCCCGGGGCATGCGCAAGTTGGCTCCGCGCAACGCCGGGGTGCCGGCCACGTGCGACGCAGTCACGTCGACGAGTTCGACCATCGCATCGGTCGAGCGCTCGATGCGTCGTCGAGGCTGGGCTTGTAACGGTTCGTTGAGCACTTGTTTGACGCGGTCCCATCCGCTCGCGGAATGCGGCAGTTCGGAGAACAGGAAGCTCACGATTCGCAACGGCAGCGACACCAGGGTGAACAAGAAAACGAACGCCGACAATTCGCCCACCGTCATTGCGCCATCTCGCACGCGAATCGCGCCGAGGGCGATGATGGCGATGTTCACCAGCGAAGGCGTGGCATCGATGACCGACTCGAACGTGCTGCGCAGGCCGATGGCCGTTTTTCGTGCTTGGCGCAGACGCCGCGAGATCACCGCGAGCCGTTCGGTTTCTCGCTCCTCGGCGCCGAACGCCTTCACCACGAGCACGCCGTCGAAGCTCTCGTGCGCGGCTTCGGAGAGCGCCCCGAGCTCGTCTTGCGCGGTGCGGTAATAACTGTCCACCTTGCGCTGATACAGGATGTTCACGACCAGCATCACCGGAAACACGAGGAAGGCGAACAAGCCCAACCACGCGTCGGTGGCGATCAGCCAGATGCCCGAGACCACGAGCAGCACGATCACCGACGACGAGAACGGCATCGGGTTGAGAATCTGCGTCGCGGCGTCGGTGTCGACGCTGGCACGCGCCGCCACGTCGCCGGTCATGCGGCTTCGGTGCCAGCTGGGCGGCTGCTGCATGAGATGGCGCAGCACCTTGTCGGCGATCGTCTTGGCGGTCGTCGAGCTCGCTCGACCGGCGAACGAGCGTCGCACCACCACGCCGGCCGCGCGCACCAGGCCGATGACGATCACGATCAGCGACGTCGCAAGCCACGTGCCGAATCCAACGCTGCCTGCTTCGAATGCGGGCAGGATCACGTCGTCGATCAGCAGTTTCACGCCGTACGACGAAAGCACGGTGGCGACAGCGAACACTGCCGCACCTGATACCGCAGTGAAGAAGTAGCCCTTGTGAAAACTGACCATCGCCACCATCAGGTTCTTGGCCCGAACGAAGCGGTTCGGCTCTGCGGTCAGGGGTAGCGTCTCGGAAATCATGCGGCGTGTCGGAACGATCATTCTGTCAGTTATCTGCCTCGCCATTGCGGCAATGTGGGTGTACGCGTTCGTCTTTGCGTCGAAGGAAGCCGTCAACAAAATCGGTGACCAAGCGTGGACGCAGCGTGCCAACGCTCGATGCCAGATCGCCGAAGACGAGCGCATCGCGCTAGCCGATTATCGATTGATCGACGACCCCACCACCGGCGGCCTCGCGCAACGAGCGGAGTTGGTCGACAAAGCAACCGACACATTGCAGCGGATGCTCGACGACCTGCGCGAGACGTTGCCGACCGATGCCAAGGGCCAGGCGCTCATCCCGCTCTGGTTGGCCGACTACGACACGTACGTCGCAGACCGTCGGGCCTACACCGATCAGTTGCGGCGCGGCGACAATTCGCCGTTCTCCGAAACCACGTTCGAGGGCTTGCCGCTCGCCGAGCGCATCGCCACCTTCGCCGGTGACAACCGCATGCCGGCTTGCGCGCCGCCGATCGACCTGTCCGTTTGATCAGCCGCGGAACTCGTCGGCAGGCCGCCAGCCCGACGTCGCGTCGTACCGCTTTATCACCCGCGCCGGAGCGCCGACTGCGACGCTGAAGTCGGGCAGTTCGCCCGTGACGACGGAGTTCGCCCCGACTGCCACGTGCTTGCCGATCGTGGCGCCCGGCAGCACGACGGTGCCCGTGCCGAGCCACGAGCCGTCGCCGATGCGCACCGGCTTTTCGGGTTGAGATTGTTTTGATATCGGCCGGGTGACGTCCTCGTACCCGTGGTTTTGGTCGGTGATGTAGACGTGATGGCCGGTCCACACGTCGTCACCGATGTCGATCGCCAGGTGGCCGACGATGCCGCTGCCGCG
>DAIPHP010000024.1:0-17781 GCA_036771295.1 Ilumatobacteraceae bacterium
GTAGTCGGTGAACGACGGGTTGCGCATCTTGCCGTCGCGCAGCACGATCTCTTCCATCACCGCGAGGCCGAGACCCTGAGCGATGCCACCCTCGAGCTGACCGATGGCAGCGAGCGGGTTGAGCACGCGACCCACGTCTTGGGCAGTGGCGACCTGCACGACCTTCACCAAACCGAGGTCAGGATCGACGTCGACCACCGCGCGGTGCGCCACGAAAGCGAACGCGACGTGACAGTTGCCTTGTCCGTTTTCATCGAGTTCTTCGGTCGCGCGATGATGGTGCTCGAACGTGTGGTCGAACACCACGCCACGGCTGGCCTGCGCCACCGGCACTCGCAAGCTGCCCATCGTGTCGACCACGTCGGTGCCGTCGATCGCCAGGCGCAGGGGATCGAGCCCGTTGGCGTCAGCGACGCGCTGAAAGAGCTCCTCGCGAACCCGCCGACACGCGCCGTCGACGGCTCCGCCGCTCATCCACGTCTGGCGTGACGCAGAAGTGCTGCCGGCGCTGCCGATGGCGGTGGAAATCGGCTCGAGCAGCACGGTGTCGACACCGAGAACGGTTCTCGCGATCTGCTGGGCGAGCACGACGAAACCTTGGCCGACTTCGGCGGTCGCGAACTGCAACGTGGCGACACCGTCAGCCAGTCGGCAGCGTGCGGTGGCGTAGTCGTCGAAACCTTCGCTGTACATGAGATTCTTTATCGAGACACCCCAGCCGACGCCACGGCGGATGTTGCCGCGCTGGGCGGTGAGCCCTGAGCCGCCGGGAATCATGAGCGGGTCGGGGTTCTCCGGCAAGGGATCGGGCATCGGGAGCGCCGCCGTCTCGCGGATGCAACGGGCGACCGGGGCCACGCTCTCCACGACTTGGCCGGTGATGAGCTTGTCGCCGGTCTGCATGGCGTTCTTCAACCGCACGTCGACCGGCGAGAGTCCGCAGGCGTCGGCCAGTTTGTCCATCTGCGACTCGTGCGCAAAACAGGCTTGCACCACACCGAAGCCGCGCATCGCGCCGCACGGCGGGTTGTTCGAGCGGACGGCGTAACCGTCGACCGTGGCGATCTCGCACTTGTACGGGCCCTGCATGTGCGTGACCGCGTTGATGAGCACCGCCGACGACGTGGACGCGTAGGCGCCGCCGTCAAGCACGACGCGCGCTTCGACGCGGCGCAGCGTGCCGTCGCGATCGGCGTGGTGACGCATGAAGATCTTCGCGGGATGACGGTGAATGTGGCCGTAGAACGACTCTTCGCGACCGTATTGCATCTTGATCGGTCGCTTCGTCACGAGCGCGAGCAAGCAGCAATGCACCTGCAGGCTGATGTCCTCGCGTCCGCCGAAAGCGCCGCCGACACCGCCGAGCGTGAGTCGCACGCGATCCACCGGCAGGTCGAGGCATGCCGCGATCTGCTTCTGGTCTTCGTGCAACCACTGAGTGGCGACGAACAGCTCGACACCCGAGCCGTCGTCGTCGGGGAGCGCCAGCGCTGCCTCGAGACCGAGGAAGGCCTGGTCTTGCATGCCAATCTCGTAGGTACCTTCGACGACGACGTCTCCGACGAAGTTCTGGTCACCGCGCACGATCTTCTGGCGCCGGATGACGTTGCCGTCAGGATGAATCGACGGGAACGAGCCGTCGATCGCCGATTCGGCGTCGACCAGGGGAGCGAGTACTTCGTAGTCGACCTTGATCGCGGCGAGCGCACGACGGGCCGTCTCGGGGTGGTCGGCCGCGACGGCGGCGACTGGTTCGCCGGCATAGCGAACGACGTCGCGAGCAAAGACCGGTTGGTCGCTCGCGATCAATCCGTAGGTGAGCTTGCCCGGCACGTCGTCGGCGGTGATGACGGCGCTGACCCCGTTGATCGCCAGCGCGGCCGACACGTCGATCGAGCGGATGCGGGCGTGCGGGTGCGGGCTTCGCAGAGTGGCACCCCACAGCATGTTGTCGGCCCAGGCGTCAGAGGAAAAGGCGAAGCGACCCTGCACCTTGGGGATGCCGTCAGGGCGCAGAGCCGACGCGCCGAGACCGTCGCGCTGCTTGGTGGAAGTTGCTGTTGCCATACGGACGCTTCCTCGCTGCTAGTGCGCTTCTGCCGCACGACGCTGGTCGCGGGCCTGTTCGACGGCCGCAAAGATGCGTCCGTAGCCGGTGCAACGGCAGATGTTGCCGCTGATCGCCTCTTTGATCTCCAGTTCTCCCGGGTTCGGGTTGCGATCGAGCAAATGGTGCACCGCGACGATCAATCCGGGTGTGCAGAAGCCGCACTGTACGCCGCCGGCTTCGACGAACGACTGCTGCACGTCGGTGGGTTCGCCGTCGACCGAGAGACCCTCCACCGTGGTGATCTCGGCTTCGACGGCGGTGGCCGCCATGACAAGGCACGAGCAAACCGCCTCGCCGTCCATCAGTACGGTGCACGACCCGCACTCTCCCTGTTCGCATGCGCCTTTGGTGCCGGGAAGTCCGAGTCGCTCGCGCAACACGTACAGCAGGCTCTCGCCGGCCCACGCGTCCTGCACTTCGTGCTCGATGCCGTTGACGGTGAGTCGATAGAACTCGTTGCTCATCGCGGTGTCTCTTTCTGGTGGTCGTTGGCGCGCAACAACAGTCGTTCGACGAGCACCGCGACGGCGTGGCGTCGGTACGAAGCGGTGGAGCGATGGTCGTCGATCGGCGAGCATTCTGCGGCGGCTCGTTGGCCGAACTCGCGGGCGAGGTTCGCCGACACCGTGAGGGTGTCGCGAAGGTTCGTCTGTGCGGCCAGCCACGACTCTGCGTTGCGGGCACGCACTACCGTCGGTGCGACCGCGCCGAGGGCCACCCGCACCGAGCCTCCGCGAGGATCGTGCACCACGCACGCCGAGGCGGCGGAGATCACCATGGCGTTTCGCGTGCCCACTTTTGCGTACCCCTGAAAACCCTCGAGCAGCGGCAACGTCACGGCGACGATCACTTCGTCCGGGCGACGAGCGTTCTTCTTCACTCCGAGCATGAACTCGTGCACCGAAAGGTCACGGGAGCCGCCCAGACTCTGCAGGTGGACGGTCGCGTCGAGCGCGCTCAAGACCGGCAACCCGTCGCCAGCGGGCGAGCAGGTGCCGAGGTTGCCGCCCAACGAACCCGCCGCCCGTATCTGCGGCGAGCCCACGGTGCGCGCCGCCTGCGCGAGGGCCGGCACGTGCTCGCGCAGGGGAGAGCGCTCCATCTCCGCGTAGGGAACGCCGGCGCCGATGCGGATTGTTCGCGCGTCTTCGTCGACGTGCCATCGCTTGAGTTCGTTCACTCGACGCAAGGCGACGACGTCGTCCACCTTCGTGCGGTTGAAGTTGACTTCGACCATCAGGTCGGTGCCACCCTGCACGATGCGCGCGCCTGGAAGGTCGCGCAATGCCTGCAGCGCCTGCTCGAGCGAGGTGGCGTTGATGACCGTCACAGTTTCGGGCTCCAGCCGGAAAAGGCGTCGATCATCGCGCGCACGTCGCCGAGCGGGTAGAGAATCGGGCACGTGCAACCGTTGCGCATGTAGTGCTCGACCTGGGCGCGGGCGTCGGCGGGGGTGCCGCTGGCGGTGAGCATCTGAACGATCTCGTCCGGCACGAACTTGGACGCCGCGACCACTTGCTCGTGGGTCGCCGGCCACGTGAGCACGCTGCCGACCTTGTCGAGCAGCGTCTGCGGCACGCCGGAGGCCTTCATGATGTGCGGCTGCTGGCCGAGGTATTGCGTCACCATCTGTCGCGCCATGTCGAGCGCAGTCTTGCGGTCCTCGTGCACGCTGCACACCACGAGCTGCGGCCGGTCGATCGAATCGAGCGAGCGACCCGCCTTCGCCGCGCCCTTCGCCAGGGCTTCCAATGCTTGGGCGTTGTATTCGGGGGAGACGAGATAGTTGAGCACCACGCCGTCGGCAATCTCGCCGGTGAGCTCCATCATCTGCATGCCGGTCGCACCGATGTAGATCGGCACGTCCTTCTTGCGGCGTTCTTGGTAGACGTAGTCCAGCTCGACACCGTCGAGATGCACGAACTCACCGTGCATCGTGACGGTTTCGTTGTTCAAGAGCGCCCGGACCGCAGTGACGATCTCCCGCATCGCGCGCAACGGCTTGCTGCGGTCGATGCCGACTTTCTTGGCCAGCGGGTCCCACCACGCACCGATGCCGAGCAGCACGCGACCCGGCGCGAGGTCGTCGAGAGTGCTGAAGGTCGCCGCGAGACGTGCCGGGTTGCGGCTCCAACAATCGACGACACCGGAGCCGACCTTCAACTTCGTCGTGACTGAGGCGAACGCCGCCATCGGCACGGTGGCTTCGCGCACGAGACGACTCTCGGCTTGCCACACGGCTTCGAAGCCCTTGGCTTCGGCGTACTTGGCGAACTCCATGCCCTCGCGCAGCGGATGGGCATCTTGCAGGTACAACGCGACTCGTGCGGCCATGGTTACAGGTCCTCCATTCGACGGTGTAAACGGGCGGCGGCTTCGGCGGCCTTCGCTCGAACTTCGTGTTCGTCGACCAGCGTGGTGGTGCCGCGGTCAACGACGATGCGCGATCCTTCGGCGTCGGCAGTTTCGACTCGCTCCACTCGCATGCCGGTGGTGAAGGCGGCGTGCCAGGAGTTGCCGGCTTGCGGGTAACGCCATGTCACGCGATCGCTCTTGGATTCGGGGAAGAAGTTTCGGGCGTTGTCGAGCCATCCGGCCACCACGTCGGGCGTCGCCGTTTGGTCGAACTCGCGCAAGCGTACGTAAGCGAGTCGGGCTTCTTCGTACATGTCGGATCCGATGCCGTCAGACCCGAGCACCACGGTGTTGGGCCGGGTAGTGGGTTTGGCGTAGCCGACGCCGTTGTTCATGTTGGAGCGAGGGTTGTGGGCGAGTCTGCCGGGCAACGCGCGGTCGAGGTGCACGCCGTGCACGATGAGCCAGTCGGCGGTGGCGTGCGGGGCGAGCCGCGCGGCAGCTTGCGCGTCATCGATGGCTTCGGCCACGTGCACGTGCACGCCGACCTTCAGCTTCGCTGCCAGGTCTGCGGCGGCGGAGATCGTTTCGTCGCTGCACGTGAACGCCGCATGCAGACCGACCATGCCACGCTTGCCCGAGCGCACGTGGCGCTCGCATTCTTCGAGGCCGCGCCGGGCGCCCTTGGTCATCGCAGAGAGCGGTGACACCTTCTGGTGCAACGAACCGTCGTCGGCCCAGCGGTCGGTGGCGCCGTAACACGCCCGCACCCTGACACCGACCTCGTTGCAGGCCCGGTCGATCGTCTCGAGCGAACCTTCGATGGCATTCGGCGACTCGTGGTGGTCGACGATGCAGGTGGTGCCGGCGAGCACTGCTTCGAGCGCCCCGAGCTTTGCCGACCAGTAGATGGTGTCGAGATCGAGCGCAGCGTCGAGACGCCACCACACCAGTTCCAACATGTGCGGGAAATTCGTGGCCGTACCCCGTGGTGCCGGCATGCCGCGGGCGAGTGCGGAGTACAAGTGGTGATGCGCGTTGACCAGCCCCGGCGTCACGCTGTGTGTGTCGGTGTGGGTCGCGGACGCGGTGCTCATTCGTCGTCGTCCCCGCCGCGGCGCATCGGCAGCGTCGTGCGCCACTGGCCGTCGAAGTCGTGCAGTGCGGCGGCCACGGCACCAGCGGTGGGCACCAGGCCGATTTCGCCGACGCCTTTGATTCCGTACGGCGCATTCGGTTGCGGACGCTCGACGAGGATGACGTCCATCGGCGGCACGTCTTTTGCGCGCAGGATGCCGAGACTGCGCAGCGTCATGTTGGTGGGGAAGCCCGTCTCCGGGTCGCTGGGGAAGTCTTCGGTCAATGCGTAACCGAGTCCCATGTGGATGCTGCCTTCGATCTGCCCCTCGCAGAGCGTTGGATTCATCGCGCGACCCACGTCGTGCGCGGCGACCACGCGCTCGACTTTGCCGGAGACGCGGTCAATGACGGCCATCTGCGAGGCGTAGCCGAACGTGGAGTGGATGATCGGGTTGGTCACGTTCGGGTCGCCGAGTTTGGTGGTCCAGTCGACGCGGTACTCACCGACGTGGTCGACTCCGCGCGCGAGCCCTGCCGCTTTGGCCGTGGCGCACGCGGCCTGCACCGCACCGGCCCCCATCAACGTTCCGCGCGATCCCGTGGTCTGGCCGAGCCCGAGCTCGCGGGTGGTGTCGACGACGACGCGGATCTTGCCGGCGTCGATCGGGAGGACCTCGCCAAGTTCCTCGATCGCAACTTGGATCGCGATGGTGTTGATGCCTTGGCCCATCTCCGTCCAGCCGTGACGAATCTCGAGGGTTCCGTCGTCTTCGATACGCACCACTGCCTTCGTGATCTCTTTGAAGCCGTTGCCGAGACCGCTGTTCTTCAGGCCAAGCCCGAGGCCCACTGCCTTTCCGGCGGCGCGTGCCGCGTCGTAGTGGGGCTTGATCGCTTCGAGGCACGCAAGTGCGCCGTCGCAGCCGTCGTCCATGATCTGACCCGGACCCCACACCATGCCCGGGCGAATCACGTTGCGACGGCGGATTTCCCAGCCGTCGATGCCGACGCGTTCGGCGAGACGGTCGAGCATGCCTTCCATCGCGAATTGCGCCTGGTTGGCCCCGAAGCCGCGGAAAGCGCCGCCGACCGGGTTGTTCGTGCGCACGGCGACGGACTCCACGTCGATGTTGGGCAGGTGGTACGGGCCGCTCGCGTGGCCGGCCATGCGCTCCAGCACCTTCATGCCGACGCTCGCATATGCGCCGGAGTCGCCGACCGCGCGCACGCGAAGCGCGGTGAGCTTGCCGTCGGCGTCGCACGCCATCTCGTAGCGCATGCGAATGGGATGCCTCTTGGCGTGCATGAGAAACGACTCTTCGCGCGAGAGCACGCACTTGACGGGCGCGTCGAGCAGCCATGCAGCGAGCGCCGCGTGGGCCTGGTTCGACATGTCTTCTTTACCACCGAACGCACCGCCGTTGGTGATGAGCTCGACGGTCACTCGGTCGTTGCCGACGGCGAGCACGCGAGCGATGTCGTTACGGTCGTCCCACACGCCTTGCCCGCCGGAGTACACGTGCAGTGCTCGCGTATCACCCGAGCCTGATGGCACCGCGAGGGTCGCCTCGGGTTCGAGAAACGCGTGCTCGATGCGCTGCGTCTGGAAGGTTTCGTCGATCACGTGCGTGCTGGAGGCGAACGCCGCCTCGACGTCGCCGCGTTTGTACGTGCTGGTGCTGAGGACGTTGTCTTTCGTCTGCCACACGGCGACTTCGGACGATGCGAGCGCGACGTCGACGTCGGTGATGGGAGTGTGCACGTCGTAGTCGACTTCGATCAGTTTCGCCGCGGCCCGGGCGTTGAGGCGAGTGTCGGCGACCACGATCGCGAGCACGTCGCCGGCGTACGAGGTGCGTCCGCCGACGGGGATCATCACCGGCCAGTCCTTGTAGATGATGCCGACCATCAGTTCGCCGGGAATGTCGGCGGCCGTGTACACCGCCTTGACTCCGTCAGCGTGTCGAGCGTGCTCGACGTTGATGCTCTTCACGGTGGCGCGGACGTGCCCCGTGAAGTGCAGGGCGGCATGCAGCATGCCGGGCACGCGAATGTCGTCGATGTACCCGCGGTCGCCCATCGCGAGCGCTTCGGCTTCGTATTTCGGAGTGCGCGTACCCACGCCGGCCGTGGGCGGCATCGCAGGAATCTCGTTCTTCGCCACGCACTCGATGGCTTCGAGGATCTTGGCGTACCCGGTGCAGCGACAAAGGTGCGCACCCAAGTGCCGCGCCATGTCTTCGCGCTTGAGCGCCGAGCCCTTCTTGTCGATCTGCGCTTTGGCTCGCACGACGATGCCGGGAATGCAGAAACCGCATTGCAGGCCGCCGCACGCCGCGAACGCCGACGAGAACTTTTCTCGCTCGACGGCATCGACGCCCTCGAGCGTCGTGACCGACTTGCCCGCGACTTTCTCCAGGCTCGTCTGGCACGACACGACTGCTTTGCCGTCGATCAGCACCGTGCAGCAACCGCATTGCCCGGACGGCGAGCAGCCGTCTTTGGGGGAGGTGATGTTGAGTTCTTCGCGCAACGCCGACAACAAGTGGGGGTGCGGTTGACGCACCTCGACGGGTGTCCCGTTCACCACGAACTGCGTCACCTTTACAGTTTGTCAAAGAGGTCACAGCCGCACAACGGATGCCCGCCCCGGCCCTGACGGGGCATGCCCGGTTGCATTCGGCCCACCCTGGCTCGACCTGCCCCACCCGGGCAGGTCGGCGGGACGTCTAGGCCAACGGCGAGCCGTCCGCCTTGGTGCGCGGTCCGCGTTGGCTGGTGAGCCGGCGGTACACCTCGGGGCGGCGGTAATAGTCGAGGTCAAAGAGCGTGTTCTGGTAGTTCTTGCACCACTCGAGGTCGCAGTCGGCCACGACGACCTCGTCGCCGTTGCCGTGGGTCTTGGCGAGCACCTCCCCTGAAGGCGCGATGATCTGCGACTCGGCCAGCGAGTCGACGCCCTCTTCGCAGCCGCCCTTGGCGACGCCGACCACGAACGTGCCGTTCTGGTACGCGCCGGCCTGCATCACGAGACCGTTGTGGAATCCGGCGAGCGCGTCTTGGCTCGGGTCTGGCACGTACTGCAACGGAGTGTTGTAGCCGCAGAGGATCAGTTCGACACCTTGCAAACCCATCTCGCGATACGTTTCCGGCCAGCGCCGGTCGTTGCAGATCATCATGCCGATGCGACCGCCGAAAGCATCCCACACACCGAACCCTTCGTCGCTCGGCTCGAAGTAATAGCGCTCGGCGTGCTGGAACGGCCGGCCCGGCTCGTTCGACGCGTGACCAGGGATGTGCACCTTGCGGTACTTGGCGACGATTCGTCCGTCACGGTCGACGAGCACCTGCGTGTTGAAACGTCGCCCGTCGCTCGTGAGCTCCGCGTACCCGAGCGAGAAACCCACGCGGCGTTTCTTGGCGAGCTCGAACAACGGGGCAGTGGCGGCGTTCGGCATCTCGCGCTCGTAGTAGTGGTCGGCCGTCGTGATGTCGTCCACGAACCACCGCGGAAAGAACGTGGTCAACGCGAGCTCCGGAAACACGACGAGTTGCGCGCCGAGATCGGCGGAACGATCCAAGAGCGCGCACAGGCGCGCGACGGCGTCGTCACGAGTGTGCTCTTTCTGGATCGGCCCCATCTGCGCGGCAGCCACCCGCACGACGCGAGGTTCGCCGCGCAATCCGCCGCGCATCAGAACTCGGTCTCCGTGAGTCGGAGCATCACGTCGAGCAGCACGTTCGCGCCGGCTACGAGGTCGACTTCGTCGGTGTGCTCGGCGACGTTGTGGCTGAGACCCTTGTGACTCGGCACGAAGATCATCGCGGTCGGTGCCATGCGGGCGATCATCTGCGCGTCATGACCCGCCCCCGACGGCATGCGCTGCACGGTGTTGCCGCGGGCCTTGGCCGCCGATTCCACGATGTCGACGACCCGATCGTCGAACACCACCGGTTCGAAGCGCGCGAGAGAACGACGAGTGACGGTGACGTTCTCACGCTCGGCGAGTTCGCGACAGAAGTCGACGATTTCTTGCTCGGCTTTCTGCAGGATGGCTTCGTCCGTGTTGCGCACGTCGAGCGTCAGCACCGCGCGGCTGGGCACCACGTTGGTGAGGTTCGGGTGCAGGTCGATCTTGCCGACCGTGCAGACCTGGTTGCCGCCGTAACGAGTGGCGAGGCCGCGCACGAACACAGTGAGTTCGGCCGCCGCATACGCCGGGTCGCGTCGCAGGTGCATCGGCGTGGTGCCGGCGTGGTTGCTCTGGCCCTGAATGGTGACTTCTTGCCAAGAAATACCCTGCACGCCCGTGACTGCGCCGATGCGAACCCCGTTCACCTCGAGCAGCGGGCCTTGCTCGACGTGCACTTCCACGAAGGCGTGCGGCACGGTGCCCGGGCAGGGCACGTTGCCGAGGTAACCGATGCGCTCGAGTTCGTCGCCGAGCCTGGCGCCGTCGATGCTGACCACATCGTGCGCCTCTTCGACGGTCATACCGCCGGCGTAGACCAACGAACCGAGCATGTCCGGCGCGAATCGCGCTCCTTCTTCGTCGGTGAAGAACGCGACCTGCAGCGGCCGCTTCGGCGTCACGCCTGCGCGCTGGCACGTTTCGATGACTTCGAGGCCGGCGATGACGCCGTAGTTGCCGTCGTACTTGCCGCCGGTGCGGACGGTGTCGATGTGCGAGCCGGTCATGACCGCGGCCCCCGAGCCGACGTTCCACGTGCCGACAACGTTGCCGACCGCGTCGATGACGACCTCCAGGTCGAGGTCGCGCATCCATCCGACGACGACGTCGCGACCGTCGCGATCAGCGTCGGTGAGCGCGAGACGGTTGCAGCCACCGCCGTCGATGGCGCCCACCTCGGCCAGCGCGAAGATTCGCTGCATGAGTCGCGAACCGTCGATCGAGAGCGCGGGTGAAGCGCCGTGTCGCACGGTGTCAGTCTACGAATGGCAGACTTGGGCGCTGATGTCTGGCATCGACCGCGCGCGACTCGCCGACTTGATGAAGTCAGAGACCGAGCGCTTCGTCTCCACGCACCCGAAGTCGGCGGCCCACGCCGGCACGACCGACTCGTTGCTGGCCGGGGTGCCGATGCCGTGGATGCGCCGCTGGCCCGGACCTTTCCCGATCGTGCTCGACGAGGCGAAAGGTGCGCGATTCGTGGACATCGACGGGCACGAGTACGTCGATTTGTGCCTCGGCGACACGGGCTCGATGACCGGACACGCCCATGCGGAGATCGGAGCTGCGGTCGCACGGCAGATGTCGCGTGGGTCGACCGTGATGCTTCCCACGCAAGACGCCGCATGGGTGGCACAGGAGCTCTCGCGACGGTTCGGTTTGCCGAAGTGGCAGTTCGCGCTCAGCGCGACTGACGCCAACCGTTTCGCGCTTCGCTTCGCGCGCGCGATCACCGGCAAGCCGAAGATCATCGTGCACGACTGGTGCTACCACGGCACCGTCGACGAGACGCTCGTGGTGCAGCTCGGCGACCGCACGATCAGTCGCCCCGGCGCGATCGGCCCGCAAGTCAACCCTGCGCTCACCACGCGCGTGGTGCAGTTCAACGATCTCGACGATCTCGAGCGTGCCGCCGCGCACGGCGACGTCGCATGCATGCTGATCGAGCCGGCGCTCACGAACATCGGCATCGTCTTGCCTGAGCCGGGCTACTTGCAGGGCGTGCGTGAAATCACCCGCAGGCACGGCATCGTGCTGATCATCGACGAAACGCACACGATCTGCGCCGGCCCCGGCGGCTGCACCAAGGAGTGGGGGCTCGAGCCCGACATGTTCGTCATCGGCAAAACGATCGGGGGCGGTACACCGGTCGGCGCCTACGGCATGTCGGCGGAGATCGCCGAGAAGGTCGAATCGCTGCACCACAACGACGGCATCGACGTTTCGGGGGTCGGCGGCACGCTGGCCGGGAACGCGCTGTCGATGGCCGCGGTTCGCGCCACTCTCACGCACGCGTTGTTGCCCGAGCAGTTCGTGCACACCAAGAAGATGGCCACGTCGTGGACCGACGGCGTCAAGCAGGCCTACGAGCGTCGTGGTCTGGCGTGGAGCGTGCAGCAACTCGGTTCGCGCGCCGAATACTGGTTCTGCCCGCCACCGCGCACCGGTGCGCAGGCAGCGGCGGCTGTCGATCACGACCTCGACGCCTTCATGCACCTGTGGGCGATCAACCGCGGCATCTTGTTGACGCCGTTCCACAACATGGCCTTGTTCTCGCCGTTCCACGTCGCAGAAGACGTCGACCGGCACACCGCACAGTTCGACGAAGCCCTCACCGCGCTGACGGGCCGCTGAGGCGCGGGTACGAGACCGCCGCCGTGCACGAAGAAGGCGGCGCGTGAACGCGCCCGACGTCGCTTGGGTGCTGGCGGTGATGTTGTTCGCCGCGTTCGTGCAGTCGGTGGGCGGCTTCGGCTTTTCACTCATGGCGGTGCCGCTCGCCGCGCTGGCGATCGATTTGCAGACGGCGGTCATCACCGTGAGTCTCGGGTCGCTCTTCAACGTGTGCATCTTGTGCTGGCGCACGCGCCGCGACGTGGATCGCGGTCTCGCGAAACGTTTCAACGTGCCGGCACTGTTCGGTATGCCGATCGGTCTCGCGGTGCTCACGCTCGTGAGCCAGCGGCCGCTCAAGGTGGTGCTCGGCGCGGTGATCATCGTCGCCACCGTGGCGTTGATGCGCGGCGCAGCCAACTTGACGCCTCGACCCTGGCTTGAGGTGCTCGCGGGCTGGCTCTCGGGAATTCTCTCGACGGCGACGGGAACCAACGGTCCGCCGCTCGTGCTCGCGTCGCAGATGCGCGGCTTGACCCCCGACACGTTTCGCGCCACGCTGGCGTTCACGTTCGCGGTGTCGGGCGCCGTCAGCATGGTGATCTTCGTTGCGGCTGGGCTGGTGACGAGCGCGGAGCTCCTGCTCGCGGCGGCGGCGATCCCGCTCATTCTCTGCGGGCAGTACCTCGGCACTCGCGCGCAGCCGCTGTTTCACGGCCGGCGATTCGACCGGCTCGTGTACGCACTCTTGCTGCTGAGCGGCGTTTCGGTCGGTCTCTCCGGAGTGTTCGGCTAGAGGAGAGCGCTCAGCCGCCGAACCAACCGAGCCACGCCTCTTTCGACTTCGGCTTGAAGATCGCGTTCGTCGTGCGAACGCGACCCATCGCGGCGTGCGCTTCGTGGGAGTACTGGTGGCCGGGGAAGATGACCGTGTCGTCGGGGAGTGCCGCCAGGGTTTGCAGGCTGTCGTACATGTCTTCCGGGTTGCTGCCCGGCAGGTCGGTGCGACCGCATCCGTCGAGAAACAACGTGTCTCCGGAAACGAGCCGTCCGTCGACCAAGAAACACTGGCTGCCCGGTGTGTGACCAGGCGTGTGCACGAGCGTGATGGCGACCTCGCCGACCCGGACCACGTCGCCTGGTTCGTGCGCCACGAGATGAGAGCGCTCGACACCGGTCACTTTGGTGACCCACTCGACTTCGTCTTTCTGCAAGTGCACCGGCACGTTCGTGCGCTGCAAGAGCGAAGCGATGCCGTCGATACGGAACCCCATCATCGAGCCTCCCACGTGGTCCGGGTGGTAGTGCGTGGCGAGCACACCGACCACGCGCATGCCGTCGAGTTCGACTGCGTCGACGAGCGCGTTCACGTCGTAAGCCGGGTCGACGAGCACGCACTCGCCTGAGGCGCGGTCGCCGATCGCGTAGACGAAGTTGACCATCTGGCGGGCGAGATCGTTGTCTTGCGCGAAGTCGCGACCCGAGAGCAGCTGGCGGAAATAGAAGCGATCGGTGCTCACGACGACGAACCTACTCGCGCCTACCCTTGACTCATGGCCGCCACGTCAGCGTCGAGCGGCAAGCACGGTGACTCACCGCTTCGTTACGCCGTCGTGGGCACGGGGATGATGGGCGTCGAGCACCTCCACGCACTCGCCGCGTTGCCGGCGACCGAAGTCGTGGCGCTGTGCGACCCGCACGAGCCCAGCCTGGCGAAGGCTCGCGGCGTGCTCGGGGAGTCATCCTCCGTCACCGTCCATCGCTCGGTCGACGACCTCGTGGCCGCCGGCGGCTTCGATGTTGCGGTAGTCGCAAGCCCGAATCACACGCACCGGCGCGTGCTCGAGCCGTTGCTTCGCCGCGGATCGCATCTCTTGATCGAAAAGCCGTTGTGCATCACGACCGCGGAGTGTCGCGAGATCATCGAGCTCGAACGGGCGACGCGGGTGTCGGCCGTACCGGGCCGCGTGGTGTGGGTCGGTCTCGAGTACCGGTACATGGCGCCGACGATGCGCCTGCTCGCGCACGCACGCAACGGTGCGCTCGGGCGGCTGCGCATGCTCGGCATTCGCGAACACCGGTTTCCGTTTCTCGTCAAGGTGGGCGACTGGAACCGTTTCAGCGCGAACACGGGTGGAACGCTCGTGGAGAAGTGCTGTCACTTCTTCGACCTGATGCGGCTGCTGCTGCAGAGCGAGCCGACCCGCGTGTACGCCTCGGGCGCACAAGACGTGAACCACCTGGATGAACGGTACGACGGTCGAGTGCCCGACATTCTCGACAATGCCTTGGTGATCGTCGACTTCGCGGACGGCTCGCGCGCGTCGCTGGACTTGTGCATGTTCGCCGAAGCCACCAAGAACGAACAGGAAATCTCGCTCGTCGGCGACGCCGGCAAGGCCGAGGCTCTCGTCACGCAGGGTGTGGTGCGCGTCGGACTGCGCGAGAACGGGTGGTTCCAGTGCGAAGAAGAGGTCGTTCGGGCCGACGACGTGCCGACCGAGGTGCTTCGGCACGGTTCGCACCACGGCTCGTCGTGGCGCGAGCACGTGGCGATGCAGGCGGCGATCCGCAACGGCACCGCAGCCGAAGTGACCCTGCACGACGGTTTGATGTCGGTGGCGATGGGCGAGGCCGCGCATCGCAGCATCGCGACGGGTCGGCCCGTGATGATGCACGAAGTGCTCGGCTGATCCGGCGCAACCGTGCACCCGGCCAGGGATCGGCACCGTCGATTGGTGCGACGACGCACCGCGCCGGGGCTCGGCGACGACGGCTGTTACAACAACGACTCGAAGATCTTGGTTCGAACGCGCGGCACCTTGCCGTGGCGCAATTCGTATTCGTCGATGGAGTCGGACAACTTCAGCAGCGAGTTGATGCCGACGAATCGAAGCGGCTCAACTTCCCACCGTGGTGACTCGTGCCGTACGAAGGGCAGGCGGGAGAGCGCGGTGTCGTTACCGCACCATGCGTCGACGAACATGCGAGCGAAGAGGTTCGTCGCTGCGACGCCGTCTCCGACGTAGCCGCCGATTCGCGCGTACTTCTTCTCGCGCTCGAGGACGACGCTGGGTGTCCAGTCGCGCGGCACGCCGAGCGGCCCGCCCCAACGATGCGTGATGCGCGCCGAAGCCGCGGCAGGAAAATGTCTGGCGATCGAGGCGATGATGCGCTCGTGCGTGCGGTCGTCGATGTCGAAGGCATCACGGACGCGCGACGCGAAGTGATACGGCGCACCGCGGCCCCCGAACGCAATGCGACGGTCGCTGGTGAGTTGGGCGTAGATGATCATCTGGCCGCCGTCGTTGAACGTGGCACGGTTCTTCCAGCCGAGGGCGGCAATGGCGGAGTCGTCGAGTGGTTCGGTGGCGACCATCAGCGAGTACAGGGGAGCCAACCGTCGCTTGGTTTGGCGGAAGGCGTCGGAGTACCCCTCGGTCGCCTGCACGACAAGCGACGAGCGCAAGGTGCCGTGCGCATGCGTGACGACGCCCTCGGAGAACCCAGAGACCGGGCTGTCTTCCCACACCCGCACGCCTCGTGCGCGCAAGACGCGGGCAAGCCCGAGCACCATCGAAAACGGGTTGACCGTCGCGCAGTGCGGGCTGTAAATCGCGCCGTGCGTGACGGCGACGCGCAGATGCTCGGCCACGCGCGACGCAGGCAGCCACTCCACGTCGTTCGTACCCAATCCGGCATCGTGCTGGGCCGCCAGTTGACGTTGCAGGCGTTCGGCTTGCAGTGCCGTGGATGCCGACTGCACCGTGCCGCCCCGGTGCCAGGCGCAGTCGATCTTCTCCGTGCGCAGCACCCGCTCGATTTCGTCGAGCGTTGCGAAACTTTCTCGGTACGCAGTGAGGGCAGCTTCGGCGCCGAACATGTCCGCGAGTTCGCTCGGCATCAGCGGAAAGAACCCGCTGCACCAACCGCCGTTGCGACCGCTGGCACCGAAACCGACGCGCTTTGACTCGAGCACCGCTATCGAGATGTTCGGTAGAGCCTTCGAGAGGTAATAGGCGCTCCACAGCCCGCTCAACCCGCCGCCGACGATGGCGGCGTCGACGTTCGCGCTCGCCGGCGCACGTTCGACCGGCCAGTCGCGTTCGTCTGCCTCGTGCCACACCGGCGCGAGCGCGGCCGTGCGCATGCTCAGTTGTTCCAGAGGTCGTACAGCGGTCGCTCGGGATCGACGACCACGTCGTTGCGTTCGTCGATCTGCAGCGTGGTGCGCTTGCCTTCCGTGGTCTGCCAACCGGTCTTGCCGGTGCGGGCGAACTCGACCAACGCGCCGGCGAGAGTGTCGGCCAGATGCCGGTGTGCGGGAGACGCACCGATGAAGAACTCGACGTTCGGGGCGTCGAGGTTGTCGAACACGAACGGGATATCGAGGCCGTGGCAGGCACCGAGGATTCCGTCGAAGACGGGCGTGGGCCACGTGAAAAAGTACGACCACGTCGGCGTGCCGGCTCGGTCGCGACCGTCGATCACTCGCCACGCCGGCGCACGGAACGACTCGTCGCTCTGCAGCGCCGCCAGCATTTGCGCCGGGGTCGAGCCGGGGCGGAACCGCGAGTACGCCGCCCACGCGTCGTCGGCCGCCGCACCGAATCGCGCCGCGAACTGAGCGCGGACGTCGGCCTCCGTGAGGTTCGCAGCGTTCGGATTGACCGCGACCCACAGCCTGCTCTCGTCGCGCAGCGTGCCGATGACGAGCGGGCGAGCATCGGTGGCGATGCGCTGGTGCGCGTCGGCGGGCAGCACGTCACCACCCACGGTGGGGCTGAACATGGTGACGATGTCCTTCGGATCACGCAGCAGGCGTCCTTGCGCTTCGATGATGTGGTTGGCCGGCACGTCGCGAGCGGCGTCGAGACTGGGCTTCTTCAGATCATCGAGCAACAGTTGCACCGACTGGTCGGCGCGCGAGGGAGCGCGAAGCTGGCCGATCGACGGGCTCATCGCCCAACCGCGAGCGAACAACTTCTGAGCGGCGGGGGCCGCGACGAGCGCGAGCACGCTGCAACCGCCGGCCGATTCACCGAAGATGGTGACGTTCTGCGGGTCTCCGCCGTACCGCGAGATGTTGTCGCGCACCCAAGTGAGTGCGGCGATTTGGTCTTGCAAGCCGACGTCGCTGCGCCCGGCAAAACCGAATGCGCCGAGCCGGTAGTTGATCGTCACCACGACGCAACCGCGGGCGGCCAAGTTGCTGCCGTCGTACCACGAGGCGTGGGCGGTGCCGTTGGTGAAGGCGCCGCCGTGAATCCACACCAGCACGGGCAAATTCGTCGTCGTACCCGTCGCGCCGACTGAAGCGGGCGCCGCCGTGTCGCTCGGCCAGAAGACGTTGAGCGTGAGGCAGTCTTCGCGCATCGGCAGCTCGCCGGTGCCCATGGCTTGCTCGAGCAAGCCCGGCACTTGCGGGCACTGTGCTGTCTGTTCGGCGACGCGCTCGCTCGACGCCAAGACCGGGGCGGTGAATCGCTCTGCCGTCGCGTACACGATGTTGCGTCGTGCATTGGCGCGCGACGAGTTCATACGCAAAAGGGTACTTGTCGTCGCAGCACTACGGTGAAGTCGTGATTCGTCGTCGTCTCGAGCGCTTGTTGGCGAACATCGTCGCCGAACGATGGGAAGACTGGCAGTTCGCTTCGTCGATCACGAATGCCACCGCACGCGGCAAAAAGTTCAAGCGCCTCGGCGACGGCTCGCTCATCGCGTTTCCGTGGGTGACCATCTACAACGAGCACTACATCGAGATCGGGTCCGACACGATGCTCGGCCCGTACTGCGCGCTCTCGGCGGGCATGATGCCCGGGCAGGAGTGCCTGACGTCGCCCGTCGTGCGCATCGGCGATCGTTGCTTGATCGGCCGCGGCAGCGGCATCGTCGGCCACCTGGCGATCGACATCGGTGACGACGTGTGGA
>DAIPHP010000025.1:0-17245 GCA_036771295.1 Ilumatobacteraceae bacterium
CCGATCGCCATCGCCTCGCCGACGCTGCGCATCTGCGTGCCGAGCACGTTGCTGGCCCCCTCGAACTTTTCGAACGCCCAGCGCGGCACTTTCGTCACGACGTAGTCGATGGTCGGCTCGAAACTGGCCGGGGTTTTCTTGGTGATGTCGTTGGCGATCTCGTCGAGCGTGTAGCCGACCGCGAGCTTCGCGGCGATCTTTGCGATCGGAAAGCCGGTGGCTTTCGACGCCAGCGCCGACGAGCGCGACACGCGCGGATTCATCTCGATGACCACTTGCTCGCCCGTCTTGGGGTTCACCGCGAACTGCACGTTCGAGCCGCCCGTCTCCACACCCACGCGGCGAATGCAGGCGAACGCGGCGTTGCGCATCTCCTGGTATTCGACGTCCGACAACGTCATGGCCGGGGCGACGGTGATGGAGTCGCCCGTGTGCACGCCCATGGCGTCGACGTTCTCGATCGAACAGATGATCACGCAATTGTCTGCCCGGTCGCGCATGACCTCGAGCTCGTATTCCTTCCACCCTTTGATCGAGGTTTCAATCAGCACTTCGTTGATCGGGCTGGCAGCCAAGCCGGCGGTGACGATGTGCTTGAACTCCTTCATGTCGTTGGCGATACCGGTGCCGCGGCCGCCCAAGATGTACGCCGGCCGGATGATTGCCGGCAGCTTCACCTTGCGCAGCACTTCTTCGGCTTCCTTGTACGAGTGCGCGATGCCGCTCTTGGGAACCTTCAACCCGATCTCGATCATCGCTTCTTTGAACTTCTCGCGATCTTCTGCCGTCTCGATCGCCTCAGCGTTCGCGCCGATCAGCTCGGGCGTGCCCGGCACGCCCACGAGCCCGCGCCCATGCAACGCCATGGCCAGGTTGAGCGCCGTCTGGCCGCCGAGCGTCGGCAACACCGCATCGGGCTGCTCACGATCGATGATCGCCGCCAGCACGTCGGGGGTGAGCGGTTCGATGTAGGTGCGATCGGCAAAGTCGGGGTCGGTCATGATCGTCGCCGGGTTCGAGTTGGCGAGAATGACGCGGTAGCCCTCGGCGCGCAGCACGCGGCAAGCCTGGGTGCCCGAGTAGTCGAACTCGCAGGCTTGACCGATCACGATCGGGCCCGAGCCGATCACGAGGATGCTCTTTATGTCGTTGCGGCGCGGCACGGCTAGTTCTCGCCTCGCATCAGTTCGGCGAACCGGTCGAAGAGGTACCGCGAGTCGTGCGGCCCTGGGCCGGCCTCAGGGTGATATTGCACGCTGAAGGCGCGCCTGCCCTTCACCCGCATGCCTTCGTTGGTCTGGTCGTTCAGGTTGACGTGCGTGACGACGACGCGGTCGGCGAGCGACTCGGGGTCGACGCAGAAGTTGTGGTTCTGGCTCGTGATTTCCACCTTGCCGGTCGACACGTCGCGCACCGGATGATTGGCGCCGTGGTGACCGAACGGCAACTTGTACGTTTTCCCGCCGAGTGCCAGACCGAGCAACTGGTGGCCGAGGCAGATACCAAAAAGCGGCACGTCGGCTTCGAGCAGCTCGCGAATCGTCTCGGGTGCGCGCGACACCATCTCGGGGTCACCCGGACCGTTCGAGAGAAACACGCCGTCGGGACTCATGGCCAGCACGTCGGCCGCCGGCGTACGCGCAGGCACGACTCGCACGTGGGCGATTTGCGACAGGCAGCGCAGGATCGTCGACTTGATGCCGAAGTCGTAGGCGACCACGTTGAACGGTTTCGCGCCCGTGGCTGCCGTGGATTTCACGTCGTACGGCGTCACTGTCGTCACCTGCGCGACGAGGTTCTTGCCGGCCGTGCCCTTTTCGTTTGCCAGCGCCGCGCGCAACGCTGATTCGTCGGCGGTGCCGAACACCCCGACCATCGCCCCTGCGTCGCGCAACACTCGCGTGAGACGACGGGTGTCGATGCCGGCGATGCCAGCCAGGTTGCGCTCGCGCAGGAATACTTCGAGCGGCTCGTCGCTGCGCCAGTTGCTGCGTCGACGAGCCATCTCGCGAATGACGACCCCGCGGGCGTGCACCTTGGCGGCTTCGTTGTCGTGGCGCGAGATGCCGTAGTTGCCGATGTGCGGCGTGGTGAACGTGATGATCTGGCCGGCGTAGCTCGGGTCGGTGAGCACTTCCTGATAGCCGCTCAGCCCGGTGTGAAAAACCACCTCGCCTGAAGCCACGGGCACGTCGGCGCCGATCGCTTCGCCTTCGAAAACACTGCCGTCGGCGAGCAAGAGATGCGCTGGACGAAGGGTCACCGTCGAGCCTCGAGTTTGCTGATTCGCGTCATCGCTGCGCCTCACCGTCGCGCACCGTGAACGCACCGTCCAACATCGTGTGCCGCACCTTGCCCCGCAGCGTCATTCCTGCGTACGGCGTGTTCCGACTCTTGCTCGCCAGCTTGTCGGGCTCCACCGTCCAGGTGGTCGTCGGGTCGAACACCACGAGGTTGGCGGGCGCGCCCGGTTGCACGTCTCTGCCATGGCGGTCGGCGATGCCGGCGATTCGCGCCGGGTTGATCGACATCACTCTCACGAGATGCGCCAGGTCCACCTTGAGCACTCCGAGCGCCACGCCGAGCGCTGTCTCGAGACCGAGCATCCCAGGTGGCGCTTGGTCGAGCGAGAGCTCCTTGTCCCGGCGAGGGTGCGGGGCATGATCGGTGGCGAGCGCGTCGATCGTTCCGTCCAGCACGCCGGCTCGCAAGGCCGCGATGTCGTTCAACGAGCGCAGCGGCGGGTTCACCTTGAACACCGTGTCGAACGTGGTGAGTCGCGTCTCGTCGAGCGACAGGTGGTGCGGCGTGACTTCTGCGGTCACCGGCAAACCGTCCCGCTTCGCGGCACGCACGAGCTCCACGCTGCGGGCGGTGGAAAGATGCAAGAAGTGCACGCGAGCGCCCGTGAGTCGAGCGAGCTCGATGTCGCGAAACACCATGAGCTCTTCGGCCACTGACGGCCACCCAGGCAGACCCAGCGACGTGCAACATTGGCACTCGTTCATCACCGCGCCTTTGGTGAGGCTGGAGACCTCGCAGTGTTGAGCGAGCGTGATGCCGAGGCCCTTGCCGTATTCCATGGCGCGGCGCATGAGCAACTCGTCTTGCACGCCGTTGCCGTCGTCGGTGAAGATGCGGACACCCGCCGCCGCGAGCTCGGCCATCGGCGCGAGCGCCTCGCCCTTTCGTCCCAGCGTGATGCAACCGCTCGGCACCACGTCGACCAGCCCGGCTCGCTTGCCTTGTTCTCGCACGAAGTCGATCACTGCCACGCTGTCTTGCGGCGGGTCGGTGTTGGGCATCGCGACCAACGCGGTGTATCCGCCCTTTGCTCCGGCGCGACTGCCGGTCTCGATGGTCTCGGCTTCCTCCTTGCCCGGCTCGCGCAGGTGCGCGTGCAAGTCGACGAATCCCGGCGCGACTACGCATCCCGCGACGTCGACGGTGTCGGCGCCTTTCAGTGCGGCACCGACTTCGACGACATGCCCGTCTTCGATCGCGACGTCGGCTCGTTGCTCGCCGCGCGAGTCGACGACAGTGCCGCCTTTCAGCACGATGCGCCGAGTCGTCCGCGTCACGACGCCACCTGCTGCAGGTTGCTCGCCGACGACTCCCCTGCCAACAGGTCGAACAGCACGGCCATGCGCACGGACACGCCGTTCGACACTTGCTTGTGGATCAGCGAGTTCGGCAGGGCCGACGGGTCGATCAACATTTCGACGCCGCGATTCATCGGCCCGGGGTGCATGATCACGGCATGCGGCGGCAGCTTCGCCACGCGTGGGGCGTCGAGACCGTACCTCTCGGCGTACTCGCGCAAGTTGGGAACATGGCCTTGCGACATGCGCTCGCTCTGCAGACGCAGCATGTAAAGAATGTCGGTTTGCTCGAGCACGTCATCGAGACGGTACGACACTTCGACCGGCCAATGCGAAACGTCGGGCGGCAACAACGTGGGCGGCGCCACAAGTACGACTTTTGCGCCGAGCATGCTGAACGCCGTCACGTTGCTGCGCGCGACTCGGCTGTGCTTGATGTCGCCCACGATGGTGATGGTGAGCCCGTCGAAGCGCTCCTTGCCCAGCGCTTCGCGAACCGTGAAGCAGTCGACGAGCGCTTGGGTGGGGTGCTGGTGCCAGCCGTCTCCGGCGTTCACGACAGAGGCCGACGTCCAGTCGCTGATCTGCCACGGGATGCCCGTCGACTTGTGCCGCACGACGAACGCGTCGACACCCATGTCGGTGATCGTCTCCACGGTGTCGCGCAGGCTCTCGCCCTTGTTCACGCTCGACGTCGAGACGCTGAACGTCATCGTGTCGGCAGAGAGTCGCTTGGCTGCCGTCTCGAACGACAGCCGCGTGCGCGTGGAGTCTTCGAAGAAGAGGCTCACCACGGTCTTGCCGCGCAGTGCCGGCACTTTGGGCACCGGACGACGGTTGACTTCCACCATGTGGTTGGTCAGCTCCAGCAGTCGCTGCAACCCGTCGCGACCGAGTTCGTCGATGCTGCGGAGGTGCTTCATCGCGCACCGCCCGCGGTGATGACGACGCCGTCCACCGTCGCGCGAACGTCGTCGTCGATTCGGGTCGGCAGGTTCTTGCCGACGTAGTCGGGCCGAATGGGCAGCTCGCGGTGTCCGCGATCGACGAGCACCGCCAACTGCACGGCACGCGGACGTCCGTAGGTGTTGATGCCCTCCAAGGCCGCGCGCACGGTGCGACCCGTGAACAGCACGTCGTCCACGAGCACCACTGTGGTGCCGTCAACGCCGAAGTTGATGCTGCTGATCGCGCCCGGCACCACGGGACGAAGCCCGATGTCGTCACGGTGCATGCTCACGTCGATGTACCCCACCGGCACCTTCGACTGCGGCTCGATGGCGTTGATCGCCGCACCAATCGCGTCCGCGAGCCATGCGCCGCCGCGCTGCAAGCCGACGATGGCGAGCCGCTCGCCGCCGTGCTGGCGTTCCAAAATCTCGTGGGCAATTCGAGTGATCGCGCGTCTGACGTCGTCAGCCGACATCACGTTGTTGCTCACGTCAATCTCCTGCCGTTCGAGCCTCACAGGACTCGTTTGACGGTCGCCTCATCGTACTCGTTGGTACACCGTCCACCAGTCATTGCCGTAGACCACGTCGAAGAACAGTCGCTCGGTCTGCCAGTCGACGGCGGTCTCCCCCTCCAGCTCGCGGGGAAGAATCACGTACTGCACCTCCTCGGCGAACGGCAAACGGTCGCCCTTGGCGAACACGTCTGGCCCGTAGAGCACCCGCCGATACGGAGTCGGGAACACGTAGATGCGCTCGCGGCGGGCCATGTGCGCCGTCAACGTGTGGTACGCCGAGACGATCGCGTCGTCGGGCACCCGATCAATTGCCTCGTGGGCGGCGGCCACTGCCGGATGCGAAGGCGACCATCTCGGCATCTCGGTGCGCATGAAGGGCAGCGGCGTCCAGACGTACCCGCACACGAGGCTCGCCACCAGCACGACGGATGCCGCCCACACCCGCAGGTGCTCGGCCAGTCGCGAGATGCCGTACATCGCGCCGATCACCAGAATCGGCACGAACTGCACGGCGTAGTGGTACTCGATCTGGCTCTGGTACCAGAACGTGCTGATCAAGTTGGAAAGCAGCGGCAATGTGCCGAGCAAGGCGATCTCCGGGCGTACGAGCGCGACGAAACCGACCGGTGCCAAGAGTTGCAGCACGTACAGCGGACGTTCTCCCGACACGAGATGCTGCATCAACTTGTCGGGCCGCGTCACCGCGGTACGGAACAAACCGCCGAATCCGCCGAACGGCAACCGCCACTCGTTGCGGTAAGGCACACCGACGATGCCGCGCATCACCGCGAACAAGAACAAGAGCGCGATCCAGAGCGACCCGAGCACCGTGATGAGCCCGATCTTTCGGTCGCGTCGCAACGCGACCCACACACCGAGCGCCGTCACGAAGAGCGCGGTGTCTTCCTTCACCATCAAGATGAGCACGACCGCCGAGACGTACTGCACCCAGCGATACCCGAGTGCCGCGTAGATCGCCCAGGCGATGAGCGGCGCGAGTGCCGCGTCGGGATGAAAGTTCTCCATGCCCGTGAATGTGAGCGCCGGGTGCAAGAGGTACGCGACGACCGCGACGCAGCACATCGGAAGCGACCCGAGCAACAGTCGGGTCACCTTCCACACGGGGATCGTTCCGAGCCCGAGCGCGAGAGCCTGCACGACGAACAGCAGCCCTGTCGATGACACGAACCAATACAGCGGCACCAACGGCAACAAGATGAACGACGTGTGGTCACCGAACAAGTTGCGACCCATCAAAGTGACGAACGGAGCCTTGCCTTGCGACAGCAACCAAACCCCTTGGTCGTACAACCCGAAGTCGTAGGCCGACGTGCCGAGCCCGAAGTGGTCGCGTGTGGTGCGCACGGCGAGCCACACCGTGTACGCCGCGGAGAGCACGAAGGCCGTCACGTGCCAGACGCTGAACACCCGCAGGCGTTCCACCACGATTTCGAGCACACGGCGCGGTTCGACGGCCATGTGCCCGTTCTAGTCGCTGTCCGAGACCGCCGGTGTCGCACCCCGCACGGTGCGCGAAATCGCCGAAAGAACGCCGTTGACGAACCGGCCCGAGTCGTCGGTGCCGTACCGCTTGGCGAGCCCCACCGCTTCGCTCAACACCACGGCGGTCGGCACATCCTGGCGCGAGAGCAACTCGAAGGTGCCGATACGCAGCACGTTGCGGTCGGTGGTGGCCATTCGGTCGAGCGTCCAGGAGTGGCTGTGCGTCGTGATGATCGAGTCGATCTTGGCGCGTTGCTCGGCGACCCCGTCGACGATCATCATCGTGAGCTCGTCGAGCGGAACCTGGATTCTCGCCACGACCTCGCTCGGGGTGTTACCCCGCACGTCGGCTTCGAACAGCACGTTCAGCGCGCGTTCGCGGGCGTCCGAGCGCGGGTCGAAGTCGCGATTCCAGTCGTCGTAATCGGAAGCGTCGGACGCGGGCGGTGTGCTCGGTGCGCCCGTCACCTCGCGAGACTCGTCTGACACTGGCGTCGGGCCGTCAGACTCGCGTGACGTAGTCACCCGTGCGGGTGTCGACCTTCACCTTGTCGCCGATGTTCACGAAGAGCGGCACCTGGATGACTTTGCCGGTCTGCAACGTGGCGGGCTTGCGCGCACCAGACACGCGGTCGCCCTGGATGCCGGGCTCCGTCTGGGCGATCGTCAACTCGACCGACGCCGGAATCTCCACGGCGACGATTTCCGTGCCGTACATCGCGATTTGCGCCGTCGCCGATTCGATCAAGTAGTCGGCGGCATCGCCCAGCGCGGCGGGACTCACGTTGATCTGCTCGTAGGTGTCGGTGTCCATGAAGACGTAGTCGTCGCCATCTTTGTAGAGGAACTGCATGTCGCGGCGGTCGATGATCGCCTGCTCCACGCGAACGCCGGCGTTGAACGTGCGCTCGATGACCGCGCCGGTGCGCATGTTGCGCAGCTTGGTGCGCACGAACGCGCCGCCCTTGCCCGGCTTCACGTGCTGGAACTCGACGATGCTGAACAGCCCCTTGTCGAGCTCGAGCGTGAGACCGTTCTTCAGTTCGTTGGTGCTAATTGCAGGCACGAGATGTCCTTTGGTGTTTCGGTGAGTATGTCGCAGCCGGTGTCAGTGACGACCACGAGGTCCTCAATTCGCACACCGCCGAGCCCTTCACGATAGACGCCTGGCTCGACGGTGACTACCTCACCGCTCTGCAGCGGTTCGCTCAGCCCGGTGCGAACCCAGGGTTGCTCGTGGATCTGCAAGCCGACACCATGGCCGGTGGAGTGGATGAATTCGCCGCCGAAGCCGGCGTCGACGATGATGTCGCGGCACGTCTTGTCGACGTCGCCCGCGGTCACACCGGCACGCACCGCCGCAAGACCCGCCAACTGCGACTCGCGCACCACGTCGTGCATGCGTCGCAGCACGGGGTCGACGTCGCCGATCAGGTACGTGCGCGTCATGTCGGAGTGGTACCCGTCGACGAGACCGCCGACGTCGATGACGACGAGATGGCCCTCTTCGATCACCGTAGAGGTCGGCCGGTGGTGCGGGCGCGCGCCGTTCGGGCCGGTCGCGACGATCGTGTCGTAGCTCGGGCCGTCGGCACCGTGGCGTCGCATGCGGTACTCGAGCTCGTCGCGCACGTCGCGCTCGGTGGGTCGGTCAGACATCATGCGCTCGACTTCGGCGAGTGCGGCGTCGGTGCAGGCGGCGGCACGGCGCATGCGGGCGATTTCTGCCGCGGTCTTTCGGCGACGCAGGTGCTGCACCACTCCGCCGAGCGTCACGAGGCTCGCCGATGTCTGACCGCGGAGCGTCTCGAACTGCGCCTGCGTCACCTCGGTGGGGTCGACAGCGACGGCGCGCGCGCCGTTGAGCGCCTGTTCCATGCCTTCGCGCATGATGGCGGCACTGGTGCCCACCACGACCCGCGCGGCGGCACCTGACGCTGCAAATTGCGCGCGGGCCTGTTCGCCGTACCGACCGTCGGTGACGAAGACCATCTCGTCAGGGCGCACGATCAGCGTTCCGGCCGAACCGGTGAAGCCCGTCAACCAGCGAATGTTGTTGAGGTCGAACACCACGAGCGCATCGGGACGTGCGGTGTCGGTTGCTACACCCGCCGCCGCGCGTTTGGCGAGTTCTTCGCGCACGAGGCGATCCCGGCCCGACACCGACAAGGGTGGCAAGGAAGCCGAAAGACTGGTCGGAACGTCGGTCGTGGTCACTTCGTCTCCAAGTGTCGTACTAGCGCTTCGACACCGAGCGAGTACGACTCGCCGCCAAAACCCGCGACCGAACCGATGGCCACCGGCGCGATCACGCTCTCGTGCCGCCACGGCTCGCGGGCGGCCGGGTTGGAGATGTGCACTTCGACCACCGGCAGACCCGAGCTCTTCAGTGCGTCGTGCAGGCTCCAGGCGAAGTGGGTGAACGCACCGGCGTTGAGCACGATGCCGCGGTACTTGGCGCCCGCCTGCTGCACGAAGCCGATCATCGTCGCGAGGTCGTTGGTTTGCTCGCTGTCGACGGCGTAGCCGTGCTTTTCGGCGGTGCTCGTCGCGCGCGCCACGTGGTCGGCCAGCGTCATGGTGCCGTACACCGCAGGCTCGCGAGTGCCGAGCATGTTGAGGTTCGGCCCGTGCAGAAGAAGCAGTCGGCCTTTCGCTGCGGGCATGAATTCAGGGTACTGAGAGGGCGTCGAATGCTTGATCAATCGCGCGCTCACTGACGCCGCGAACCGTCTCGATGCCGGCCGGACCGTCGAGCACGAACGTGAGACCGTCGACGGCCTTCTTGTCGTGACGCATCAGCTGCACCAACTCCGCACGCTTCACGCCTCGCGGCACTTCAACCGAGAGACCGTATTCGCCGACGATCACGTCGCGATGCTGCTGCACTCGCGCCGCATCGATGCGACCCAATGCGTGGGCGACGTGGGCGGCGAACATCATGCCGACGGCCACACCTTCGCCGTGCGCCAGCGAAAAACCGGTCGCGGCCTCGAGTGCGTGCCCGAGCGTGTGCCCGTAGTTCAGCACTGCCCGACGCCCCGACTCGCGCTCGTCTTGACCGACGATCTCAGCCTTGATTGCCACGCACCGAGCCACGCGGGCATCGAGGTCGAGTGCGAGCAGGTCGTCACCGGTGAGGAAGTGGTACTTGGCCATCTCGCCGCGGCCGCAGCGTTGCTCGCGTTCGGGCAATGTCGCCAGGTGGTCGGTGTCGCAGATGACACCGCTCGGCTGCCAGAACGCGCCGACGAGGTTCTTGCCCGCGGCAATGTTGACACCCGTCTTGCCGCCGATTGCCGCATCCACCATGCCGACCAGCGACGTCGACACGTGCACGACGCGAACGCCGCGGTGCCACGATGCCGCGGCGAAACCTGCGACGTCGGTGACCATTCCCCCGCCGACGCCGACGACGAGATCGTTTCGTGTCAGACCCGCCGCAGCGAACTCTTCGCACAGCCGCTCGATGGTGGCGAGCGTCTTGTGCTCTTCGCCGTTGCCGACGAGGTGCCGCGACACCGCGGCGCTCTCGGGCAAGTGTCGGCGCACGTCAACCGGCACCGACGCCTGCGTCACCACTGCGACTCTCCGCACGTCGGCGGGCACGAGCGAAGAGAGTTGTCGAATCGCGCCGCGCCCGACGTGCACGTCGTACGATCGCTCACCCAGTGCGACACCAACGCGATGCGTCATCGCGCTCTCCGTCCGGTCGTATGCGACGTCACGACGCCCGCACTTTCGCCAGCGCCGCGGCAGCGGCAGACACCACCTCGTCAACGTCGAGTCCGGCGGTGTCGACTCTCGCGTCGGCGACCGACTCGTAGAGCGCACGGCGTTCGCGGTCGAGCGTCGCGAGCTTGGCCTGCGGGTCGTCGTCGATCAACGGTCGGTGCGCACCGCGGGCGGTGCGTTGACCAAGGGTGGCCACGTCAGCATCGAGCCAGACCACGCAGGCGGCGTGCTCTCGCATCGCGGCACGGTTGGCCTCGGAGAGCACGGTTCCGCCCGCCGCGGCCACGACGAGGTCGTCGCCCGACGAGAGCGCTTGGACCAAGGCTGCCGACTCGAGTCGTCGAAACTCGGGCTCACCGTCGTGCTCGAAGATCGCTCGTACCGGCTTGCCGGCCGCGGCAACGACGAGGTCGTCGGTGTCGACGAAACGGCAACCGATTCGCGACGCCAAACGTTTGCCGACCGTGGTCTTGCCCGAGCCCATCATGCCGACGAGCACGACGATGCGGGCCATCGCTAGCGGCGCAACGATTCTGCGAACGAGCGCGCGTTGCGAACGAACTCCGCGACGGAGTCGCCGCCGAACTTTCGCTGGGCTTCGGCCGCCAGCACCAACGCCACCATCGTCTCGGCCACCACGCCCATCGCCGGCACCGCGGTGACGTCGGTTCGCTCTTTGAAGCTCACGGTTTCTTGCTTCGACACCACGTCGACGGTCTTGAGCGTCGGACGATTCAGCGTCGAGAGAGGTTTCATCGCTGCTCGCACCACGAGCAGCTCGCCGGTGGTCATTCCGCCTTCGGTGCCGCCGGCCTTCGTCGATTCGCGTCGGTACGACCCGCTCTTGTCGTCCCAGGCGATGGCATCGTGGGCTTCGCTACCGCGTTTCGCCGCTCCGGCGAAACCGTCACCGATCTCCACACCTTTCACTGCTTGGATGCTCATCACTGCCTGAGCGAGCAACCCGTCGATCTTGCGGTCCCAGTGCACGTGGCTGCCGAGACCGACGGGCAGACCGTACGCGAGCACCTCGACGATGCCGCCGAGACTGTCGCCGTCTTTGGCGGCAGCTTCGATCTCGCTCACCATCTTGGCTTCGACACCTTTGTCAAAACAGCGAACCGGTGACTCGTCGATCACGGCGGCGTCCGACGGGGTCGGGCGCCTCGCGCCGTCGGCCGACACCGAGCCCATCGACACCACGTGCGACACGATGTCGACGCCGATCTGCTTCAGCAACAGTTTCGCCAGCACACCTGCCACCACGCGGGCACTCGTCTCGCGCGCGCTGGCCCGCTCGAGCACGTCGCGCGCGTCGACGAAGTCGTACTTCTGCATTCCTGCCAGGTCGGCATGGCCGGGTCGCGGCTGCGTGAGCGGCTGCTTGGTCGCCCCAGGATGCGGAGACATCTCTTCGTGCCACACGTCGCTGCGGAACCACTCGGTGTTCTTGATCAGCACGGCGACCGGCGACCCGAGCGTTCGCCCGTGTCGCACGCCGCCGATGAGTTCGAACTCGTCCTTCTCGAACTTCTGCCGCGGACCACGCCCGAAACCGAGGCGCCGGCGGGCCAATTCTGCGGCGATGTCGTCGACCGTGACGCTCAGGTTCGAGGGAAGTCCCTCGACGATCACCATCAGCGCCTGACCGTGACTCTCGCCGGCGGTCAAGTAGCGCAACATGCGCCTCGAATTCTACCGTTGTGATTTCGCCAGCTCTTTGAGTGCTGCGTCGCGCATCAGCGAAACATCGGGGCGACGACCGAGCCACAGCTCTTGTTGCCTCGCTGCTTGCGCGCACAACATGTCGAGACCGTCGATCGTCTTGCTGCCGCGAGCACGCGCCTCGCGCAGGAGTCGCGTCTCCAACGGGTGGTAGACGGCGTCGAGCACGACGTGCTGCGGGCCGAGCGTCTTCGTCTCGAAGGGCACGGCATCGGGCGACACCCCGGCCATGCCTTGCGGCGTGGTGTTGATGATGGTCGGGCACTCTCCCACCGCGTCGATCGGCACGGCTTTCGTCGACCCGCTTCGCGAGCCGTTGCCCACCTTGACCGCCTCGTCGAGCCGCGCAGTCGTGCGATTGGCAACGCACACGCGCGAACCGAGGGCGGCGAGGGCGGCGATTACGGCTCGCGCGGTGGCACCCGCGCCGACGACCGCCACGCAGGAGAGATCCGCGCCGGCACGGCGGAGCGCGTCGACGCAGCCGCTGCCGTCGGTGTTGTGCCCGACGAGACGACCGTCGGCATCGCGCACGACCGTGTTCACGGCGCGCGCGAGCGTGGCGCTGCCGTCGACCACGTCGAGTGCCGGAATCACCATCTCTTTGTGCGGCATCGTGATCGACAGCCCGGCGATGCCCAGGATGCGCATGGCATCGATTGCCGCAACCGCATGTTCGGGCTCGACTTCGAAGGCGCCGTACACCCAGTCGTCACCGTGAGCGGCGAACGCCGCGTTGTGGATCGCCGGCGACAAACTGTGACGAACCGGGCTGCCGATGACGGCGGCAATCTTGGTGCGGCTCGTGGGAGTCACGGCAGCACGCTCGAGTCGTGCGTCGACGTCACGGCAGCACGCCAGCTTCTCTTGCCGCCGCGACGTTCAGTTCGTGCAGGCGATACGTGGTCGCGAACGCATGGCGACCTTCGGCGTCTTTCAACACGTAGAACAGCAGACGGCACTCTTCGCGTTTCTCGCGGCGCGTGCGAACGGTGCACAACGCGTCGTCGTCGGCCGGGTCGTCGGCCGGGTTCATCGCGGCGATCAGCGACGCCTCGCCGGGGCTGGCGATCGGCGTGGGCGGCAGACCCTTGCGCAGGTACACGTTGTACGGCGTGTCGGCGCCCTTCAGTTCGGAGAAGCTCGCGTCTGCGGGGGCACCGTAGTAGAGCGCCGCGTCGATCTGCAGTTCCATGTCGAGCTCGAGGCGGTTGTGAATCACACGCGACACCAGTGCCCGCTCTTCGGCGACCTTCACCTCTTTTTCGATGAGCGACGCGATGATGATGATTTCGTACGGCGTGCGACCGAGTCGTTGCGCGGCGACTTCGATGTCGTTCGCCAGCGCGCGCGTGCGCATCTCTTCGATCATGCGCGCCAGCACGTCGGCTTCCGTCTCGTAAGCGGCGACGCGGTACAAGGCCGGGAAAAGCAAGCCCTCGTACGACGTCACGCCCTCTGGTCGGAAAGGTGCGGGGAGCGAGTTCTCCGCCAGCACTGCATCGACGTCGACGACGCTGAACCCGGGCGCGTCACGTTCGAGACGCGCGGCGATCTGGGCGACGGTGAACCCCTCGGGGAACACCACTTCGACTTCCACCACTTGGTTGTCGGGCAACGCCGTCACGGCATCGGGCGAGTCGACCTGGGTCGCGATGTCGCGCACACGCCAGCCGGCCCAGGCGATGAACACCACGGCTACGGCGGCGAGCCCGACGAGGATCTGCTTGCTGTAGGCACGCAAGTCGGGCAACATGCCGTCGGTCTCGAAATCGTCGGTCGGGCGCACGGGATCCCACGGATCTTCGGTCCATGGTCGCTCGGCCGATTTCGGGTCGGCGTTGCTCGGCACGTCTCGATCGTCGTGGCTCATCGAGCCTCACCCGCCTTGTCTCGCTCGTTGCGGCGATGGTCGAGGAACGACTGCAACATCACGGCAGCCGCGACTTTGTCGACCACCCGGCGGCGTGCGTCGGCTTTCATCTCCATCTCCATGAGCGACCGGTCGGCAGTCACCGTCGTGAGTCGTTCGTCGTGCAGGTACACCGGCACGGAGAGCTCCGACGAGAGTTGCTCGGTCTCGGTGATCGCGTTCTGCGCCGCGGCCGTCACTTTGCTGGCCAGCGTCAAGGGCAACCCCACGACCACGGCTTCTGCTTCGTACTCCTTCACCAGCGACGCGATCTTGGCGTGGTCGTCCTTGCGCGACTTGCCGCGCTGCACCACCGTGAGCGGTGTGGCCACGCGTTCGTCGGGGTCGCAGAGCGCCACACCGATGCGCTTGGAGCCGAGGTCGAGCCCGAGGCAGCGCATCACTTCGCGCGTCGTGCGGCCTCGACCGCCTTCGTCGCCGTGACGAGCGCGTCGTCGAGCGCGGCGGGGTTCTTGCCGCCCGCGGTGGCGATATCGCCCTTGCCGCCACCGCCTCCACCTACTTGCTTCGCCGCATCCTTGATGAGATCGCCGGCTTTCAGCCCGCTGGCAGGGGTGACTGCCGCGACGAGGGCGACGCCGCCCGAGTCGGACACTCCGCCCAGCACCACGGCTTCGATTCCTTGCTTGCCGCGAATCGCGATGGCAAGGTCACGCAAGTCGGCGGGCGCGAGACCGTCGACTCGGGTCACGAGAGCGCCGTCGGTCGCCCGTGAGGCGAGGTCGCCTGCTTGCGAACCGAGTTGGGCTTGGCGCAACTTCTTCACCTCGTCGGCGAGCGACTTCGCGTTGTCGACGGCACGTTGGGCGGCGGCCACGATGTCGTCGGGCTTGGCGCCCAGCACGTCGGCCGCGCTCGCCAATGTCGCAGTGACGTCGAGCATGTAGCGCACTGCGTGCTCCCCCGTCAGGGCCTCGATGCGCCGCAAGTTCGAGCCGATTGATCCTTCGCTCACGATCTTGATCGGGCCGATGTCGCCGGTGGCCGACACGTGTGTGCCGCCGCACAGCTCCAGCGAGTGCCCGGCTTCCAGCACGCGTACCGTGTCGCCGTACTTGTCGCCGAAGAAGGCGATCGCACCCTTCTCCGTGGCTGCCTGCTTCGACATCTCGGTGGCCGCGACGCGGCTGTTGGCGAGTACTTCGGCGTTCGCCATCTGCTCGATGCGACGAATTTCGGCGGCGGTCACCGCCTCGTAATGACTGAAGTCGAATCGCAACCGGTCTGGTGCGACGAGCGAACCGGCCTGCTTCACGTGCTCGCCCAACACCTCGCGCAACGCCCAGTGCAGCACGTGGGTGGCGGTGTGGTTGCGGCGGGTCGACGCGCGCGCCGCGGAGTCGATGCTCGCGGTCACCGTCGAGCCGACGGCGAACGCACCTCGGGTGATGCGCACCAGGTGTCGGCGAAGCCCCGGTGCGGCGAACGTGGTGTCGATCACCTGCGCGGAAGAAGCCGGTTGCGCGCCGCTCGTCGAGCTGCCGGAGCCCGACACGATCGAGCCGGTGTCGCCGACCTGGCCGCCGCTCTCGGCGTAGAACGGTGTGGAGTCGAGGAAAATCTCGTGCACGGCGGAGCCGTCTTCGTGGTCGAACGGCCCGAGCACCGCGAGCACCGTGGCCTGCGCGCTGTCGCGCTCGTATCCGACGAAGTTCGTGGCGCCGTGCTTGTCGACCAACGCCTTGTAGGTCGCCACGCGTTGCGGGTCGGCCGCTTCGTTCTTGCGGGCGCTCTTGGCGCGCTCGCGCTGCTGGTTCATTTCGTTCTCGAAACCATCGGTGTCGATGCCGACGCCGCGTTCGCCGGCGATTTCTTGCGTCAGTTCGAGCGGGAAGCCGTACGTGTCGTGCAGCGTGAAGGCCGCGGTGCCGCTGATGGTCTTCGACGAGCCGGCCATCTCGGTCTCCAGGATCGACAGACCGTTGCGAAGGGTGCCGCGAAACTTCTCTTCTTCGCGGGTGATGACGCCGAGAATGAAGTCGCTATTGGTTGCCAGTTCGGGGTAAGCGCTCTTCATGATGCCCAACGATGTCTCGACGAGCGACGGCATGACGAGCTTCTCGCAACCCAACAAGTAGGCGTGCCGCACTGCGCGACGGATGATGCGCCGCAGCACGTAACCGCGGCCTTCGTTCGACGGGAACACACCGTCGTTGATCATCATCATCGACGAACGCGCGTGCTCGGCGAGCACTCGCAGGCTGAAGCTCGGGCGGTGCTCGTAGTCGCCGACGCGGTACTCGGCGCCGGTGAGGCGTCGGCCGGTGTCGATGAGCGGCGACAAGAGATCGGTCTCCCAGATCGAGTCGACGCCTTGCACGAGGGTGAGGATTCGCTCGAAACCCGCACCAGTGTCGATCGACGGGCGCGGCAGTCTCGTGCGCGAACCGTCTTTCGCCTGGTTGTACTGCATGAAGACGAGGTTCCAGAACTCAAGGAAGCGGTCGCCGGCCGGGTCGTGCAGCGGGCCACCGTCTGGGCCGAACGCGCTGCCGCGGTCGATGTGGATCTCCGAGCACGGCCCGCACGGACCGACGTCGCCCATCTGCCAGAAATTGTCCTTGTCGCCCAACCGCTGGATGCGGTTCATCGGCACACCGACGACGTCGTGCCAGATCTGCTCGGCTTCGTCGTCGCTCTCGTGCACGGTGATCCACAGGCGGTCGCCATCGAAGCCGAACACTTCGGTGACGAGCTCCCAGCCCCACGGAATCGCCTTTTCTTTGAAGTAGTCGCCGAAGCTGAAGTTGCCCAGCATCTCGAAGAAGACGAGGTGTCGCTTCGTGCGACCGACGTCGTCGAGGTCGTTGTGCTTGCCGCCGGCGCGAACGCACTTCTGCACGCTGACTGCGCGGTCGTACGGCGCGGTTTCTTCGCCGACGAAGTACGGCTTGAACGGCACCATGCCCGCCACCGTGAACATGATCGACGGGTCGAACGGAATGAGGCTTGCCGAGGGCACCACCGTGTGCTGCCGGTCGGCGAAGAAGCCGACGAACGCGCGGCGGAGGTCGTCTGCCGTCTTGACTTCGGCGCGGGCCATCGCGCTACTCGAAGAGGTCGTCGCTCGCCGAGTCGCGCTTGCCGCTCGTCGCGCCGCCCACCGTGTCGGAGACCTTCTCTTTCACGGCGGTCACGCGGTCGACGAGACCGTCAATGAACTGATCGACCGACTCCTTCGTGGCGGCTTGGTCGGCCTGACGGCGCAACCACCCGTAACCAAAGAGCGCCGCGAGGGCACCGAGAACGAACCAGAAGAGTCGGCGAAACATGACCGCT
>DAIPHP010000026.1:0-16217 GCA_036771295.1 Ilumatobacteraceae bacterium
GGGAGTCGCGGGCTTTCACCGCCGATAGGGAATTTCACCCAACCCTGCAAGAACATTTCAATTGTGTGCAGCGCCTCCCGGCGATGCGCTTGTCAGGCTACCGACGTCGCGTCGGGCCTCGCTGAGCGCGAGCAAGACGACCGCGGCGATCACGAGAGTCGCGCCGATCACGCTGCGACCCGTGAGTCGCTCGTCGAGCAACAAGGTGCCGGCGGCGATGGTGACGACGGGTTCGAACGCCGACGCCACCGACGTCGGCCCCGGCCCGACGCGCTTCATCGCGGCAAAGAACGTTCCCATCGGCACGATGGTGCCGAACGTGGCGATGATCGCGACGTTCGCCCAACCGAAGTTCGTCTCCGGGAACTCCACCTGCATGCCGAACGGTCGAATCGCCCACAGCACGAGCCAACCCGCCATCGCACCGAACAACACGATCGTGAGGCCCGTGATGCCGTCGTATCGCGGCATCACCCGCGACGAGAGCACCACATAGAACGTGTACGTCAGCGCCCCGGCCAGCGTCAACGCGATGCCGGTCGTCTCTGCCCCGCTCACTTCGCCGGCGGTGAGCCCGACGCCCGCCACCGTGAGCACGAGACACACCCAGATGGCGCTGCTCGGTTTGTGCTTCAGCAACCACCACGCCAGCAGCACCGCCATGATCGGGAAGCAATAGAAGATCACCGACACGAGCCCCGACGCCATGCGTTCGATCGCGCCGAAGTAGAAGAACGACTGAAACGTGAAGCCGACGAACCCGAACAGGAAGATCTCGAGCAGGTCGCGACCGCGCGGCCACTTGACGCCGCGCACCGCGACGAGCCGGTAGGCGAGCAGCAACGGTGCAGCGATGAGAAATCGGGCGATCATCAGCCCTCGGCTGTTCGCACCGTCGTCGTAGGCGTTCACGGAGAACACCGGGTTCATGCCGTACAGCGAACACGACGCGATCGCCAGCACGATGCCGATCACCCGATGATTCGCCCGGGCCGCGGCACCCGGTTGGCTCACGATGGGGTCGCTGGCTGCGCGCGAACCGCCGCTAGCCGACACGCTCTGCTCGTTCTTTGTCGCGTCTCAGCACGTTGCGAAACACGACGGTAAAGATGACGGCAAGCCCCACCACGATGAGGCCGAACACGGCGAACTGCAGACCCCCGCCGCGGTCGCCCGCCTGCGTGGGCTCGACTCCGCAGCCCGGCCTGGGCAGAAGACCGACGCACGCGTCGACGTCGCCCTCGAGCGGGTACACGAACACGGTCGTGTCGGTAGTTGCGGAATCGTCTTGCATCGCTCGACAAGTCTGTCAGGCTCGTCGCCCCGATCGCGTGTGACCTTGGCATGCGCGTCGTGCGTGACGGTGGTGCGTGGGTTGCGCGTGACGGTGGGCGAGTGCGCAGAACTACCGTGTTGGTGGCATGGCGACCAAACGACCCGCGGCGTCGGCGTCGTCAGAGCGCCCGACGGTGCTCGTGGTCGACTTCGGCGCGCAATACGCGCAATTGATCGCCCGTCGCGTGCGCGAAGCGCAGGTGCATTCGGAGATCGTCTCGCATCGCATCACCGCCGCCGAAGTACGACGACGAAATCCCGCTGCGATCGTCTTGTCGGGCGGCCCGAAGAGCGTGCATGTCGACGGGGCGCCGCAGCTCGACCCGGCGATCTACGAACTGGGTATCCCGATGCTCGGCATCTGTTACGGCTGTCAGTTGATCGCCCAGCAACTCGGGGGTGTCGTCTCGCGCGGAGAAAAAGGCGAATACGGCCGCACGAGCCTGACTCGTTCGGGCGAGTCAAGTTTGTTCGCCGAGACCGGCGCGCGGTTCGACGTGTGGATGAGCCACTTCGACGCGGTGTCGCGCGTGCCCGCCGGATTTTCGACGACGGCTTCCACCCCCGACGCGCCAATCGCCGCGTTCGAAAGCGACGCCCGAAAAATCTGGGCCGTGCAGTTTCACCCGGAAGTGGTGCACACTACGAACGGCCAGCAGCTGCTGCGACGGTTCCTGCACGACCTTGCCGGCATTCGACCCAACTGGACGATGGCGTCGATCATCGACGAACAAATCGCGGCGGTGCGAGCGCAAGTCGGCGACGAGCGTGCGATCTGCGGGCTGTCGGGCGGCGTCGACTCCGCGGTCGCAGCCGCGCTCGTGCACAAGGCGATAGGCGCCAACCTCACGTGCGTGTACGTCGACACGGGTCTGATGCGCAAGAACGAAAGCGACCAAGTCGTGGAGACGTTCAAGCGCAACCTCGGCATCGAGTTGATTCACGTCGACGCCGCCGACGAATTCTTCGACAAGCTGCAGGGTGTCACCGACCCCGAAGCAAAGCGCAAGGTGATCGGTGAAACGTTCGTGCGCGTCTTCGAGCGGCACACCGGCGGAGTGAAAGACGCGAAGTTCCTCGTGCAAGGCACGCTGTATCCCGACGTCATCGAGAGCGGCGGACGCGAAGGATCGTCGACGATCAAGAGTCACCACAACGTGGGCGGGCTTCCCGAAGACATGGCTCTCGAATTGTGCGAGCCGTTGCGCGACCTCTTCAAAGACGAAGTTCGTTCGGTCGGCACTGCGCTGGGGTTGCCTGACGAGATCGTGTGGCGTCAGCCGTTTCCGGGTCCGGGTCTCGGCGTGCGCATCATCGGTGAAGTCACGCGAGAGAAAGTTGCCATCCTGCAAGAAGCCGACGCGATCGTGCGCGAAGAACTTCGCCGTGCCGGTCTCGAGCGAGACATCTGGCAGGCGTTCGCGGTGCTCGCCGACATTCGGTCGGTCGGCGTGATGGGTGACGAGCGCACTTACGCGCGGCCGATCATCATCCGCGCGGTCACGAGCGATGATGCGATGACTGCTGATTGGGCGCGCATTCCGCACGAGGTGTTGGCGGTGATGTCGTCACGGATCGTGAACGAGGTCGACGGTGTGAACCGTGTGGCGTACGACATCACGTCGAAACCCCCGGGCACCATCGAGTGGGAATAGACACGGCCGATTAGGCCGGTGCCCCTGTAACCAAATTGTAAAGATTGCTAGGCTGGGGCCATCGTGAAACGGCACGCCGTCCGGCGATTTCCCCGAACACGAACCCGCGCCGCCTGGTTCGTACTGGCATTGGTCGGTTTGGTGACGCCCGTACTCGTACCCGCCGAGGTGCACGCCGACACCGTCGACGACCAGCGACGCCGCGTGGCCGCGATCGTCGACGAACTCGAGCGCCTGGCCGCCCAAACCGACGAACTGGGAGAGCGGTACTCCGACACGCTCGCCGAGAAAGACGCCATCGAGGCCGAAATCGAGCAAACCGAAGTGAAGATCTTCGAGTACCAGAAGCAACTCGCCGTGATGCAGGCCAACCTGGTCAACTCGGCCAAGCGTTCGTTCGTGTCGGGCGGTTCGGCCGGCACGCTGTCGAGCATCCTCGGCGGCAGCGGCTCGCTCACCGACGCGATGAAGCGCGCCTACCTCGGCTCGGCCGCCGCCAACATCGGGGCGTCGAACACCGACGCGATGCAGGGATTGATCGACGACATCACCGCCGAGCGAACCAAGCTCGAAAAACAGAAGAAACAGTTGGCAGCCACCGCCACCACGCTGGCCTCGCGCCTCGTCGCCAGCGACAGGTTGCTCGAACAATACGAAGGTCTGCGCTCGCAGGCGTTGCGCGATCTCGGCAACCTGCTGACCGAAGAAGAGCGTCGACGCGCCGAAGAAGCCGAGGCACTCGCCAAGAAGGACGCCGACAAGTTCAAGGCCAGCATCAAAGTCGCCGCCCCGTCACCGCAGGCCGGCGTGGCCATCAAGGCGGCGATCTCGCAACTCGGCATTCGCTATCGCTGGGGCGCATCCAGCCCCGGTGTCGCGTTCGACTGCTCGGGTCTCACGCAGTGGGCGTGGGCCAAAGCCGGAGTCTCGATTCCGCGCGTGTCGCGCTCGCAGTATTCGTCGCTCTTGCGGGTTCCGATCTCGCAGGCCCAGCCCGGCGACTTGCTGTTTTCGCAGACCACGTTCTTCCACGTCGGTATCTACATCGGCAACGGTCAGATGATTCACGCGCCGCGCACCGGCGACGTGGTGAAGATCAGCACCGTGACGTGGACTCGAGTTCTCGGCGTAGGACGCCCGAAGTAACCTTGCGGCAGTGAACGCCGCGAACAATTTCGCCGTCGACAACGCGGCAACCCGATCGGGCTGGTCGTACGACACCTTCTCGGCGGCGGGATTCACGCGCGACGTGTATCGCAAAGGCACCGGCCCTGCAGTCGTGGTCGTGCACGAGATCCCCGGCATCACTCCGGCGGTCATGCGGTTCGCCGACGAGGTCGTCGCTGCCGGCTTCACGGTCGTCATGCCGCTGCTCGTGGGCGACGTCGGACGCGCGCCGGACGGCAAGTACATCGCGTCGTCGATGAGCAAAGTCTGTGTCTCGAAAGAATTCACCACCATGGCGATGCGCAAGACCTCGCCGATCATCTCCTGGCTGCGCGCGCTGGCCAAGCAGCTGCACCGCGAGATCGGCGGAAAGGGCGTTGGCGCGGTCGGCATGTGTTTCAGCGGCGGTTTCGCGTTGGGCATGATGCTCGACGACGTGATGATCGCCCCCGTGCTGTCGCAGCCGTCATTGCCCTTCGCGTTCGGAAAGTCGCGCGCCGCCGACCTCAACCTCTCGCCCGACGACCAGCTCGCGGTGCAGCGCCGGGCCGTCGAGGGCTGCCAAGTGCTCGGGCTGCGATACACCGGCGACCGCCTCGTGGGAGACCGTTTCGAGTCGTTGCGCAAACTGCTGGGCGAGCAGTTCATCGCCGTCGAGTTCGCTTCCACCGCAAAAAGCGACCACTCGGTGCTCACCGAGCAGCGTCAAGAAGAAGGCGTGCGTCGGGTGCTTGACTTCTTCAGAGAAAAACTGCTGCCATGACCCACACCGACGACCGCCGCACGCACGCGTCACCCGAGGGTGACCGCAACGCGCACTACGCCTCGCTCGTCGACCCGATCTCCGACTGGGCGACGGACTTCGACCACTTGCATCCCGACTACAACGCGAACGCACCGGAAATTTGGCAAGAGTTGCGCGGCACCTGCCCGGTGGCGCACTCGCCCCGCTACGGCGGCACGTGGCTGCCCGTGCGACACGAAGACGTGAGCGCCATCGCGTACGACACCGAGCACTTCAGCTCCGAAGACGTCGTCGTAAAACGCGTCAAACCGACGGGGGAGAGCCGGCCGTACGGCGGAGCACCGCCAATCACGTCCGACCCGCCGTTTCACCACCATGCGCGCCGCGTGTTGCTGCCCGCGTTCGCGCCGCCGAAGATCGCCGCGATGGAAGCCGAGACCCGCGCGTTCTGCCACGCGCTCATCGACAAGATGGGAGATGCCGACGTGGTCGACGTGGCCGACCAATACGCCAAGCACATCCCGCCTGCGGTGATCGCGCACATGCTGGATCTTCCGCTCGAGGACGGCGAGATCTTCCGCGACTTCATCCACACCGCGCTCGAGGGAATCGCCGAAGACCAAGAAGTTCGCCAGGCCGGTTGGCGCAAGCTCGACGAGTACCTCGACCGACGTATCACCGAGCGACAGGCGAACTTGGGTGACGACCTGCTCAGCTACCTGCTCACCACCGAACTCGGGGGCCAGCGCCTGCACCCCGAGCACGTGCGTGGCACGGTGGCGCTGTTGTTGATCGCCGGCATCGACACCACGTGGAGTGCCATCGGTTCGTCGATCTGGCACTTCGCCAAGACGCCGAGCGACCTCGCTCGCCTCGTTCGCGAACCCGAACTGCTGCCGACGGCCGTCGAAGAAATGCTGCGTGCGTACGCGCCGGTCACCATGGCCCGCGTCGTCGCCAAAGACGTCGAGATCGGCGGCTGCCCGATGAAGACCGGCGACTGGGTGTTGCTGCCGTTCCCCGCCGCGAACCGCGACCCTGAAGCGTTCGAACGCTCAGACGAGGTCATCATCGACCGCGAAATCAACCGTCACGCGGCGTTCGGCCTCGGCATCCACCGTTGCGTCGGCTCGAACCTCGCCCGCATGGAAGTGCGCATCGCCCTCGAGGTGTTCGTCGAGCGATTCCCGCAGTTCGAATTGGTCGACCCGGCCGCCGTCACGTGGAGCGTCGGGCAGGTGCGCGGCCCGCGGGCGCTGCCCGTGCGCATCGTGTCGCGAGCCGCGGCACGAGCCAAGTGACCGACGATCGCCGCGTCACGCTCGACCTGACGCAGCTCAACCCCGACCAGCGCGACGCCGTCGAATACAGCGGGGGACCGCTGCTCATCGTCGCCGGTGCGGGTTCGGGCAAGACGCGCGTGTTGACGCACCGTGTGGCGCACCTCATCGCCACCGGCGTGCACCCGATGAACATCCTCGCGATCACCTTCACCAACAAAGCGGCAGAAGAAATGCGCGCCCGCGTTCGCGCGTTGGTCGGCGAAGTCGCCGACCGCATGTGGGTGAGCACGTTCCACTCTGCGTGCGTGCGAATCTTGCGGGCGACCGCCGACCGACTCGGGTATCCGAAGAGCTTCACGATCTACGACTCCTCCGACTCGCAGCGCCTGGTGAGCCAGATCATCCGCGACCTGAACCTCGACCCGAAACGCTTCCCGGCGAAAGGAGCCCAGGCCCGCATCAGTCTGTGGAAGAACGAACTCGTCAACCCCGCGGGTGCCACCGACACCGCGTTCGGACCGTTCGAGACGAAGTACGCGGAGATCTACACCGAGTACCAGTACCGATTGATGAAGGCCGGTGCCATGGACTTCGACGATCTGCTCGTCAACGTGGTGAAACTGTTTCGCGAGCACCCCGACGTGCTCGCCGGCTACCAAGAGCGTTTCAAGCACGTGTTGGTCGACGAGTTCCAAGACACCAACCTGGCGCAGAACGAGATCGTGCTGTTGATCGGCCGCCAGCACCACAACGTGTGCGTCGTCGGCGACACCGACCAGTCGATCTACGCCTTCCGCGGCGCCGACTACCGCAACATCCTGCAGTTCGAACGGGCGTTTCCCGACGTCTACACCGTGGTGCTGGCGCAGAACTACCGCAGCACGCAAGTGATTCTCGACGCCGCCAACGCGGTCATCTCGAACAACGTCGAACGCAAGCCGAAAGAACTGTGGACGGAGGTCGGCAGCGGCGACAAGATCGTGCGCTACTACGCCGAAGACGAAGACGAAGAAGCACGCTTCGTGGTGGCCGAGTTGAAGCGCCTGCACCGTCACGAGGCCGTCAACTGGCGGGAGATGGCGGTGTTCTACCGCACCAACGCGCAGAGCCGCGTGATGGAAGAGTTCCTCATCGACGGCGACATTCCGTACAGGGTGATCGGCGGCACCAAGTTCTACGACCGCAAAGAAGTGAAAGACGCGATCGGCTACCTGCGTTGCGTGATGAACCCCGCCGACGAAGTGAGCATCCGTCGTGTCATCAACGTGCCGCGCCGCGGCGTCGGCGACACCAGCCTCGACAAGGTCGCCACGCTCGCTGCGGAGCAAAGCATCGGGCTCTCGGTGGCGCTGCGGCGGGCGGCTGCTGCCGGAGTCGGCGGTGCAGCACTGCGGGGCATCAACGAGTTCGTGGCTCTCATCGACTCGCTCGAAGCCGATCGAGACCACGGGCCGGCGCATCTCCTGCGCGAGTTGCTTGAGCGCAGCGGCTATCTCGCCGAACTGCGCAACGAAGACACGCACGAAGCCGAAGGCCGCATCGAGAACTTGGAGGAGTTGATCGGTGCCGCCGAAGAGTTTCCGGACGCCAACGATTTTCTCGAGAAAGTCTCGCTGGTCTCCGACACCGACGACATCGCCGGCGACGACAAAGTGATGATGATGACGCTGCACTCGGCGAAGGGCCTCGAGTTTCCCGCGGTGTTCATCATCGGGCTGGAAGAGGGCATCTTCCCGCACAGCCGCACGCTGCTCGACTCCACCCAGCTCGAAGAAGAACGTCGACTGGCCTACGTGGGCATCACGCGCGCCGAGCGACGGTTGTACCTCAGCCACGCGTGGAGCCGCAGCCTGCACGGTTCGCGCCAGTACAACCCGCCGTCGCGGTTTCTCGACGAGATTCCGGCCGAATTGCTCGACCGCAAAGGAAGCGTCGACACCGGCGCCGACGAGGGTCGCGGCCAGATGCGCGGCGACTGGAAGCAGACGCCGGTGCCCGACTTTCGCGGCAAGGGTCGCGGCATCACGTCGCGGGCCAGCGACGCAGTGCGACCCGCGGTGCGCGAGCCGAATCTCTCGCACAATTTTTCGATCGGCGACGACGTCGTGCACCCGGTGTTCGGCGAGGGAGTGATCATCGATCTCGACGGCGCAGGGGAGAAGGCCGAGGCCACCGTGCGCTTCGCGGAACGCGGCACGAAAGTGCTCGCGCTGGCATGGGCGCCGCTGACGAAGCGTCAGTGACGTCGAGGCGCCCCATGATGTGTCGCCGCTGACGAAGCGTCAGTGACGTCGAGGCGCCCCGCTCAGGGCGCGCGCAGGTCGATGAGCAGGCTCACGCGGTTCTCCACCACGGGGCGTGCGTCGATCGGCCGATGCAACTGTTCCACGGGCAGCGTGCGCTCATCGCAGTCGACGAAATCGCGAGTGCCTTCCACGTGCTGCACCAAGCACTCTGGCCCGCGGTCGGACGGGTAGGCGTAGTACACCTGCCATCCGCGCGTCGCGTCGTCGCCGGTGTGGTCGACCACGATCGTGCGGTCGTAACTGGTGTCTCGCAGATCGGGGTAAAGAATCGGCCCGTCACGCTTCACGATTTTTGCCATATCTTCCACCGGGCCGACGCGGAAGGTGTAGTCGCCTTGCCGCACTTCGCGCTTGCGGTTGTCGGTGGCCCGATCGGCGAACAACCACGTGACGCCGAACAACACCGCGAAAAAGACGAGCCCGCCGATGATCGGCACCACTGCGCGGGCGAGCGGCGATCGAAAGCGCGGAAGCACGCCCTCAAGTGTGCCAATCAGTGCTGCGCACGGCGGAGCCGGCGCAGCGAAGAATGCCGTTGCGGTGGTCACGCCCGATTTTCCCCGCCACTGGGGCGAGGCATAGGATTCTCTACTCGTGAAGCGGCCGTACCGTATCGTCGTCGCAAAGCCCGGGCTCGACGGTCACGACCGCGGGGCAAAGACGATTTCTCGCGCACTTCGCGACCACGGCTTCGAAGTGATCTACACCGGCCTGCACCAGACCCCCGAGCAGATAGCCGAAACTGCGCTGCAAGAAGACGTCGACGGCGTCGGCTTGTCGCTGCTGTCCGGCGCCCATCTCACGTTGTTTCCAAAAGTGATGGAAGAGCTGCGGGCGCGCGACATGGGCCACGTGCTCATCTTCGGCGGCGGCGTGATCCCCGACTCCGACGCGGCCGCGTTGAAGCAACAGGGTGTCAGCGCCATCTTCGGCCCCGGCTCGTCGTTGAAGACGATCGCCGAGTGGCTCGAGACCACGCTCGACCAACGAGAGAAAGTCGGCGCGTAGTGGACCTCTTCGAATACCAAGGCAAGCAATACTTCGCGAAGTTCGGCATCCCCGTGTCACCGGGCGACGTCGCGCACACGGTGGACGAGTCGATCGCCATCGCCGAACGCATCGGGTACCCCGTCGTCGTCAAGGCGCAAGTGCAAGTCGGCGGCCGCGGCAAGGCCGGCGGCATCAAGTTGGCGACCAACAAAGACGAGGTTCGCACCCACGCCGGCAACATCATCGGCATGGACATCAAAGGTCACGTCGTCAAGCGAGTGTGGATCGAGCGCGCGTCCGACATCGCGGAGGAGTACTACGCGTCGTTCACCCTCGACCGCGCGGCCAAGCAGCACTTGTTGATGCTGTCGGCACAGGGCGGTGTCGACATCGAAGAGGTCGCGGCGAAAGACCCGAACGCCATCGTGAAACTGCACATCAACCCGGTTTCCGGTCTCGACGAAGCGACCGCGAAGAAGGCTTCCGTCGACGCCAAGATTCCGGCCAAGGCGCAGGCGGGCGTCGCGTCGATTCTCGTCAAGTTGTACGACTGCTTCGTGAAGGGTGACTGCGACCTCGCGGAGATCAACCCGCTGATCTTGAAGCCGAGCGGCGAAGTGCACGCGCTCGACGCGAAAGTCAGCCTCGACGCCAACGCGTCGTTCCGGCATCCCGAGTGGGAGGCGTTCGCCGCAACCCAAGAACTCGACGGCCGTGAGAAACTCGCCCGCGAGAAGGGCCTGCAATACATCGGTCTCGACGGCAGCGTGGGCATCATCGCCAACGGCGCGGGTTTGGCCATGAGCACGCTCGACGTGGTGAACCAGGTCGGCGGCAAGGCGGCGAACTTCCTTGACATCGGCGGCGGCGCCAACGCCGAACTGATGACTGCGGCGCTCGAAGTGATCAACTTCGACTCCAACGTGCGCAGCATCTTCGTGAACATCTTCGGCGGCATCACCCGAGGCGACGAAGTTGCCAAAGGCATCGTCGAGGCCATGCGTCGCGTGCAGTTGCGCGCGCCGATCGTGATCAGGCTCGACGGCACCAACGCCGACCAAGGGCGCAAGATCCTCGCTGACGCGGGCATCCCCGCCGAAAAATTGATGTCGAAGCCCACGATGCTCGAAGCGGCTCGCACCGCCGTGGCGCTCGCGAACGGCAAGGCGATCTGACCATGTCGCACACGATGAGAAGGGTCGGCTGACCATGGCGATATTCGTCGACGAGAACACGAAGGTGATCGTTCAGGGTCTCACCGGGGGCCAAGGCAAGTTCCACGGCCTGCGCAACCGTGCCTACGGCACGAAGGTCGTCGCCGGCGTCACGCCAGGCAAGGGCGGTCAAGACGTCGAGGGCATCCCGGTGTTCGACAGCGTCGCCGACGCAGTGAAGGCGACCGGTGCCGACGCGTCGTTCGTCGCCGTTCCGCCGAAAGCGGCCCCTGCAGCAATTCTCGAGGCGGCGGCAGCCGGCGTGCGATTCATCGTGTGCATCACCGAAGGCATTCCGGCGCAAGACGAAGCGCGCGTGTACTCCACGCTGAAGCGCGATTTCCCGAAGACTCGCCTGCTCGGCCCCAACTGCCCGGGCATCATCAGCCCCGGGCGCTGCAACATCGGCATCACCGCAGGAGAGATCGCGCAAGCACCCACCAAGGGCGGCAAGAACGTGGGCATCGTGTCGCGTTCGGGCACGCTCACGTACCAAGCACTCTTCGAGTTGAAGCAGCAGGGCATCGGTGTCACCACGTGCGTCGGTATCGGCGGCGACCCCGTGCCTGGTACGTCGTTCGTCGACTGTCTCGCGGAGTTCCAGAACGACCCCGAGACCAGCGCGATCCTGATGATCGGTGAGATCGGCGGCTCGGCGGAAGAAGAAGCAGCGGAGTTCATCAAGGCGAACGTCACCAAGCCGATGAGCGCGTACATCGCGGGAGTCACCGCACCGGCCGGCAAGAAAATGGGCCACGCCGGCGCGATCGTCTCCGGTGGCAAGGGCACCGCGCAAGGAAAGATGGATGCACTCCGCGCCGCGGGCGTCAAGGTCGGCGCGAACCCGACCGAGGCCGGCGAGCTCATGGCGCAGATCATCGCGTCGTTGAAGTAGCGCAGTACTCGCGCGTAGCAATCGCACAACGCGCGGGTCGACACTGCGCAGCCGGCGAATTCCGTAGCATTTGGGGCTGTCATGCGCATCGTCGACCTGCTGGCGCGAGGCCGAACCTTCTCGTTCGAGTTCTTTCCGCCCAAGACCGACGAGGCCCAGGCGCAACTGGCTGCGACGATCACCGAGCTCGCCCCGCTCAAGCCGAGCTTTTTCTCCGTCACCTACGGCGCGCTCGGCAGCACGCGCACGCGCACGCGCGACGTGGTGGTCGATCTTGCGCGAACCGGCAGCATTCCGCCGATGGCCCACCTCACCTGCGTGGGGCACTTGCGCAGCGAAATCGACCTCCTGCTCGGTGAGTACAAGGCCGCCGGGGTGGAAAACATTCTCGCCCTCGGCGGCGACCTGCCGGCCGACCCGTCGCAACTCGGCCCGAGCGACTTTCGCTTCGCGCTCGATCTGGTCGAGCACTTGCGGGCGAACTTCGACCTGTCGATCGGTGTCGCGGCGCACCCCGAGTTGCACCCGCGCTCGCCCTCGCGCGAGGCCGATCGTGCGCGCCTGGCCGAGAAGCTGCGTCGCGCCGACTTCGCGATGACGCAGTTCTTCTTCGAAAAGGAGCACTACACGCGCCTCATCGACGAGTTGTCGGCGCTCGGCGTGAACAAGCCGGTGATCCCGGGCATCATGCCGGTGACCAACAAGGGTCAGATCGTCAAGATGGCGCAGATGTCGGGGGCGGCGATTCCGTCCTGGTTGTCCGACCGGCTCGCGAAGTTCGACGACCCCGCCGATGTTCGTCGCGTCGGAGTCGAAGTGGCGACGAAGCTGAGCAGCGAGCTGCTCGCCGCCGGCGCACCCGGCTTGCACTTCTACACGCTCAACCGATCCACCGCCACGCGCGAGATCTACTCGAACCTCGGTCTCGGACGGGGATGACCCAACGTCCCAGCCTTCTCGGCTACCTGCCCGCGCTCGACGGCGTGCGCGCGCTGGCGGTGATCTCGGTCATCGTCTACCACGCCAACAAGAAATGGCTCGGCGGCGGCTTCCTCGGCGTCGAAGTGTTCTTCGTGATCAGCGGTTTTCTCATCACGTCGTTGTTGATCGCCGAGTCTGAGCAGCACGGCACCGTCGACCTGAAGAGCTTCTGGCTGCGACGAGCCAGGCGACTGCTTCCTGCACTGTGGGTGATGCTGGCGCTCGTCGTGACGTACTGCTCGCTGTTCGAGCGCGACATGCTGGGCAACCTGCGCGGCGACGTGATCGCGGCTCTGGTGTACGGCTTCAACTGGTTTCAGATCTGGGTTGGCACGTCGTATTTCACGGCGTTCGACTTCGTGCCGTTGCGACACCTTTGGTCGCTGGCGGTGGAGGAGCAGTTCTACCTGTTCTGGCCGCTCATCATGTTCGCCGTCGCGAAACTCGGACGCCGCCGTTTGCCGCTCGTCGGCCTGCTGTTCGCGCTCACCGCGATCGCCATCGCGGTACTCACCGCCATGACCTATCGCAGCGGCCACGTCGCGACCATCACCGAGACGCCCGAGCAGTACATGTCGTTGCTCGGGCACCAGGTGTCACGGATCGACTTCTTGTTTCTCGGCACCTTCTCGCGAGCCGGCGGACTGTTTCTCGGCGCCGCACTCGCGGTGTTCTGGAGACCGTGGGTGCTCGGTGCGTCGCCGATCGGCACCCGCGGGCAACTGCTCGACATGGTGTTTCTCGCCGGCCTCGGCGGTCTCGCCGTCACCGCCGTGGTGTTTCGTGACGTCGTCGAAGTCACCAACGTGGGCACCGCTGGCTACGACCTGCTGTTTCGCGGCGGGTTCTTCGTCGTCGGTCTCGCCAGCGTCGCGGTGATCGCGGCGGCCGTTCACCCCACGGCAACGATGACCCACCACCTGCTGGGCAACCGCGTGATGACCTTCATCGGTCAACGCTCGTACGGCCTGTACTTGTACCACTGGCCGGTGTTCCAGATGTACCGCCGTTTCGCCGGGCAAGGCCTCACGCCGTACGAGTTCGTGTTGCTCATGTTGTTGTCGCTCGCGATCACCGAGCTGTCGTACCGGTACGTCGAGATGCCCGTTCGCGACGGGCGCTTCGCCGCGTGGCGGCAGCGAAAGAAAGACGAGTACGTCGCGTTGGCGAACCTCGACCCGCGGGCTCGCGCACGCCGCGCCGCGACCGTGGCACTCGTCGCCTTGTTGCCGGCATTCTCGCTGGTGAGCGTGGCGACGGCCGACGTGAAGCTCAACGACATCAGCCAGAGCCTCGCCGAGAGCGAATCGGCGGTCGTCAACCTGCTCGACGAACCCACCGCCACCACGCTCGCGCCGGGCCCCGTGATCGTCGACGGAGTCACGCAAACCACCACGCTCGACGGACAACTCATCGACGTGCTCGCCATCGGCGACTCGGTGATGCTCGGCGCGGCGCGCGAACTCACGGCCCGCGGGGCGACGGTCGACGCGATGAAGAGCAGGTCGGTGCGCCAAGCACTCGAGATCGTCAACTACCTGAAGTCGATTCGCCGGCTCGGTTCGATCGTGGTGATCCACCTCGGCACCAACAGCACCACCTCGACCGCGGTGCTCGACGACATCATGGCGTCGCTCAGCGACACGCCGCTCGTGCTGTTCCTCACCGTTCACGTGCCGAGCGAGCCGCGACAGTCGATCAACAACCGGCTCATCAACGCGTTGCCGACCCGCTACGGCAACGTGAAAGTGCTCGACTGGTACTCGGTCGCCCAGCAGTATCCGGAGTACTTGTACTCCGACAAAACGCACTTGCGGCCCGCGGGCGCCCGCTTCTACGCCGACCTCATCATGCAGGCGGTGGGCCGACTGTGACGGACGGCGCCTAGGCACCCCGTGCGGGGCATCGTCTAGCGTGTCAGCCCGTGACAAACCCAATTCGAGTCGCCGTCACCGGCGCAGCAGGTCAAATCGGTTACAGCCTCCTCTTCCGTATCGCCTCGGGCGCGATGCTCGGGCCGGACACGAAAGTGATCCTTCAGCTGCTCGAGGTGACACCGGCACTCGGCGCGCTGCAGGGCGTGAAGATGGAGCTCGACGACTGTGCCTTCCCGTTGCTCGACGGTGTGGTGCTCACTGACGACGCGAACATCGCGTTCGGTGACGCCGACGTCGCGTTGCTCGTGGGTGCCATGCCGCGTAAAGACGGAATGGAGCGCAAAGACTTGCTGTCCGCCAACGGAGGAATCTTCAAGCCGCAAGGCCAGGCGCTCGCCAAGAACGCCAAGAAAGACGTGAAGGTGCTCGTGGTCGGAAACCCCGCCAACACCAACGCGCTGATCGCGTTGAACAACGCCTCGGGCATCGACCCGCGTCAGTTCACGGCGATGACCCGCCTCGACCACAACCGCGCGGTCTCGCAGCTTTCGGCTCGCGTCGGCCGACCCGTGTCGTCGGTGAAGAAGATGACGATCTGGGGCAACCACTCCACGACGCAGTACCCCGACCTCTCGCACTGCGAAGTCGACGGCAAGCCCGCCAAGTCGCTGGTCAACGACGACAAGTGGATCGACGAGACGTTCATCCCGACGGTCGCCAAGCGCGGCGCGGCGGTCATCAAGGCCCGCGGTGCCTCGTCGGCGGCATCAGCCGCCAACGCGGCGATCGACCACGTTCGCTCGTGGGTGCTCGGAACCCCGGCAGGGGACTGGGTCAGCATGGCAGTGCCGAGCGACGGCTCGTACGGCGTGCCCGAGGGCCTCGTCTCGTCGTTCCCGTGCACGTGCAAGAACGGCAAGTACGAGATCGTGAAGGGCCTGTCGATCGACGACTACAGCCGCGCCAAGATCGACGCGTCAGTCGCCGAACTGCAAGAAGAGCGCGACGCCGTGAAGGGCCTCGGTCTCATCTAAAGCCGACCACGCCTGCGCGAGTCGCAGGTCGCTCGCTCGAGTGCGTTCTACTCGAACGTCGTTCGCGCGCGCACCCGCACGAACACGGCGTCGAGCGCGGCGAAAAACGGTTGTGCAGCGATGACCTTCTCGTGGTCACCGGTGAAGCGAACTTTTCCATTGATAAACGCCTCGGCGGCGTTCAATCGCCCGTGCACCACGTCGACGGCCGTCTCGTAGCTCTGCGTGAAGACGATGTCGCTCGGAATCGCACCCTTGCCGAACGAGAGCGTGCCCCCGCGACAGTCAAGGTGGTAGGTGACGTCGCCGAACGGCGAGCCCGTGACCACCTGGGTGACTGACACCGTGTGATTCGCCGCGACGGCCGCAAGCGAGGCGTCGCGGGCAATCTCACCCGCGACGGCGGCTATCCACTCGTCGCTGAGGTATCGCACGACCGCCTCAGCCCGCGACGTTGCCGACGCAGCGCACGATGCGGTTATGTGAATTCGATCAGACGGAAGCCGTCAGGCTGGTCGTCTTGCGGCTCGAACGGTAGATCGAGTACAGCAACACGGCCAACGAGACACCGGCGATCGTGTAACGCGCACCGTCGTTGTCTTGCAGGTTGATCACCGCAGGCAGGATCAACAGCGACACCAGGTTCATCACCTTGATGAGCGGGTTGAGCGCCGGACCGGCAGTGTCCTTGAACGGGTCGCCGACGGTGTCGCCGATGACCGCGGCCTTGTGCGG
>DAIPHP010000027.1:0-15597 GCA_036771295.1 Ilumatobacteraceae bacterium
ATTCCGGTCGAACTCATGTTGATGAGCCCGAGCGGCAACGTGCTCGACGTGGCCGAGATCCGCGTGCGAGTCAACGCGATCGCCGGGCTCGGCCGCGGAGTGAGCCTGGTGTTCCTCGTCTTACTGGCGCTGTGGTGGGTCGTGCACACCCGGCGCCGCATAAAGAAGGAAAAGACCCATGAGCATCCGGCACTACGCTCCAAGCCATGACCGTACGCATCGTCACCGACTCCGCCTGCGACCTTCCCCAGAAGCTGGTCGACGAACTGGGTATCAGCATCGTCCCTCTCACCTTCCGCTTCGGTGAAGACGAGTTCGTCGACCGCGAGTCGCTGACCCCCGCCGAGTTCTGGGCCCGCTGCTCGGCCTCGCCGGTGCTGCCGCAAACCGCCGCCCCATCCCCTGGCCAGTTCGCCGAGACCTTCAAGCGGCTCGCCAGCCAAGGCGCTTCGGCGATCCTCGTCGTCACCTTGTCGGCTGAACTGTCGGCCACCAAGCAAGCTGCCGAACAAGGCGCGAAAGAAGCCGCCCTCAGCATCCCGGTGCGCATCGTCGACAGCCGCTCGGCCTCGATGGGCGAAGGCATCAACGTGCTGGCCGCCGCCCGCCTGGCAAAGTCGGGTCTGGCCATCGACGACCTCGCCCGCCAAGTCACGGACCTCGTCGAGCGCACCAAGGTGTGGGGAGCCCTCGACACCCTCGAGAACCTGAAGAAGAACGGCCGCATCGGCGGGGCCAAGGCACTGCTCGCCTCGGCGCTGGCCATCAAGCCGATCATCACCGTGAAAGACGGCAAGGTCGCCGAGGGCGGCAAGCAACGCACCCGCGGCAAGGCCCTCGCGTTCGTCGTCGAACAGTTCCGCGCGGCGGGCAACGTGAGCAACGTGGCCGTCTTGCATGCGCAGTGTGCCGACGTCGACGGGTTCATCGCGCAGTTGCGCGAGACGTACAAGGGCGAGATCATCGTCGGCGACATCGGTTCGGTCATCGGATCGCACACCGGCCCGGGGACCATCGGCGTCACGTACCACGTGCAGTGACCTCGTCGCGCTGAACGCGCGATGCATGAAGAGAGATTCCACCTTTCAGAAGGTGCGCAGAACTAGCGTTTGCCGCCAGTCATGTCTGCCGCCGAACTCGCACCAGGGTTCATCGGCGACCGGTACCGACTCGAGCGAATGATCGCCCGCGGGGGGATGGCCGAAGTGTGGCTCGGCCACGACACCTTCCTCGACCGCCAAGTGGCGATCAAAGTGCTGAAACGGCACATCGCCCGCGACGAAACCGCGATCGAACGCTTCCGCCGGGAGGCCCTCGCTTGCGCGGGGCTCAACCATCCGAACATCGTCGCGGTTTACGACTCGTTCGCCCACGAAGGCAACCAGGTCGTGGTCATGCAGTACGTGCAAGGCCGCAGCCTGCGCGACTTGCTCGACAAAAAGAAACGTCTCACGCCGAGCCTCACCATCATGATGGGTGCGGCGATCGCCGCGGCGCTCGACGCCACGCACCGGCACGGCTACATCCACCGCGACGTGAAGCCCGGCAACATCCTCGTGCGCCCCGACGGCCACTTCTTGCTCGCCGACTTCGGCATCGCCAAGGCGATGAGCGCGTCCGAGGGCAACGACTTGACGAGCGACAACATCATGATGGGCACCGCGAAGTACCTGTCGCCGGAGATCGTCCGCGGAAAGCAGCTCGACGGTCGCGCCGACCTCTACAGCCTCGGGCTCGTGCTCTACGAGTGCTTGTCGGGGAAGGTGCCGTTCGTCTGCGACAACGACGCCGACACCGCGCTGGCTCGTCTGCAGCGCGAACCGACCGATCTCGGACACCTGCGACCGACGCTCTCGCCGCGACTGGTGCGCATCGTGCACAAGCTGTTGGCACGCAACCCTGACCACCGTTACCAGTCCGGCGAAGAAACCCGCGTTGCGCTGCTGGCCGCGCTCACCGACGTGCGCGACGACCAGACCACCATCACTCCCCCGTCAGGCCAGAAAATCGACATGGTCCAGCGGGCCGCAGCGAACCGGGTTCGCGAGACTCCCGACGACCGAACACCGGCAAAGACGCGTCGCCGCGTGGGCTCGGGTGCCGGCGGTTTCTTGCGAACCACCACCGCCCGGCTGTTGATCGCCACCGTCGTGCTCACCGGTCTCGTCATTGCCGCGGTGCTGCGCACCAACGACCCCGACAACGTCGTCATCCCGCAAGAAACGCCGCCTGCGGCGGCAGAACCGCTCGTCGTCGGGCCCGCCACGATCGCGTCGATCAACTCGTTCGACCCCAACGGCGACGACGGGGTGGAGAACGAAGAGGTCATCGGCCTGCTCGTCGACAAGAACCCGCAGAGCGCCTGGGCGACCTCGTGTTACGCCGACAAATTCTTCGGCTCCAAAGAACGCGTCGGGGTGCTCGTCACGTTGTCGGGTGCGAGCACGGGTCTCTTGCGCGTGAACTTCGCCAACGGCCCGTGGGGCGCCGAGGTCTACGGCGTCGCCGGAACTCCACCGTCGGGTTTCGACGGTTGGGGGGCGCCACTGGGCAAGGAGTACCGCACGCGCGGCGAGATCGTGAAGTTCTCCGTCGCGACTCCGGTGACTCATCTGCTCGTCGTGCTCACCGAGATCGGCAAGAGTTCGGCGTGCAGTACGAACAACCCGTTCCAGGGTCGCATCAACGAAGTGGCGTTCGTCCCCGCCTGATCGCGGCGACGCACGTCGAAACTCGTCAGCGTTAGCCTGACGGCGTGGCCGGCAATCCGTTGAGCGATCCGGAATTCCCGCGCAAGACCGCCGACTTCATCGACCGAGTCGTCGGCGCGGTACGCGACCGCACCACCAAACCCATTGTCGCGGTCACTCGCGGCATCGTGTTCGGCTCGATCGTCGCCGTCATCGCGGTGTCGCTCGTGGTGGTGACGCTCATCGCCGTGGTGCGCGGCACCCAAGAACTGTTCGAGCTGGCGCTCTCCGAGCGCCGCGCCGTGTGGGCGTCGTATTTCTTCGTCGGCGGTTCGTTTATTCTCGTTGGGGCTCTCATCATGCGCGCTCGCCACTCTGACGACGCCTCCGACGAGCGCTGAACGACCGCCACACCACGAAAGAGGACCTCATGGCCACCCATCCGCACCGCAACGTGATCATCATCGGATCGGGCCCGGCAGGCCTCACTGCCGCGGTGTACGCCGCCCGTGCCTCGCTCGCCCCGCTGGTGATCGAGGGCGAACCGTCGTCGACTTCCGACCAACCGGGCGGCCAACTCATGCTCACCACCGAAGTGGAGAACTTCCCCGGCTTCCCCGAGGGCGTGCAAGGGCCCGAGCTCATGCAGCGCATGCGCGACCAGGCGGCCCGCTTCGGCGCCGAATTCCTCACCGAAAAGGCCACGAAAATCGACTTTTCTGGCCGTCCCCATCGGGTGTGGGTGCGCGACGACGAGTACAGCGCCGACGCCGTCATCGTCAGCACGGGTGCGCGATCGCTGATGCTCGGGCTGCCCAACGAGACCTCGTTGATCGGCCACGGCGTCTCGACGTGCGCGACGTGCGACGGCTTCTTCTTCCGCGGCCAAGAGATCGCCGTCGTGGGCGGCGGTGACTCGGCCATCGAAGAAGCGTCGTTTCTCACCAAGTTCGCCACGAAAGTCACGATCATTCACCGGCGCGACAAGTTCCGCGCATCCAAGATCATGCAGGACCGTGCGTTCAGCAACCCGAAGATCTCCGTGCGATGGAACTCCCAAGTCACGCGACTGGTCGGCGACAAGAAACTGGAGTCGATCGAGGTCACCGATACCGTCACCGGCGCCGTGCAGACCATGGCGTTGAGCGGCCTCTTCGTCGCGATCGGACACCGACCCAACACCGACCTGTTCGCCGGCGTGCTCGACATGGAAGACACCGGATATCTCGTCACGCAGCCGGGTTCCACGCGAACCAACATCGCCGGCGTGTTCGCCTGCGGCGACGTGCAAGACCACACGTACCGACAGGCGATCACCGCCGCAGGTTCGGGCTGCATGGCGGCAATCGACGCCGAGCGCTGGCTCGAACACCAGCACGCGACGGCCAGCAAGTAGCGTGTCGGGCATGGCCGGCAACGTCGTCACTCTCACCACCGCGAACTTCGACGAAACCATTCGCTCGGCGAACACTCCGGTGCTCGTCGACTTCTGGGCGGAATGGTGCGGTCCGTGCAAGCAAATCGACCCGGTCATCCGCGAGATCGCGACCGAGAAGGCCGGCGCCCTCACGGTCGCCAAACTCAACGTCGACGACCACGGCGACATCGCGATGCGCTACAACGTGATGAGCATTCCGACGATGATCGTGTTCAAGAACGGCGCCGAAGTGCGCCGCTTGGTCGGGGCCCGCGGCAAAGCCGCACTCCTGGCCGATCTCGCTGACCAACTCGCGTAATCCGCGCTCGAATGCGGACGGTTCGCCGTCCCCATGCCATCCCCATCTGCTTCCCCAGCGTTATCCACAGGCTGGGGAAACGCTCAGGTAGAGGGTTCGCCTCCACCACCAGTTGAGGGTGGCGGTGCGATCGACGCGTCAGGCGCCCAAGATCGTTCGGGCGATACGTTCCAAGTCGGCCACATCGGCAAACTCGATGCGCAACGCGCCGCGTGCTGACGCCGTCGGGGCGTTGACCACCGCCCTGGTCGACAAATGTTCGCCGATGAGGTGCGCCAAGTCGGCCAACGCCGGGTCACCGTTGGAACGCGACGTGGCGGCCGGCTTTTTCTTTCGTGTCGTAGTACCAGAAGTGGTAATCAGCGCTTCGGTGGCGCGAACCGACAGGCCGTCACGCACCACTTGTTGTGCGACGCGCTCTTGTTGCGCGCGGTCGGTGATGCTGAGCAGCACCTTGGCGTGACCGGCGGTCAACCGTCGGTCGGCGATCAACTGTTGCACGGACGCCGGAAGACCGAGCAATCTGATCGCGTTGCTGATCGTCGCGCGGTTCTTGCCCACGCGAGACGCCAGTTGATCGTGGGTCAACCCGAAGTCTTCGAGCAGTTGTTGGTACGCCGCCGCTTCTTCGAGTGGTCCGAGATCTTCGCGATGCACGTTCTCGATGAGCGCTTGCTCTGCTGACGCCGCGTCGGTTGCGTCACGAACGATCACGGGCACGTTCGTCAACCCGGCGCGTTGCGCAGCCTTCATTCGTCGTTCGCCGGCGATCAGCTGGTACGCGCCAGGTCGCACGGTGCGCACGAGCAACGGTTGCAACACGCCCACCGCACGAATCGACGCCGCCAGTTCGTTCAACGATTCCTCGGCAAAATGCGTGCGTGGTTGATGCGGGTTGAGCTCGATCGACGCGATGGCCACTTCCGTCAGGCCTCCTGTGACGGGTGGCACACCTCCCCCGCCGGGAATCAGAGAGCTGAGACCTTTGCCTGTTTTAAGCCCGGCCATTGACGACCTCCTGTGCTGCCGCACGGTATGCCTCGGCCCCAGCACTGCTGGGGTCGAGTACCACGACGGGCATGCCGTGGCTTGGTGATTCTGCGATCTTCACCGTTCGTGGGATGACCGAACGCAACACCTTGTCGCCGAAGTGCTCGCGAACTTCCTTGACGACATCGGCCGACAGTTTGGTGCGGCTGTCGTACATCTGGCAGAGAATCGTGCTCACTTGCAAGGTGGGATTGAGGTTCTTGTTGACCAGTTCGATGTTGCGCAGCAATTGAGCGAGTCCTTCGAGCGCGTAGTACTCACACTGCACGGGCACCAGCACCTCGTGTGCAGCCGTCAGGGCATTCACGGTGAGCAATCCAAGTGATGGCGGGCAGTCAATGAACACGTACTCGTAGTCCTGGGCGACGCGCTCCAACGCTTTGCGCAGCCTGGTTTCGCGACCCATCACGGGAACGAGTTCGATTTCAGCACCCGCCAGATCAAGGTTCGCCGGCACCACAAACAGGCCCTTCACGGCACTGGACTGCACGGCGTCTTCGATCGGGGTTTCCTGCAGCAACACGTCATACACGCTGTGGGGGAGCGAGCGAATATCAATGCCCAACCCAGTAGAGGCGTTACCTTGCGGGTCGAGGTCAACCACCAGCACGCGATGGCCCAAGAGCGCGATGCTGGCGGACAAATTGACGACAGAGGTGGTCTTACCAACGCCGCCCTTCTGGTTGGCCACGGCAAAGACTCGGGTGGGGGAGCTCACCCCCTTACCGTACCCCACCGGTGTGCTGAATCAGACCACCAGACACCCACTGTTCCACGTGGAACGGGATGTGGGTCGAGCTGGGGATGGGGGTGTGCCTATGCCCGACGTTCCACGTGGAACCGGACCACCCGACCGAGACGTTCAGGGGTACTCACCCCACATCGAGTGAGGAGTGTCGGATCCCATCGTGAGGGTTGATCCGCCGGCGGCTCGCTGATGATGATCCACCCTCCTGGACGTGCCAACCGAGCCGCGATCTCCAGGGTCACGTCTGGCGGGCCGAATCCGCGAGCGACCACGGCATCTTGCGAGCCTGCCCATACCGGTTGGGTCGCTAGGGAATCGGCATCGGCTTCCACCGCCTGCACCCGCGACGTCCAATCCATTGCGGTAATGGCTCGCCGCAGCGCGTCGACTCGTTTGGCTCGTCGATCCACCAGCGTTAACCGTGCCAATGGGCGGTCGAGGGCAATGACCAAGCCGGGAACACCCGCCCCTGACCCCAAATCCAGCACCTTCACAGCCTCGAGGGGGAGTGCAGCCACGAAGTCACGGGCATGGGCCACCACGTCAGTGATCGGCCAGGCCCCCAGGGCACCCTCTGATTGGGCGCGCTCGAGCAGACGCGACAGCCGTTGTTCGGCGTCCAGTGACGGTGTTGTGTCGTCCGCCGGGGTCATTGCCCCAGCGTACGAGTGTTCAGCGGTCTGGGCGACTCAGTTGCCTGGAGCGCGTGAGACCACGACGCGACGGAAGGGGTCGTCGCCTTCGGAGTGGGTCACGATGCCGTCCATGTTGGCCAAAGTGTCGTGCACGATCTTGCGATCGGCGGAGTTCATCGGCTCCAAAATGCGCGGCGTGCCCGATTCGAGCACATCGCCGGCCACTTTCATGGCGAATCGGCCCAGTGCATCTTTGCGGCGCTGGCGATAACCGCCGACGTCCACGCGAAGGCGCGTGTCATGGTCGCCGAGGCGGCGCTGGCTGACCACACGGGTCACGTCTTGCAAGGTCGTCAACGTGGCGCCGCGCGGCCCTACGAACATCGTGAGATTCTCGCCGTTTACGGCGATATCGATCTCTTCGCCGTCGATGGATGACTCCACCGTGGCCGACAGACCGGCAGCAGCGAATAGTCCGTCAAGAAATGTGGTCGCAGCGTCACGCACCGTGGTGACGGGCACCTTCGGGGCATCTGGGCGACGACGTGCGTCGCCGTCTGCATCGTCGCGCTCGCCACGGTCATCGTCATTCGAGCGTTCCCGGTTCGGGCCGCGTGATTCACTGCGTTCACGACGACGGTCGCCGCCACGCTCACCTCCGCGCTCGCCTCCGCGACTACGCGAACGAGAACGTCCGCCACGGCGCTCGCCGCGTTCGCCGCCACGCTCGCGACGCGATGACTCGCGCGCGGACGTGGGTCGCACTCGCGCGCGAACCTTGGCTTCGCCGCGCATGCGGCCGAACAGCCCGGGCTTCGGCTCTTCGAGAACTTCGATTTCGGCGTCCTCAGGTGCGACACCGAGTTGGTCGAGTGCCAGCGTCTTTGCGTCTTCCACCGTTGCGGCGGTGATCGTTACCCATTCCATGTATTTCTCCTTGTTGTGAATTGCGAACTGAACGTAGTTGGGGCAGTTGTGGTATGTGCCTTACCGCTGCGGCGGCTTCGGTCGTTTTGGCGGGCCGTCGTTGCGCGGTGCCGACGGGCGGTTCGGGGGAGTCTGCTTGTTCTTCGGCTGCGTCACGCGCTTGCTGGGGAATTGCTCGTTTTGCCCCGTTTTTTCGGCCTTTTTCGACTTCTTGGTGTCGTCGTCTTTCATTTCGCGGGCCTTGGCGCTGGCTTGCTGCGCTTGGCGACCGATCGAGTCGTCGCCGCCGTAAAAACGCTTGGTGATGTACGCCTGCTGACCGATGCGCACGACGGCCTGCACGAAGTAGTACACGATCAGGCCGGTCGGCAGCACCACTTGGAACACCGCGAACGCCACCGGCAGGTACTGGAGGATCTTTTGCTGGCTCGCCGACATCGTCGGGCTCACCGTGCGCGAAGCCACCATCCGCTGTTGCACGAAGTACAACAGCGCCAGTCCGGCGACGAGACCGGCGTAGACGAGGCCGCGCACGAAGTCGTCGCGCATCACTTCGATGGGGTGCACCGCCAGGTCGAGGCCGATCGATCGCATCTCGGTCTTGCCGGCGAGCGACTGGTACAACTCGGAGTTCTTGTCGAGATGCAGCGGCTCGAAGCCGGTCGCGCCCGACGGCTTGTTCGTGAGGCCCGTCAACAGGCGGAACATGATGATGAACACCGGCATTTGCGCCAGGATCGGCAGGCAGGAGGCCAACGGGTTGACCTTGTGCTCCTGGTAGAGCTTCATCATCGCCTCGTTGAGGCCCTGCCGATCACCCTTGTGCTCCATCTGCAAGCGACGCAATTCGGGCTGCAACCGCTGCATTTCCAGCATTCCGCGGGTGCTTTTCAGGGTCAGCGGGGTGATGACGATCATCACGATGACCGCCATGGCCCCGATGGCAATCGAGTAGTCGTTGCTCCACGAGTAAATCCAGGCGATCAGCCAGCCGACGCCGTTGAACAACCAATCAAACATGGGTGATCTCCTTGTGGTGGTCGCAATGCGGCGCGTGGCGCTCGGGGACAGGATCGAATCCCGAGGGTCCGAACGGTCGGCAGCGCATCAGACGCCGAGCCGCCAGCCAGCCGCCGCGACGTGCACCGTGCTGGTCGATGGCCTCGTAGGCGTACTCAGAGCAGCTCGGAAAGAACCGGCACGGAGACAGCGCCCCGGCTCGGTCACGTTGGTACCAAGCGATCGCCCGCAACATCCATGCCGCAATTCGTCCGGGTTGAGGTGTGGCGTCAGATGTTGTCCCCATGCTGTGGACAACAGTGGGCTCTAGTGTGTCGGTGGTCACACAGGGCTCGCAGTCTTGTGGATATTGGCATCAGCAGGCTTCGCCGAGACCCGAAGAGCCCGTTCGAGGGCTCGGTCCAGCGTTGTCCCCAGTTGTCCCCAGTCGTTGTCCACAGACCCGACGTCGGCCTGCAAGAGGTACCACCCGTGCGGAAGCCGCTCGGCGCGTGCCCGCATCAGTTCTCGCAAACGGCGGCGAATACGGTTGCGCTCCACGGCCGAACCAATCCGTTTCGGGGTCGAAAAAGCCACACGAACACCCCCGGCAGCCGGGTCAGTGACCAAGCGCAACGACAACGAAGATTCGCGAACGACGCGGCTGGCGCGGAACGGGGCGAAACCGACGCGTCTTGGGATGCGGCCGATCACGCCGACAAACGAGCGCGACCCTTGTCGCGTCGCGACTTCAAGACGGCGCGACCACCTTTGGTCTTCATCCGCTTGCGAAATCCGTGCTTCTTGGCACGACGACGCTTATTGGGTTGAAATGTACGTTTCACGCCTCTCTCCTGACGTCACTTTCAAGGCGATTGGAAGCAACGCCTCAAGGCTAGGGGAGCAGGTACGGCGGTCGCAACGCTGCAGCAAACACCCACGATGTGATTCGTCGTTTTGACCCCTGTGGAAAACGTGCTACGTTCCCTGCCCCGCCTGGCGGAGGCGCGAACGACACACAACTGATCAGAGTTACACGACTGGAATTCTCCACATGGTGTGGGAGTTCCTGTGGATGACGAGGGAGGACGACATGACGACCGAGACGACGAGCAGTAGCGACGCCGTGCTCGACCAGCCGAACGGATTGTGGGAGCGTGCCGCCGCCGTGTTGCGCCAGCAGGTCTCCGAAGCCGTGTGGTTCTCGACGTTCAGTGACATCGTCGTCGAGCGCGACGCCGCGGCAAAGGTCGGCGGCACGATGAGCCTCACGTTGCGCGTGCCGAACGCGTTCGTGCGTGACCGCGTGCTCACCCGATACATGTCGCTCGTGCGCGACGCGCTGAACGAAGCAGGCGGTTCCACGCACGAACTGCACGTCGACGTGCGACCGGTGGCGGCCAGCCCGTCCGCCGAGGCACCCGTCGTTGCAACGTCGTTCAACACGGCGACGGTCGGCGTGCCGGCCGTCGCGTCGCGACCAGGTCGTGGCAACGCTTCGGGTCTCAACCCGCGCTACACCTTCGACACGTTCGTGAAGGGCGCGTCAAACCAATTCGCGCTCGCCGCCGCACAACGCGTGGCGGAGACACCGGGTCGGTCGTACAACCCGCTCTTCATTTACGGTTCCGCCGGTCTCGGCAAGACGCACTTGCTGCACGCGATCGGCTCGTACGTGCACGAGCACTATCCGAACTACGAAGTTCGCTACGTGTCGACCGAGACGTTCCTCAACGAGTACGTCGACGGCATCCGCAACAACACGATCAGCGCCTTCAAGCGCAGGTACCGCGAGGTCGACGTGTTGCTCATCGACGACATCCAGTTCATGGAAGGCAAGGAAGGTCTGCAAGAAGAGTTCTTCCACACCTTCAACTCGCTGCACGGAGCGTCGAAACAGATCGTCATCTCCAGCGACCGCGTGCCCGACGCCATCCCCACGCTCGAGGACCGCCTGCGTGGTCGCTTCCGTTGGGGTCTCATCACCGACATCCAGCCGCCCGACGTCGAGACGAGACTCGCGATCTTGCGCAACAAGGCCGAGCGCGAGCACCTCGAAGCCGCGCCGGAGGTGCTGGAGTTCATCGCTTCGAGCGTCACCACGAACATTCGCGAACTTGAAGGCGCTCTGGTGCGAGTGGCCGCCTACGCGTCGCTCAACAAGACGCAGATCGACGTCGATCTCGCCCGCGAACTGCTCGTCGACCTCGTGTCACGACGAGTCGGCAAACAGCGCAGCCCCGAGCAACTGTTGTCGGAGATCTGCGACTACCTGGGCGTGAGCGTGGAGGCCGTCCGAGGCCGCAGTCGTCAGCGGCCCATCGTCGGCGCCCGCCAGACCGCGATGTACGTCGTGCGCGAGCTCACCGACCTGTCGTACCCGGCGATCGCCCGGTTGTTCGGCGGCCGTGACCACACCACGGTGATCCACGCGGTCGAAAAGACCCAGCACGTGATGAAGGACCGCCAGCAGGTGTTCGACCAGGTCAACGAACTGTTGCGGATGTTCAAGACATGATCGCCGACCGTCTCGCGACTGTGGCCAACCCTGTGCGTTCGTCGTGGACGACATGTGCACTGACTGTGCACGACATGAAGGTTGTGCCCAGCTCGCAAACCACACGCCTGCAAGGTGTGTCTCGCCCGGCGGAACCTGTGCGTGCTACCGCCCTTGTCTACGCTGGAAATCGACCCCGTCGTCCACAATCCACAGCACTTATTACTGCTATTGACATGCATACGTCTGACGTTCGTAATTCCCTGACCCAACACACCACGAGGACCTCACCGTGAAATTTCGAGTCGAACGCGAAGAACTCAACGAGGTGCTCGGCGACGTGAGCCGCATCGCCACCGCCCGAACCAGCGCCATGCCGGCCCTCGCCGGCGTCGAGTTGTCGGTCACCGGCGACACGCTCACGCTTTCCACGACCGACAAAGAAATCTCGATGCAAGCCACCCTTTCCGTTGGCGGCCAGAAAGACGGCGTCGTCGTGCCCAACGCGAGAGTGCTCACCGACTTGGTGCGCGGCCTGCCCGACGGCAAGCTGCAAATCAGTCTTGAGGGCGAGTCGCTGGTGGTCGAAGCCGCCCGCAACCGATCGTCAGTGCTGTGTTACGCGAGCAACGACTTCCCCAAGATCATCCAAGCGAGCGCAGCCGAAGGCAAGGTTTCTGCCGCGCTTTTCGGCGAGGCGTTGCGCCAAGTGGTGCGCGCCGCCAGCGCCGACCTCACCCGACTCGCGCTCACCGGTGTGTTGGTGAGCAACCAAGCCGAGGGTCTCACGATGGTCGCCACCGACAGCTACCGACTCGCCGTTCGGCAAGTCGCTGGCACCGCGCTGGCCGGCGAGAGCTCAGTGATCATCCCGGCTCGCGCGCTCGGCGAACTGCTGCGGCTGATCAAAGACCACGAGACGATCACGTACCGCTTGGCGTCCGATCGCGCCACGTTCAGCGTCGGCAACACCACGCTGTCGACCGCGCTGCTCAACGTGCAGTTCCCCAACTACAAGCAGCTGGTGCAGCCGTCGTACCCGAACAAACTGTCGGTCAACCGCGAAGCATTGCTCGACGCCGTGCGGCGTTCGAAGGTGTACGCGCGCGACACCATCCCGGTGCGACTCACGCAGGCGGCCGGCGCGCTCAAGTTGTCGGTGCACACCAACGACACCGGCGAGACCATCGAAGAACTCGACGCCGACTACAAAGGTCCCGAGATGACGATCGGGTTCAATCCTGATTATCTCTTGCAGGGCGTGGAGGCGTGCAACGGCGAAACCATCAGCATCGAGTCGAGCGACCCGATCAAGCCGGCGGTGCTCCGCGGCTCGACGAACGACGGATATCTCTACTTGGTGATGCCGCAACGACTCACGTCGTGATCGTTCGCTCGCTGCAGCTCGCCGACTTTCGCAACTACGAGCGGCTGCAGCTCGAGCTGGGTGCCGGCGTTCACGCGCTGGTCGGCGACAACGCTCAAGGCAAGACGAACCTTGCCGAAGCACTCGTGGTGCTCTCGACGATGAAGTCGTTCCGCGGCGTGGCCAACGACCGTGTCGTGCGCAACGGCGCAGAGAGCGCCATCTTGCGCGCCGACGTGGTGCACGACGACGAGCGGGAGTTTCTCGTCGAGATCGAGCTGAAACGCGCGGGCCGCTCGGTCGCGCAAGTCAACCGAAAACGAGTGACGAGAACGCGAGATTTGCTCGCGGTCCTTCGCACCACGGTGTTCTCGCCCGACGACCGTTTCTTGGTCAACGGTGCCGCCAGCGAGCGGCGCACGTTCCTCGACGACGCCATCGTCGCGCGCGACCCGTCCCGCCTCGACCTCGTCGGCGAGCTCGAGCGAGTGTTGCGGCAGCGCAACGCGTTGCTCAAAGAGTCGGGTTGGCGTGCTTCCCCTTCGACCATCACCGCGCTCGACGCGTGGGACGACAAGCTCGCGACGGTCGGCGAGGAAGTCGGCCGAGCCCGGGCCGAGTTCGTCGCCGAAATCGCACCGCTGGTGCAAGCCGCGTACCAATCGCTCGTCGACGACGCGTGCACGGTGCGACTCTTCTACGACGCGCCGTGGCGCGAGCAAGGTCTGGCATCGGCACTCGCCGAAGCACGCGACGACGACTTGCGTCGCGCCACCACCACGGTGGGGCCGCACCGCGACGATCTCGTCGTCGAACTCGACGAGTTCGCCACGCGCACCCAGGGCTCGCACGGTGAACAACACTCGCTCGGCCTCGCCCTGCGCATGGCTGCCCACGAAGCCGTGACCCGACGGCATTCGACGCCGCCGGTGGTGGTGCTCGACGACGTGCTCGCGGCTCTCGACGAGCGGCGTGCCGCGGCGTTGTTCGACCGCCTGCTCGAGCGCGTGCCGTACCGGCAACTGATCGTGACCAGCGCCCACCCGTTGCCAGCCTCACCCCGCATCACCCAATGGTTAGAGGTGTCTCGTGGCATCATCACTGCGTCAACGAAGCGGCCCTGAATGAAACCCGACGACCCCGCCGAATTGCCCCCCACGGTCACGTTGCAGGGTCAGCTGTCGCGCCTGCTTGCTTCGCTCGGTTCTGACGACGCCGGCAGCGTGCGCGGGGTGTTCGGGGCGTGGCCAGAACTCGTCGGCGAGGCCGTCGCCGCGCACGTGCAACCCGTCAAACTCGACCGCTCGGTGCTCATCGTCGAAGTCGACGACCCGCACTGGGCCACCGAAATGCGCTTCTTGCAGTCGTCGTTGTGCGCGAAAATCTCGCAACTCACGACGACGCCAGTCACATCACTTGAAGTGCGCGTAAAACGCCGATAAATCAATACTTTTTCGCGCGTCGGTTCACCATTCGACGTCGCTCACACAGGTAGAATAGGAAGACTGTTTATGTTGGTTTTTTGCTCTCTGCGCCGTGACAGGGCCGGGGACGGTTGGTCGCAATGACGCCGCCGACGGACGCCACGAAGGGCACCACCCGCAAGGGGTCGGCCAGCTACGGCGCCAAAGACATCCAGGTGCTGGAGGGTCTCGATCCGGTGCGCCGCCGCCCGGGCATGTACATCGGCTCGACGGGCCTTGCCGGTTTGCACCACCTCATCTGGGAAGTCGTCGACAACTCGGTCGACGAGGCGATGGCCGGCTTTTGCAACAAGATCATCGTCACGTTGCACCCCGATGGTTCGTGCGAAGTGGTCGACAACGGCCGCGGCATCCCCGTCGACCCGTATCCGTCGGGCCCGCACAAGGGCAAGAGCGCGCTCGAAGTGGTGCTCACCGTGCTGCACGCCGGCGGAAAGTTCGGCGGCGAGGGATACAAGGTGTCGGGCGGTCTGCACGGCGTGGGTGTCAGCGTGGTGAACGCGTTGTCGGTGCGCGTCGTCGCCGAAGTGCATCGTGAGGGCACGCACTTTCGACAAGAGTTCGTCGAGGGCGGCAAGCCGAAAGGCAAGTTGCAGAAAGTCGGCGCGTCGCCGGACAAGAACGCTCGCGGAACCTCGATCCGCTTCTGGCCGGACCCCGAAATCTTCCAGGCTGAAGGCGTCGAGTTCGTCGCGCGCACCGTCACCGAACGCCTGCAGACGATCGCGTTCTTGAACAAGAGCCTCGAAGTCGTGTTCGTCGACGACCGCGGCGACAAGAAACAGAAAGTGACGTTCCAATACAAGGGCGGCATCGTCGATTTCGTGAAGCACCTCAACCAGTCGCGCGAGGCGCTGTTCACGAAGGTGGCGCACTACGAGGCATCCGAAGACGACCAGACGCTCGATATCGCCCTGCAGTGGAACACGGGGTACTACGAGGGCATCTACGGCTACGCCAACGGCATTTCCACCGTCGAGGGCGGCATGCACGTCGAAGGGTTCAAGACCGCCCTCACGTCGGTGGTCAACAAGTACGCCCGCGCGTCGGGCGGCCTGAAAGAAAAAGACGAAAACCTGCTCGGCGAAGACATCCGCGAGGGTCTCACTGCCGTGGTGTCGGTGAAACTGCGCGAGCCGCAGTTCGAGGGCCAGACCAAAGCCAAGCTCGGCAACGTGTCGATGCGCTCGTTCGTGCAGAAAGAGACCAACACGAAACTCGAAGAGTGGTTCCAGGAGAACCCCACCGAGGCGAACCGCGTGGTGAAGAAGGCTGTCGCCGCCGCGCAGGCGCGCATCGCCGCCAAGAACGCACGCAACGCCATCCGTCGCAAGACGGCGCTGTCGGGCGCGGGCATGCCCGACAAGTTGAAGGACTGCACCAGCGGCGACCCCGGCGAGAGCGAACTCTTCATCGTCGAGGGCGACTCGGCCGGCGGCACGGCGGTCGACGCGCGCGACCCGCG
>DAIPHP010000028.1:0-1359 GCA_036771295.1 Ilumatobacteraceae bacterium
CGCGCAAGAACAAGATCAACTCGCGCGAGCGCCTTGAACTGAAGAAGTACGACCCCATCGCGCGCAAGCACGTCATCTTCAAAGAAGAGCGTTAAATCACCAATCGGCGCAGTGGGCGCCGCTCAGGCCAGCGCGGCCGAGAAATCAGACTTCAAGTCTTCGAACGCCTCGAGCCCCACGGAGACTCGCACGAGCCCATCGTTGATGCCCGTAGCCACCTTGACTTCTGGGTTGACCGACAGATGCGTGCTCGTCGCCGAGTGCGAAACGAGCGTGTCCGGCCCGCCGAGCGTCACGGCGCTGCGAACGAGCTGCAGTTTTGAAAGCAGTGAGCGGGCCGACTCGACGCCGCCGCACAAGTCGACTGACATGACCGATCCGAACCAGCGCATCTGACGCTTCGCCAACTCGTGTTGGGGATGTGACGCGAGCCCCGGATAGTTCACGCGTTTCACCGCAGGATGTGCCGAGAGCCATTCGGCGAGCAGTTGCGTCGTTTCTGATTGCTGGCGCAAGCGCGCACCGAGCGTGCGCACGCCGCGCAGACCATTGAGGGCGTCAAACGGCGAGGCCGTCGCACCGTGCAAGACCGCGTATCCCCAGATCGTGTCGACGATGTCTTTCTCTGCGGCGATCACGCCGAGCGTGGCGTCATTGTGACCCGCGATGCCTTTTGTCGCCGAGTGCAACGTGATCGACACGCCGTGCTTGCACGGCTGTTGCCCGAGAGGCGTGGCCAACGTCGAATCGACGAGGGTGTAGGGCCCTTTGATCGCGCCGAGCGCGTCGAGGTCGACGACGTCGAGATGAGGGTTCGTCGGCGTCTCGGCCATCACGAGCATCGTCTTTCCGGGCCGTACCGCGGCGGCGAACTCGGACGCGTTGCGACCGTCGACGTACGTGACCTCGATACCCATGCGCTTGCAGGGCCCGTCGAGAAAACCGAGCGTTCCGGCGTACATGTTGCGTTGCGCGACGATGTGATCGCCGGTCGAGCACAGCGCAAACACCGTCGCAGAAATCGCACCCATCCCGGAGGCGAACGCGAGTGCCGAATCCGCACCCTCGAGTTCGGCGATCGCACGCTCGAACGCATCGACGGTCGGGTTCGCATACCGCGAATAGAAGCCGGTTTTGTGCACGCCCTTGGCACCGGCGTGCGTGCCGTCGAGATCCGCGGTGTCCCAAGTGGTCGAGGCCCACAGCGGCGGCGTCAGCGCGCCCGACGAGTCGCGACCGGCGGTGATGGCGGTGGTCTCCGGTTGTTGCGCTCGGCGCTCATTTGCCACGCATTCAGGCTACGCAGCGAGATTCACCCGATTCTCGGTCGTTCCTGTAGGTTCGCAACCGTTCACCTGA
>DAIPHP010000028.1:1459-15593 GCA_036771295.1 Ilumatobacteraceae bacterium
AGCGAGATTCACCCGATTCTCGGTCGTTCCTGTAGGTTCGCAACCGTTCACCTGAAGAAACGAGGTCACCTCATGTCCCGTCGTCGCGTGCTCGCAGGCATCGTGCTTGCTGCTCTCCTTGGTTCCGGGTCGTTCGCTGCGGCGTCCGACGGGCCGAGCCCTCTCTCCGGGCTTCCGGGCGGGGCCGGCAAGCCGGTCGTGATGGTGAAGTACGGAAATGCGCGTCCCGATCGTCCGCATTACGGTCTCAACCAATCCGACTTGTTCTATGTGGAAGAAGTCGAATGGGGGCTCACACGAATCGCTGCGATGTTCAATTCGAAGTTTCCCAGCGTGGTCGGCCCCACTCGCAGCGCGAGAATCTCCGACCTCGAAATTCTCGAGCAATTCACGTCGCCGGGCCTCGTCTACAGCGGCGCCAACGACGTGTTGTTGAAGCGCGTTCGCAAGAGCAATGCGGTGTCGATGTCGCCGAGCGATCGTTCGACGTTTTACTACCGCAACCTCTCGAAGCAGGCTCCGCACAACCAGCTGGCCCGCTTGAACTCGATGATGGCCGCGGAGACGAAAGTCGGTGCCGCGAAGGACATCGGTCTGGTCTTCGATCGCACGCCGCCCGCCGGCGGAAAGAAGGCCAAGTCGTTCCGCGCTTCGTGGCCGTCGGCGCGAGTGAGTGGCGTGTGGAACGGCTCCGGCTGGGTCGTCGCGATGGATGGCTCCACGCACCGTGACGCGCAGAACCGTTCGCTGCTCACGCCGAAGACGGTCGTGATTCAGCTCGTGCAGCAGAAAGATTCTGGGTTCGGTGACAAGTTCGGCGGCAAGACCCCGCTCGTGAAGACGATCGGTTCGGGGAGTGCGTTCGTACTGCGCAACGGCCTGGTCTACGAAGCAGCATGGAGCCGGCCGACAGGCGAGTCCGGCACTACGTTCACCGTGGGTGGTGTCACCCTGCCGTTCGACGTCGGCCAAGTCATGGTGTTGTTGGTCAATGCCAACGCCAAGAAGGGTGCAGTGGTCGTCGAGTAATGGGTGAGTGGGAGCGAGGTCTCGAGGCTGCGCGCGCTCGCGGCGTCATCGACGATTCGCTTCACGCGACGCTGGCTGCGCTGGATTTTGAGCGCGACCACGATCGTCAGCGATTCCCGATGCGGATCGCGCTGTACGTGCTCGGTGCGGTGTTGCTCGTCGCCGCGGGTTTCGCCACGTTCATTCGAGTGCTCGGCGACGACCCGTCTCAGTTGCTCGCAGCGTCGATGCTGGCGGTCGTCGGGGCGATCATCGAAGGCGTCGCGTGGCTGGTGCGGAGAGCCAAGACGCTGCCGTTCTTGGCGGGCATCGTCGGTTCGTTCGCCGGAATCCCGCTCGGTTTCGCCCTCGCCATTGCTCTTCCTGGCGACCCGAATGCGGGCGCGGGCGCCTTGGCGTCGTTGCTCGCCGCCTTGTGGTCGTTGAATTGGTTCAGTCGCACGAAGTCGGGCGTGGCGATTGCCGCCGTCATTGCCGAATTGGCCTTCTTCGTCGGATTCGCCGGGGATTGGGCGTCGTTCTCGCAAGAAACCATCGGCGTAATCCTCTGCATTCTCGGCGTCGGCGCGGCGCTCGCTGCCATCTTCGGTCGCATCAAGCCGAGCCTTCCGCCGCTCATCGTGTCGCTCATCGTGACCGGAGTGGGATGCGGTTTGCAGAACTCGTACGGCGGTGACGTCATCGCCGTGATCGGCATCGCGCTGTCTGCAGCGCTGTTCGTGTTCGCGTATCGACGTGGAGAAGCTCTCATGTCGGCGGCGACGGCCGTATCAACCGGCGTGTGGGCAGTGGTGTTGTCGTTCGCGCTCACGGAAGGCGCGCTCGCGCCGCTCATCGTTTCTGCGGCAGTCGGAGTCGGCTTGATCGTCTGGGGTTCACGGCTCTCACGTCGGTAGCCTGCAGAGGTCCGCGTGAGCGAACGCGGCGACGTGGCCGACTGGCTAGGCACGGGCCTGCAAAGCCCTTTAATCGGGTTCGATTCCCGACGTCGCCTCAACCGAGTTGGCGCGGTGCGGTTATCGCGGCGTGAAGTACGGGTTGCTCGGGTGGCGACCCGCGCGAAATGCGGCGACTGCCGATGCGGTGTCGGCGGCACTCGTCAATGCCAAGCGCCCCCGGTCGAGCGCGATGATCGTGGCTGCGCGATTATTGGCGAATACCGCATCCGCATCGTCTGCTGACGGGTTCACCCACACCGCCACGATCAGAGCCAAACGTGAATACTCTTCCGGCGAGAACCTCGCAGCAGCGTGCTCCGTGACGCCTGCTGCGACTCCGGCTTGAGCCGGGCCCCAGGTGAGCGTTCCGTGCGATTCGCTGGCGATCGTCGCCTTGTTCACGAACAACGTCGGCGGCTCGAGGGGCACGTTCGGTGCCCACACCGCGAGAAACGGCACGTGCCCGGGAGTTGGTTGGGCGAGTGCGGTGGCAAAAGCGGTACCGACGGGACCGTTGCGAGAGCCGAGAATCGTATTGATGTGGGCGGCGTTCGGGCCGTCGCCGGCGAAGCCTTCGCCGATCTCGATCGGGTGGTCACTGCCAGAAGTGGGAACATTCGCGCGACTAGGCCCCGGCATTGCGACTCCCGTTCGGCTCGTGGTGATGGCCACTGCTCGGGTCACTATTGCGACCCTTGTTTGCTGCGACGTGAGGAGCGGGAAGGCGTCCGTAGCGAGACAATTTCAGTTCATCGGTGGAGTCGGTGCCGGGTTTGGTGTCGTACGCGAGCAGTGCGACATAGCGAGGCGTAGCGCCACGAACCGTGCTCACGCGGTGCATGCTGCGTCGCCCGTTGAACAGCATCAGCGTGCCGGGGGTCATCGGTTCGACCCGCACCTTTGAGCGGTCACCAGAAAGCAAGGTCGCGATTGCCTTGTCGCCGAGGTCACGAATTCGAGGGGCATTCTCGAACTCGCCACCGCTAATCGAAGATTGCAAAGCGATCGACACCACGAAGTCGGTCATGTCAAAATGCCAGTCGAGCACGTCGCCGTCGCGCATGATCGACACGTTCAGCGCGCCGAACGGATCTGCGTAGCGATACAGCGCGGAGAGGCCGAGGCAGCGTCGAACGAAGTCGAGCAAGTGGTCTGATTCGTACAGCGATCGCAGCGAACTCTCTGCGGGGAACTGGTCATAGGCGAGCACCTCGAGCGAGTCGTAGAGCACGGCTGACGACGAGTCGTCACCGCGCGATGCGCTGGTGAGGTACGGGTTCCGCTTCGGGGCCGAGCGATGCGCATCCGGGGCAAGCGCGTCACACTCGTCGACCATCCGGCTGACTGCGTCCTGGCTCAAAAATCCCGGCAACACGCACACACCCTCGCTGTGCATTTGCGCGTAAGCGCGAGCTGCAAGTTTCTCGTCTGTCAGGTCATAAGCAGTCACCCCTGCAAGCCCAGTCGTCACAACGCCAACCGTACAGAAGCCATCAGCAGACGATCCGGTTTCCGTGTCGTTCGGGCCTGACGTCGTGGGCGGTCAGTTGAGACCGGGGTCATCCGGGAAATTTCGCACCCAGTCTTGATGTGCAGGGTCACGCTCGAGCACGCGGCGCCACAACGTTCCGGGATCTCCGTCGAAAGCGTCGGTGGGTTGGGCTTCGACTACGAACCAGTGTTGCGCGGCGATCTCGCCATCGAGTTGCAGCGGCCCCCAGCCGGAATAGCCGACGAACAAGCGCAAGCACTGGCATTCGAGTGCATTCGTCGAGTCGCTGTCGAGGTCGATGGTGCGTAGACCGAGCGCCACTTCGCTCGTCCACGAACGCTCGGACTGGTCGTCGAACTTGGCCAGGCCAAGAACGGTGTTTTGCTGAACTGGCCCGCCCTCGAAGAGAGTCGCCGGTGAAGTCGAGTGGGACAGCCAGGCGTTGAGCGTGCCGTCCTCGACCACGCTCACGTCGTCGGCGGGACGCGAGATCACCACTCCGAAAGCCCCGTCACGGTCGTGTTGCAGTATCAGCACGACGGCCCGCTCGAAGTTGGGGTCGTCCATCGGGGGAGTCGCGACGAGCAAGCGACCGGCGGCGCTCATTTCGCTACAGTCCACCACGCAGGTGCGCCAGGCGCAATACTGAACGATGTGAGCTTGTGGGATCTCGTCTCCCAAAATCTCGGCTCACCAGCGGTACTTGCGTTCGTGCTCGGTGCCCTCGCGGTTCGACTCAAGAGCGACCTGAGCTTCCCGGAGTCAGTCACGTCGCTCTTGTCCACCTACTTGCTTCTGGCAATCGGTCTCAAAGGCGGTCTTCGTCTTCGCGACGCATCCTTCGATGATCTCCTCTGGCCTCTGCTCGCGACCCTGTTGCTGGGGGTTCTTACGCCGGCGGTGACTTACGTGGTCGCACGAAGGTTCTTGAATCGTGGTCCGGCAGACTCCGCCGCTCTGGCGGCGCACTACGGGTCGGTCTCGGCCGTCACCTTCACGGCTGCCGAAACGTTCACGCTCAATGCAGGAACATTGGAAGAGGACTACTTGGCGGCGCTCATCGCAGTGCTTGAGGTGCCGGGAATCGTCATCGCGCTGGTCATCGCCAGCACGGTTCTCGGCAAGTCGACTTTCCGCGGAGCCGTACACGAAGTGGTCACGGGGCGCAGCGTCGTGCTCCTCATTGGCGGCTTGGTCATCGGGTTCGTCGCATCCGAGAAGTCGGCGACTCTCGTCGAACCGTTGTTCGTCGACATGTTCGCCGGCGTGTTGGTGCTGTTCTTGCTCGACCTCGGCGTGCTCGCCGGGGCACGATTCGGCGTCATTCGTGCGGCAGGCTCGAAGCTCGTCATTTTCGGCGTCGGACTTCCGGTGGTGTTCGGCGTGTTCGGTGCGCTGCTGGGCACTGCCGCCGGGCTTTCGGTGGGCGGCGTCACGGTGTTGGCGACGATGGCGGCAAGTGCCAGTTACATCGCGGCCCCCGCAGCCGTGCGCATCGGCATGCCCGACGCAGACGCCGGGCTGGCCCTCGGGGCGGCGCTGGGCATCACGTTTCCGTTCAACTTGGTCATCGGCATCCCGCTCTACGCCGAACTCGCGTCGCGACTCGCCGGCACGTAAGGCCCGACCACCCGCCACGGCACCTCTGCGTGTGGTGTGCATAATCATGCAAAGTCCTGTATCGTCATACAAGTGGGAAATTCGGGCACGCTGCGCACGGCAGTAATTGGCGCTTCCGGCTACACCGGTGTCGAACTCCTGCGACTTCTCGCAGGCCACCCCGTGCTTGACGTCGTGTACGCGACGGGTGATTCGCAGGCCGGCACGCTTGCTTCGTCGCTTTATCCCTCGCTGGCGGCGGCGTACCCGTCGCTGGTGTTCGCCGAGTTCGACGCCGCCTCGGCAGCGAAGTGCGACGTGGTGTTCTTGGCGTTACCGCACGAGGCTTCGCTCGCGCTGGTGCCTCAACTGATCGACAAAGTTCGCTTGGTGGTCGACTTGTCGGCCGCATTCCGGCTGAAGAATGCCTCGTTGTATCCCCAGTGGTACGGGTTCCAGCACGACCAGCCCGACGTGCTCGCCAAAGCGGTGTACGGACTGCCCGAGCTGTACCGCCGCGAGCTCGCGGGCGCAACGCTGATCGCCACGCCGGGTTGTTACGTCACCGCAGCCTCGCTGGCGATTGCTCCGCTCGTGCGCGGCGGGCTCATCGAGCCAACCGGCGTCATCGTCGATGCGGCATCGGGCGTGTCGGGCGCCGGTCGAGTACCAAAGCCGAACACTCATTTCAACACCGTCAACGAAGACTTTCAGGCGTACGGTCTGCTCGATCACCGACACACGCCGGAGATCGAACAAACCACCGGTGCTCAGGTGTTGTTCACGCCGCACCTGGCACCGATGAACCGGGGGATCTTGGCCACGTGTTACGCGCGACCGGCAAAAAGTGTCGCGCCGACCACCCAGTCGCTGCTCGCGGCGCTCGCGAAGTTCTACGCGAAGGAACCGTTCGTAGTGGTGCGGCCGACGTCGCCATCGACGAAGGCGACCCTCGGATCCAACGCGGTGCACGTGACTGCGCGTTTCGACGAGCGCACGGGCACCGTCATGGTGCTGAGCGCCCTCGACAACTTGACCAAGGGCGCTTCGGGCGGGGCGGTGCAGGCAGCGAACGTGGCGCTCGGCATCCCGGAGACGACCGGTCTCTCTGCGATCGGAATGTACCCGTGAACATCACACCGAAAACCCGGGCCGCGGTACTCAGCGAAGCGCTGCCTCACCTCCAGCGATTTGCCGGGCACGTGATCGTGGTCAAATACGGCGGAAACGCCCTCGCTGAGTCCACCGAAGACTCGATGGAGGTGTTCGCACGCGACATCGCGTTGCTGCACGCCGTGGGTATGAAGCCGGTGGTCGTTCACGGTGGCGGACCGCAGATCACCGCGATGATGGACCGCCTCGGCAAACAGCCCACGTTTCACGACGGCTTGCGCGTCACCGACGCCGAAACCATCGAGATCGTCAGCATGGTGCTGCTCGGCACCGTCAATCCGATGCTGGTGTCGATGATCAACAAGAGCGGCGCCAACGCGGCAGGCGTCTCGGGGCAGGACATGGGCCTGTTTCAGTGCGTGCAACGCAACCCGAAGCTCGGTTTCGTCGGAGACATCACGGCGGTGAATCCGGCCGCTGTGCAAGGGCTGCTCGACGACGGAGTGGTGCCGGTCGTCGCGACCATCGGCACCGACTCAGCTGGGCAGACGTACAACATCAACGCCGACACGGCCGCTAGCGCGCTCGCAGTGGCGCTGAAGGCAACGAAGATCTTGTTCCTCACTGACATCGCGGGCGTCTTGCGCGACGCGAGTGACCCTGCGACGCTCATTCCGACGCTCACCGCCGCTCAGGCGGCCGCCCTGCAGGACGAAAAGGTCATCAGCGGCGGAATGATCCCCAAAGTCGAGAGTTGTCTGCACGCGGTGCGTGGCGGCGTGAGTGCGGCGCACATTCTTGATGGCCGGTTGGCCCATGTGACGCTCTTGGAGTTGCTCACTGACGCAGGCGTGGGCACCATGTTCGTGGCGCAGGAAGCGCAGTCGTGAACGCCTCAACCCCGTCGAACAAGTCGTCAAGCGCGCACTCTTTTGCCTCGACGCCAACGCTTGACGAAACGGTCGGTGGAGCGTCAGACCACTGCCCGTTCATGCCGGTGTTCGGGGCGCCGCAGGTCATGTTCGTGCGCGGCGAGGGCACCCAGCTGTGGGATGTCAACGGCAAGCGTTACCTCGACTTTCTCTCCGGCATCTCCGTCACCTCTCTCGGGCATGCCAATCCGAGAATTGCCGACGCGATCGCCGAGCAGGCGCACACGCTGCTGCACGTCAGCAACTTCTTTGCCAACCCGGTCGCCGCTCGCGCAGCGAAGATGGTCGATTCGCTGCTCGGCGGCGGCGGGCAAGTGTTCTTCTGCAATTCCGGCGCCGAGGCCAATGAGGCGGGCATCAAACTGGCGCGCAAGTTCGGTGGGCGGGGCAGGCACAAAGTGGTGAGCATGCTCGGCAGCTTCCACGGGCGCACCTTGGCGGCCCTCGCGGCGACCGGCCAGCCAGCCAAGCACGAGCCCTTCCAGCCGATGCCTGACGGCTTCGTGCACGTGCCGTTCGGCGACATCGCCGCACTCGACAAAGCCGTCGACGGCTCGGTTGCTGCCGTGCTCGTCGAGTGTGTGCAAGGCGAAGGCGGAGTCATCCCGGCTACGAACGAGTGGCTGCATGCCGTGCGAACGTTGTGCACCGAACGAGGTGCTCTGATGATGATCGACGAAGTGCAGACCGGCTTCGCCCGCACTGGGGAGTGGTTCGGGTTCCAGCACGCAGGCGTGAAACCCGACGTGGTCATGCTGGCAAAGGCGATGGGCAACGGCATGCCCGTCGGTGCGCTGTGGGCTCCTCGCGAGATCGCAAAGGTGTTCGTGCCCGGTGACCACGGCAGCACATACAGCGGCACGGCCATCGCCACGGCGGCGGTGTGCGAAGTCATCAACATCATGCGCGAGATCGACGCGCCACGCCTGGCCCGTGAAAAAGGCGAGTTGATCACTTCGCGTCTCCAGCGCATGCCGGCCGTCAAGTCGGTGCGCGGGCGAGGGTTGTTGTTGGGTGTCGAACTTGGCGAGGGTGCCGATGCAAAGGCGAAACAGGTCGCCCTGATGGAACGGGGATTGGTGACCAACGCCGTCACCTCGACGGCCTTGCGATTGGCACCCCCCATCACGGTGTCGCACGACGAGATCTCCGAGGCGATGGCCACGATGGAATCGGTGTTGTCGTGAGGCACCTGCTCGACACCGCCGACTTGACGAAACGGGAACTCGCTCGCGTGCTCGAGCTCGCCACCCAGCGATCCGAGGCGCTCGGCTGGCCGCTCGCCGACTACGGCGTCGCTCTGATCTTTGAAAAGCCGTCGAACCGCACTCGTCAGTCGATGGAGATGGCCGTCGTGCAGCTCGGGGGACACCCGATCTTCACCAGAGGAGAAGAAGTCGGTTTCGACGTTCGCGAGTCCGTCGAAGACATCACTCGAATCTTGGCCGGATACCACGCGATGATCGCGGCTCGAGTCTTCAACCACGAGGTGCTGACGCGCATGGCCTCCGTCGACTCGGTGCCGATCATCAACATGCTGAGCGACAAGTCGCACCCGTTGCAGAGCTTGGCGGACGTGCTCACGATGCGCGAAGAGTTCGGCACTCTCAAAGGCAGGACCGTCGCATGGATCGGTGATTACAACAACGTGGCGCGCTCTCTGGCCGAAGCGTGCGCTCTCGAGGGTGCCGGCTTGCGGTTCGGCTGCCCGAAGGGCTACGGGGCGAGCGACGACGAGCTGGCTCGCCTCTCATCGTTGGGGGCGGCCACCGTGGAGCAGACCGCGTCGGCAGTCGAGGCTGCCGAGGGCGCCCATGCCGTGCATACCGATGTATTCGTGAGCATGGGTCAAGAAGCAGAAACGGAACGACGTCTGCGCGACTTCGAAGGCTTCCAAGTCGACGCGAACGTGATGGCCGCGGCCGAGCACGGGGCGATTTTCATGCATTGTCTTCCGGCCCACCGAGGCGTCGAGGTGTCGGCCGAGGTCATCGACGGACCTGCGAGTCGAGTGGTGCGCCAGGCGCACAACCGCATGCACGCGGCACGCGGGCTGCTCGCGTTTCTCTGCGAAGTCAACGACATCACGAAAGGGGACACCCAATGACCAGCAAAGTGCAGCGCCAGCAAACGATCGCGCGCATCATCGCCGAGCACGACGTGACCAGCCAGCCGATGTTGCTCGACCTGCTCGAGAAAGAAGGCATCGAAGCCACGCAGGCGACGGTGTCGCGGGACCTCGAGGATCTCGGTGCCGTCAAAGTGCGCGTGCGCAAAGGCGAGACCGCCTACGCCATCCCCGATTTTGCGCCTGATCGCATTGCCCCGCAAGACCAACTGCGACGAGTGCTGTCGGAATGGGTTGCCGAGGTCGAGTTCAGCGACCCGATGGTGGTGGTGCGAACACCGCCAGGGTGCGCCCACGTGGTGGCGTCCGCGCTCGACCGCTCGCGATTGAAGGGCATCATCGGCACGGTTGCCGGAGACGACACGCTGCTGTGCGTGGCCGACGCCAAGTTCGGGGCGAAGCGACTGGCGGCATCGCTGCGCGAGCTGGCCGGCTTGGGCAAGACTGCAAAGTGACGATGCGGGCGAGCGCCACGTGAACGACAAGCACCTCTGGCACGGCCGATTCAGCGAGCCACCCGCCGACTCGTTGATGGCCTTCACGGCGAGCATCGGCTTTGACGCGCGTTTGTGGCGCGACGACATCGCAGGGTCCATTGCGCACGCCCAGATGCTCGGCGCCTCGGGAGTGTTGCCCGTCGGCGAAACTGAGGCGATCGTTGCCGCTCTTCGGCAAGCCGAGAGCGAGTTCGCGTCTGGTGCATTCGTCTTCGCGCCGAGCGACGAAGACATTCACACGGCCATCGAACGTCGCGTCACTGAGATCGCCGGCGCGACTGGCGCGAAACTGCACACCGCCCGCAGCCGCAACGACCAAGTAGCCACGGCCCTGCGGCTGTTCGCCAAACGAGAACTCGCGGCGACCGCGCGCAACGTGCTGGCACTGGTCGACGTTCTCGATCGCAGGGCCGCCGACGCCGGAGACGCGTATCTGCCCGGTTACACGCATCTTCAGCGCGCGCAGCCCGTGCTGCTGTCGCATCACCTTCGTGCCCATGCATGGGCCTTCACTCGCGACGTCGACCGGCTGCTCGATGCCGTGGCGCGACTCGACGTTTCGCCGCTCGGCGCGGGTGCACTCGCCGGCACCTCGTTGCCGACCAACCCCGGTGATGCCCAGAAGCGACTTGGCTTTGCCGGTGTGTTCGCCAACTCGCTCGACGCGGTGAGCGATCGCGATTTCATCGCAGAGGGCTTGTTCGCTCTCGCGATGATCGGCGTGCACCTCTCGCGTGTCGGCGAAGAGTGGGTGCTGTGGACCACCGAAGAGTTCGGCTTCGCAACGCTGAGCGATCGGCACGCGACCGGTTCGTCGATGCTTCCGCAAAAAAAGAACGCCGACATCGCAGAGCTCGCCCGCGGCAAAGCCGGCCGTCTGATCGGCAACCTCACGGGGCTCTTGGCGACGCTGAAAGGTCTTCCGCTCGCGTACAACCGCGATCTGCAAGAAGACAAAGAGCCGTTCTTCGACTCCCTCGACCAGGTCAATCGCGGCCTCGTGGCGGTGTCCGAGATGATCGCGGCTGCGACGTTCAACGTTCGGGCCATGCGCGAGGCAGCCGACTCGCCCGCGGCGGTCGCCACCGATTTGGCGGAGTGGCTGGTTGCCCGCGGAATGCCGTTTCGGCAAGCTCACGCGAAGGTCGGCGACCTCGTCGCTCGCTCGATCGCGAACGCAACGCCGCTCGTCGATCTCGTGCAAAAAGACGAGCAACTCGGCGCCGATGCCGCGGCGCTGTTTGCCCCCGGTGTCGCAGTACGTCGACGTTCGAGCCACGGTGCTGCCGGCCCCGACGCAGCACGTGCCCAGCACGATGAACTTCGTCGGGTCGTCGACGCGCTGCAGTCACGACTGCCGTAACACGACGTGCGCACGGTCGACATTGCTCTCGGAATCACGCGAAGCCGTCGCGCTCGTCTGCTCGTCGCCCTGATCGCGACGGGAACTTTCCTCGCCACGCCGGTCTCTGCGGCGGACTCTGCCACGGTGGTCGCGGCGCGGCCTGAAATCGGCGCCGCTGATCGTCAGGTCCCGGTCGTCGTCGAGCCGACGCTGCTCGAGCGACGAGTGCTCGGTCGTTCGGTCGAGGGACGAGACATCGAGGCGTTTCGTTACGGCACCAAAGGCGGCACGCCAATCATGGTGATCGGCGTCATCCACGGCGACGAAGACGCCGGACTGCTGATCACTGACGTGTTGCGGACGATGACGCCACCGACAGGAATCGATCTGTGGGTTATCCCGACGGTGAACCCCGATGGCACCGTGGCCGACACAAGAGGCAACGCCAATCGGGTCGATTTGAACCGCAACTTTCCGCGCGGTTGGGCGCCGCAAGGTGAGCCCGGCTACTGGCAGTACGCAGGCCCGTCGGCTGGGTCGGAGCCCGAGACCAAAGCCGTCATGAAATTCGTTCGCGAGGTGAAGCCCGCGCTCGGCATCTGGTACCACCAGGATCTCAACATGATCTCGCCAGGCAGCGGCTTTGAAGGGCGAATCCGTGCTCGTTACGCGAAACTCACCGAGTTGCCACTCGTGCGAATCACCGGCGGCCGTTACACGGGGGTTGCCGCGACCTGGCAGCGAAACGCCGTGCCGCAGGGGCTCGGATTCGTCGTCGAGCTCGGGCCGACGCTCACGTCGTCGCAGGCGAGGATGCATGCTGAAGCCGTCATGGTCGTGGCGCGCATGGTGCACGGCTCCCGCGCGTAGCGTTCGAGGCATGTATCGGCACGAAATTCGCGTTCGGTACGGCGATTGCGACATGCAGCAAGTGGTGTTCAACGCCCATTATCTCGCCTATTGCGACGACGCCGTGATGTGCTGGTTCGTCGCCCGGCTCGGCGATCGCATGCACGAGTTTGACTGCATGTTGAAGACGGTCAGCATCACCTGGCACCGCCCGTTGCGAGTCGGCGAGCAGGCCTCGCTCGACTGTGTGGTCTCGCGCTGGGGCAATTCGTCGTTCGACGTGGCGATTCGCGGGCAGGTGGCGGGGGAGCCGTCGTTCGATGCGGCAATCGTGTACGTCTCGACCACTCCCGGGGCACCGAAGGTGACCCCGGTTCCGGAGTGGGTCAAGTCGGCGCTTCGCGACGACGAGCGGTTCGCGGATTCGGCTCGCTGACGCGCGCCAATCCGGCGCACCAGACTGACGCGCAGTTCGCCCTACTCTTGACGCATGACGAGTTTCGGTGATGTCGTCGCCGAATTCGCCTCGCGAGGGTTGATCCACGACTCGACGGACCGCCAGGCACTTTCGCAGCGAAGCACCAGCGGCCAGATGGCGGCCTACGTCGGCTTCGACCCGACGTCAGACTCGTTGCACGCCGGCAATTTGCTCGGCCAAATCTCGTTGCGCCGCTTTCAGATGCTCGGCCATCGGCCCATCGTGCTCGCCGGCGGCGCCACGGGCATGGTGGGCGACCCGTCGGGGCGCAGCGAAGAGCGCAACCTGCTCGATGCCGACACCTTGGCCGCGAACGTCGCCAACATCAAGACGCAACTCGAGCGGCTGCTCGACTTCGACACGGGCCCCAACCAGGCGACTCTCGTCGACAACGCCGACTGGACCCGCGACGTGCCCGTGCTCGACTTCTTGCGCGATGTCGGCAAGCACATCACCGTGAACCAGATGATGGCCAAAGACAGCGTCAAGTCGCGACTCGCCGACGAAAACGGTCTGTCGTACACCGAGTTCAGCTACATGTTGTTGCAGGCCAACGACTTCCGGCATCTGTGCGAGTTCCACGACTGCGAGATGCAGATGGGCGGCAGCGACCAGTGGGGCAACATCACCGCCGGCATCGATCTCATCCGTAAGCGACTCGGTCGCGGCGCGTACGGGCTGACCTGGCCGCTGCTCACCAAGAGCGACGGCACCAAATTCGGCAAGACGGCCGACGGTGCGGTGTGGTTGGATGCAAAGAAGACCTCGCCCTACCAATTCCGCCAGTTCTGGGTGCAAATCGCCGATGACGACATCGAGCGTTACCTGCCGCAGTTCTCGCTTAAATCGCTCGACGAGATCTCTGCGATCCTCGACGAGCAGCGGGCAAACCCTTCGGCGCGGCCTGCGCAGCGGGCGCTGGCCCACGAGCTCACGGTGCTCGTACACGGGACGGAGGCGGCACAGGCCGCCGAGGAAGCCGCGGCCATCTTGTTCGGAGGAGACCCGATGACGGCCTCGCCAGCCACGATGGCGTTCATCGCCGCAGAGGTGCCGACCACAAAGATGGGCAAGGCCGTGCTGGCGGACGCCGCAGGGGTGCTCTCGGCACTACCCGGCGTCTCGGCAAGCAAGAGCGAAGCCCGACGTTTGCTCACACAAAAGAGCGTGCGGGTCAACGGCGTCGTCCTCTCTGCAGACTCCAATTTGGGGGATATCCCGCTGCTGCACGGTCGCTATCTGCTCGTGCGCAAGGGCAAGACCACCTACCACCTGGTCGATTTCGCGGGCTAGCGCCCCGCATTTCCGCTCGTTTTCGGCCACCCTCGGGTGACCGGCGATCTAGCGTCAGCCCTCACGGGGCCCGATCGGGGAATCGCCCATGAATCCCACCCCGCAGGTTGGGGGTCCGCCGAGCGCCCGCTAGTCTGGCGAGTCCGCGTTTCAGGACCTCGACTTGGTCGGGTCCGAAGCCGGAAAGAGCGGAGACCTCTGCCTAGCGCACGTGTCCGCGTCGAGCTCCTTGAAAACGGAAGAGAAGACTGAACGCCAGTGCGGGCAGCAACGAAGACCTTCGGGTCGGAGATTGCTGTCTGTCAATTCGTTGGTGTCACCTCAGCAGTGACACTGACATAAGTAATAACCAGATCAGATGAGCATCTGATCGGTCAGGACATGTTCGGTGCGGACAGGTGCAAACCTGAAAAACCGGCATGAGCCCTTCGAAGAATTACA
>DAIPHP010000029.1:0-3308 GCA_036771295.1 Ilumatobacteraceae bacterium
CCGCCGAGCCGCGATTTCGCATCACGCTGGTGCCGGTGGGCTGGGCGGCCTGCGCCGCCCGATAGCGTTCCACGGGCTGACGCGCCGGGTTCGCCCGGCCACTCGGCAGCGATACCGAATACCTATCCAACATCCTCGAACCGCAACCTGTGGTCGCTTCGGCGCAACGGTTCGAGTCCCGAACCACAGGAAGGAGACAGACATGGCAATTGTCAGCATGCGCCAGATGCTCGAGGCGGGCCTTCACTTCGGCCACCAGACCCAGCGTTGGCACCCCAAGATGGAGCGCTTCATTCACGGTGAGCGCAACGGCATCTACATCATCGACTTGGAGCAGACGCTCCAGCGCATCGAGTCTGCGTACAGCTTCGTTCGCCAGCTCGCCTCCGGCGGCGGCGTGGTGCTCTTCGTCGGCACGAAGAAGCAGGCGCAAGACCCGATCAAGAACTACGCCGAGAAGTCCGGCATGCCGTACGTGAACGAGCGTTGGCTCGGCGGCATGCTCACCAACTTCGGCACCATCTCCAAGCGCGTGACGAAGATGATCGAACTCGAGCGTCTCGCCGCGTCACCCGACTGGGCGCAGATCCCGAAGAAAGAAGCGCTGCTCATGTCGCGCGAGCTCATCAAGTTGCAGCGCAACTTGTCGGGCATTCGCAACATGGTGCGCCCGCCGGACGCCATCTTCGTTCTCGACACGCAGACCGAGCACCTCGCGGTGACCGAAGCCAACAAGCTCGGCATCCCGGTGATCGCCGTCGTCGACACGAACGTGAACCCCGACCTCGTGCAGTTCCCGATTCCGGGCAACGACGATGCGATCCGTGCCAACGAGTTGATGACCCGCGTCATCGCCGAGGCCATCGCCGAAGGTCGTTACATCGCCGAGAAGGCCGGCGGCCAGGTGCAGAACCCGGCCACCGCCGCCGTCGACAACGCAGTGTTCGCCGCCGAGCAGGCGCGCGCACGAGCCGAAGCCGCCGCTGCGCAGGCAGCGCGCGACGCCAAGCTCGCGGGTGGTGCGAAGTAATGGCCATCAACGCAAAAGACGTTCAAGCTCTCCGCCAGGCGACTGGCGCGGGAATGATGGATTGCAAGAAGGCGCTCGAGCAGTCGGGCGGCGACGTCGAAGCCGCGAAGACGTGGCTTCGCGAGAAGGGTCTCGCCGCCAGCGCCAAGCGCTCTGACCGCGAGAACAACCAGGGTGTCGTGGCGTTGTCCATCGACTGCCCGCTTGCTGCCATCGTCAAGTTGAAGTGCGAGACCGACTTCGTCGCTGCGAGCGAGGCGTTCGTCGCCGAGGCGCAGGCGCTGGCTGATCTCGTTCGCGCCAAGGGCGAAGCGGCGGTGGCCGAGCGCGCCAAGCAGCTCGACGACCTGAAGATCGTGCTCAAGGAGAAGATCGAGCTCGGCGAAGTCGTGCGTTTCGAGGCGGCCGCCGGCAACATCATGGACTCCTACGTCCACATCCAGGGTGGTCGCGGCGTCAACGTGGTCGTGGTGGAGATGAAGGGTGCCAGCGAAGAGCTGGCGCACGACATCGCCGTACATATCGCGTTCGCCCGCCCGAAGTACCTCACCCGCGAAGAGGTTCCGGCCGACGTCGTGGCCGCCGAGCGCGCCACGCTCGAGACCGCCACTCGCAACGAGGGCAAGCCCGAGGCGGCCATCGGCAAGATCGTCGAAGGCAAGCTCAACGGCTTCTTCAAAGACCTCTGCCTGCTCGAGCAGCCGTACGCCAAAGACGACAAGAAGTCGGTGAAGCAAGTCATCGGCTCTGCGACCATCGTGCGGTTCTCCCAAATCGAAATCGGGTAATCTCAGAGACGCATGTCGCCACGCACCCAGCCCCGCTGGAACCGCGTGGTATTGAAATTGTCGGGTGAGGCGCTCGCCGAGAAGTCGGGCTTCGGTCTCGACAACGACGTCTTGGCGCAACTCGCCGGCGAGCTCAAAGAGGCGCGCGAAGAATTCGGCGTCGACATCGCGATCGTGGTCGGCGGCGGCAACTTCTGGCGCGGCACCAAAGGCAGCGGCCGCGGCATGGACCAGGCCCAAGCCGACTACATGGGAATGATCGCGACGGTCATCAACGGCCTCGCGCTGCAAGACGCGCTCGAGCGCGCGGGGCAGCACTCGCGCGTGATGACCGCCGTCGAGATGCCGAAAGTCGCCGAACCGTACATTCGTCGTCGTTGCGAGCGGCACCTCGAGAAGGGTCGCATCGTGATTCTCGCCGGCGGCACCGGCAACCCGTTCTTCACCACCGACACTGCCGCCGCGCTGCGCGCCGCGGAGATCGAGGCACAGGCGATCTTGAAAGGCACCCACTCCGGAGTCGACGGCATCTATTCCGCCGATCCGAAACTCGACAAGACCGCCACGCGGTTCACCAAGTTGTCGCATCTCGACGTGATCAACAAAGGTCTGCGCGTCATGGATTCGACCGCCATCACGTTCTGCATGGACAACAAGTTGCCGATCGTGGTGTTCAACCTGCTGCAAAAGGGCAACTTGCGTGCGATCCTCAAGGGTGAAGAAATCGGTACGCTAGTCGCGTGATCGACGACACTCTTCTCGAGTCGCTCGACAAGATGCAAAAAGCCGTCGAGCACGTGCAGCACCAGTTCGTCACGGTGCGCACGGGACGTGCGTCCCCGGCCCTCATCGAGAAACTCAACGTCGAGTACTACGGCGCCCCGGTGCCTCTTCAGCAGTTGGCGAGCTTCCAGGTGCCCGAAGCGCGGCTCTTGGTGGTGAAGCCGCACGACCGCACGGCGATCGGCGCGATCGAAAAGGCGCTCAGCGCCGCCAACCTCGGTGTGAACCCCAGCAACGACGGCCAGGTGATTCGTCTCGCGTTTCCTGCGCTCACCGAAGACCGCCGCAAAGAGTACGTGAAGGTCGTGAAGAACATCGCCGAAGAAGGTCGCGTCGGCATTCGCAACGCGCGACGCGACGCCCGCAAGACGCTGGAGACCGCCGAGAAAGACGGCGACATTTCCAAGGACGAGCTCGAGCGCGCCGAAAAAGAGCTGGAGAAGATGACGCAAGAGCACGTCGACAACATCGACAAGGCGACTGCGCGCAAAGAACAAGAAGTGATGGAGGTCTGACGATGTCCGACAACACTCGCGACGACACCCGAGGCGACGACACGAACGGTGACGACACCGGTTCTGACGCCACCACCGGCAGGATTCCGGCCGTCGGCGACACGACGCGCGACACGACTCGTGACACCACCCGCGACAACACGCTCGACTTCGGCGAAGAGTTCGGCGTCGTCAAGTTCGCCGACTCCGACG
>DAIPHP010000029.1:3408-8655 GCA_036771295.1 Ilumatobacteraceae bacterium
AACACGCTCGACTTCGGCGAAGAGTTCGGCGTCGTCAAGTTCGCCGACTCCGACGACTCGTCGCCGGCGATTCGCGTCGACTCCACCGACTCCGCCCAATTGCCGCACTGGAGCGAGGCCCCCACGGGTGAGGCCCCGCGCTTCGGCGTGCAGCCTCGCGACCCGAGCCGTCCGGTTCCTCGCGACCCGAGTCGCCCGGTCACCCGTGATGCGAGCCGCCCCACGCGCGACACGGGCCGCGTGAACATCGACCCCAGCCGACCCACCGCGGCGCCGCCGCCGGTGAGTCGCCCGACCCCAGAAGGTCGCATTCGCATCGGTGGCGACCCCACCGACCCGCGCACGCGCCGCCCGTCGGACACGCACCCCACCATGCGCGACCGCACCGGAGAGACCCGCCGTTCGTCGACGGGGGAGATTCGTCGCCCCGCCACCGCCGAAAACCGTCGACCCGCCACGGGCGACGCGCGTCGCCCCGCTGCCGGTGATCGTTCGCCGCGCCGCCCGGCTGCTGCGCGTCCGTCGCAGGTGCGTCGCGAGCGACCCGATCGCAGCGATTCGGGCACGCAACCTCGCCCAGTTGGCGGCGATCGCAACCTCGGCTCGGCGGTGATCGTCGGTCTCGTGCTCGCCGTGTTGTTCGTGGCCACGTCGTTCGTCAGCCCGGCCGCGGTGATGGCGCTCGTCGTGGTGGTCATCGGTCTCGCGTCGTTGGAATTCTTCACGCAGACCGGTGCGCGCGGCGTGCCCGCCCCGATGGTCATCGGCGTGGTCGCGTGCATCACGCTGCCGCTCGGCGCGTACTACATGTCGCACCTCGCGATCGCGATGATCGTGGTGTTCGCGTTCATCGCCGGCGCGGTTTCGCTCGTCGGTTCGAACGACGACCACTCGGCCGCGGTCACCAGCGTCGGCGCGCTCATGCTGGGCGTCGTGTACGTCGGCTTGATGGGCAGCTACGCAGGCATGATCCTGCGGCTCTCCACGTTGTCGCCCGCGTTGCCGAACATCGGCACCGACACCCTGTTCATCGCCGTGCTCGGTATCGCCGCCAACGACATCGGCGCATATTTCGTGGGCTCGGCCATCGGTCGCACGCCGTTGCGTGCGTCGATCAGCCCGAACAAGACGATCGAAGGGCTCATCGGCGGCACCATCGCCACGTTCTGCCTGGTGGTCGTCATCGGCCTGCAGAGTGAAACGTGGAACTCGCTCATGGAGTGGATCATCCTCGCCGCCGTCATCTCGGTGATCGCCCCGCTCGGCGACTTGTTCGAGTCGGTGTTGAAGCGTTCGCTGGGCGTCAAAGACTTCGGCACGTTGCTGAAGGGCCACGGTGGAGTGCTCGATCGCTTCGACGGAGTGCTCTTCTCGCTGCCTGCGGTGTACTTCCTCGCGGTGACGCTCGCTCCCTGGGCGAGTTGATCAGCAGACCCCGTGGCGGTGAAGGTTGCCCTTGCGGGCAGCACCGGTTCCATCGGTCGACAGACGCTTGAGGTCGTAGCTGCTTCCGACGGTCGTTACGAGATCGTCTCGTTGGCGGCGTCGTCGAACCAGGCGGTGCTGCGCGAGCAGATCACGAAGTTCCGCCCTCGTGTGGTCGCCGTGGTCGACCCTGCGGTTCGCACGGCGTTGGCGGGGGAGTTTCGCGACGTCGAGTTCGTGCCCGACGTGGCTGACGTGGTCGCCGACGCCGACGTCGTGGTCAACGCCGTGGTGGGTTTCGCCGGCCTGCCCGTCACCTTGCAAACGTTGAAGCGCGGCAAGCGTCTGGCGCTCGCCAACAAAGAGAGTCTCATCGCCGCCGGCCCCGTGGTGCAGCCGCTGCGGCGCACGCCTGGCGCGTCGATCGTGCCCGTCGACAGCGAGCACTGCGCGGTGCACCAGTGCCTGCGTTCGAGCGAGGCGGCCGGTCGCGAGCTCGACACGTTGCTGCTCACCGCGAGCGGCGGGCCGTTTCGCGGCAAGTCACGCGACGAGCTGGCGAAGGTGAACGTCGCCGAGGCGCTCAAGCATCCCACGTGGTCGATGGGCCCCAAGATCACCGTCGATTCTTCGACGCTGATGAACAAGGGTCTCGAAGTCATCGAGGCGCACGAGTTGTTCGGCGTCGCGTACGACGACATCGACGTCGTGGTGCACCCGCAGTCGATCATTCATTCGATGGTCACGTTCGTCGACGGTGCCACCATCGCGCAACTCTCGCTGCCCGACATGCGTCTGCCGATCGCGTACGCCATCGCCTGGCCGCAGCGTTTCGACGTGCCGTTCGGTCGCATCGACTGGACGCAACTGCAACGTCTCGACTTCGAGACACCGGACCGCACCACCTTCCGCTGTCTCGATCTCGCCTACGCCGCGGGCCGCACCGGGGGCTCGGCGCCGGCGTGGTTGAGTGCCGCCAACGAAGTCGCCGTCGACGCGTTCTTGGCGGGACGAATCTCCTGGTTGCAGATCGCCGAAGTGAACGATGCCACGCTGCAGCGCCACGACGGTCTCGCGCTCGCATCTGCCGAGGACGTGCTCGCCGCCGACGCGCAGGCGCGACGCATTGCACGCGGCATCGTCGAAACTTTCGCACAGACCGCGGGTACCGTAAGCGCGTGAGCAAGTTCTACTCGCGCCTCCGCGACGAGCTCGTCGGGGGCGGCGGTGACCCCACCCCCGACAACACCGACCGCGTGCAGCCGTCGACGTCGTTCGTCGGCATCGGCGTGATCATCGCGCTTCTGGTCTGGCTCGGCCTCAACAACGTGTGGACTCTCGTCTTCGTGCTCGGCCTCATCGTGTCGGTGTTCCTGCACGAGATCGGTCACTTCTCCACCGCGCGACTCACCGGCATGAAGGTGACGCAGTTCTACATGGGCTTCGGCCCGCGCTTGTTGTCGTGGAAGCGCGGCGAGGTCGAATACGGTCTGCGCGCCTTTCCGATCGGCGCGTTCGTTCGCATCATCGGCATGAACAACATGGACGACACCGACCCCGCCGACGAGCCGCGCACCTATCGCTCGAAGTCGTTCCCCAAGCGGCTGCTCGTCATCACCGCCGGGTCGTTGATGCACGCGGTCATCGCGCTCGCGCTGTTTGCCGGCGTGTACTCCACGGCCGGTCGCTACGGCGAGACCGGTCAGGTGAGGGTGATGGACGCCCCGTACGCCGGCAGCGCGGCCGAGTCGGTCGGCATTCGTGAAGGCGACGTGATCCTGGCGTTCGACGGGGCGGAGGTGCGCACTTCCGGCGACTTCGTCGACGCGGTTCGTGCGAACCGACCGGGCGACGAGGTCACCGTGGTCATCGATCGCGGCGGCGAGCAACTCACGTTCACGCCGACGCTCACCACCTTCCCCGGCACCGAAGACACTCCTGAGGCCCGCGCGTTCTTCGGCGTCGCCGGCTGGTCGCGCGACTACGTGCCGCTCAGCGCTCCCGAAGCCGTCGTTCGCGCGGTGCAAGACGTCGCGTCGACCGCCCGCGAGTCCGTGCGCGGCGTGTTCACCGTGCTCAACCCCGTCAACATCGCCCGCAACGTGACGAGCGAAGTCGCCGACCCGATGACCCGACCCAGCACCGTGGTGGGCGCCAGCCAAGTCGGCGGAGAGATCGGTCGCGAAGAAGGGTGGAAGGGCGTGTTGTTGCTGCTCGCCGCCGTGAACGTGTTCGTCGGTGTCTTCAACATGTTGCCGCTGCTGCCGTTCGACGGCGGGCACGCGGCGGTCGCGGTGTACGAGCGCCTGAGATCCACCCGCACGCGCCGGTATCACGCCGACGTTCGCAAGCTCGCGCCGGTGGCCACCGCGGTCGTGGCCCTGTTGGTGATGTTGCTCGTGGCAGGCTTGTACTTGGACATCACCCAGCCACTCTTCTGATCACCCGCATCTGACCCGCCCCGAGCCGCCCCCGCCCACTCGCACCGAACCTCCTCGATGACACAGTCCGCAGCACTGCCGCAGTATCCGCGTCGCAAGACCCGCCAGATTCACGTCGGCAAGGTGCCGGTCGGCGGCGACGCGCCGATCAGCGTGCAGTCGATGACCATCACGAAGACCGCCGACGTCGAAGGCACGCTGCAGCAGATTTACGCGCTCGCCGCCGCGGGCTGCGACATCGTGCGATGCACCTGCAACGAGATCGAAGCCGCCGAAGGTTTGGCGCAGATCGTGCCGCGCTCGCCGATTCCGATCGTCGCCGACATCCATCACCAGTACAAGATGGCCCTCGCCGCGCTCGAGGCCGGCGTGCACGGCCTGCGACTGAACCCCGGCAACATTCGCAAGCCCGAGCACATCAAGACGGTGGCCAAAGAAGCGCGCGACCGCAATGTGCCGATTCGCATCGGCGTGAACGGCGGTTCGCTCGACCCGTCGTTGTACGAAAAACACGGCGGGCTCACCGCCGACGCGATGGTCGAGTCGGCCCAAATGGAGATGCGCTACTTCGACGAAGTGGGTTTCGACCAGATCAAGATCAGCGTGAAGGCGTCGAACGTGCCGCTCATGGTGGAGGCCTACCGCAAGCTGAGCCTGGTCACCGACCACCCGCTGCATCTCGGCGTCACCGAGGCGGGCCCGCTGCCGGGTGGTTTGCTGAAGGCGACCGCCGGCATCGCCGCGTTGTTGCTCGAAGGCATCGGCGACACCATTCGCTACAGCCTCACGGCCGACCCGGTCGAAGAGGCGCGCGCTGGTCGTCAGCTGCTCGAGTCGCTCGGCTTGCGCGAACGCAAGAACGTCGACTTGATCGCCTGCCCGAGTTGCGGTCGTGCCGAGATCGACGTGATCGAGGTCGCCAAGCGCGCGCAAGACGCGTTCGCCGACAAACAGTTGCCGCTGCAAATCGCGGTGATGGGCTGCGTGGTCAACGGGCCGGGCGAGGCGCGTGAAGCAGACCTCGGTATCGCCGCGGGCAACAAGCGCGGCCACTTGTTCGTGAAGGGTCGCAACGTCGCCGTGGTGCCCGAGTCGGAGATGGTCGAAGCGCTCGTCGACTGGGCGAGTTTCATCCACGAGCACGGCGTTGAAGCCGCGTTGAAGCGCGTCGACACCACCATCGCCGAGCGCGAGGCCGCGCGCGATCGTTCGGCGTTGCTCGACGAAAAGGGTGACGACGCCAATCGCTCGTCAGAAAAGATCGTCGAGATCCGCAGGACAGTCGACGGCTGACGCCGTGAGGCGGCGGGCCGGCGACCAGTGTTGCGACGGCTGACGCCGTGAGGCGGCGGGCCGGCGACCAGTGTTGCGACGGCTGACG
>DAIPHP010000029.1:8755-14315 GCA_036771295.1 Ilumatobacteraceae bacterium
CGACGGCTGACGCCGTGAGGCGGCGGGCCGGCGACCAGTGTTGCGACGGCTGACGCCGTTTAGGGCGCGACGGTTGTCGGCGCCACCGTGGTGGGCACCGACGTCTGCGCCACCGTGGTGGTGGTCGCGTCAATCACGCGCTGCGCGAGCGTTGTCGCCAAGTCGAGGTACGCCTTCGTTCGCACCTCGTAGCCGAACGCCGAGTGATGAATCTTGTCCCACGCCATCACTTTCGGGTTCGACTTCGCCAATCCCGCCCAGTCGAACGTGCTGGCCAGCGGGTACTCGGCGATCACGCGCTCGAGGGTGTCGTTGAACAGTCTCGAGCGGTTCACGGTGGCGGGGGATTCCACTCGGTGCACGTTCACCCACACCACCGGCACGTTGCCGATGGTGTCCATCAGTTCGCGTATGAGGGTGGCGTATTCGCGGCGCTTCGACAAGAAATACACGTCGTTGGTACCCAAGGCCACGATCACCGCGGTGGGTCGCAGACCGCCCGACACCAGTTTTTTGTACGTGTTGGTGCCCGAATACGTGGTGGAGACGATGCCGCCGATGCGTCGCGACCACCAACCGTCGACGACGACGGTGTCGAACTGTTTCGTCGCGGCGAGTCGTGACTGTGTCTTGGAGAAGTAGTTGGCGCCCCAGGTGAGGCTGTCACCCAGCACGAGCAGGGTCGACTTTGCCGGGCGATTCTCGGTGGCATCGGCGACCGGCGCGGCCGCGAACGCTGCAACCATCACCAGCACCACTGCCGCGCAGCGGGCTCGCAACGTCACGCACTCACCGTGTAGATCGTCGCCGTGCCATCGAGCGCCACTGACTCACCACGTTCGAGGTACGCCGCGGCACCCGGCGTGAGCGATCCGGCTCGCCCTGACGCGCACACCACGAGGGTGTGTTGTCGGTTGGCGGTCAGACCGAACGTGCCGTTCAGTTCGTGGCGCATCACGTGGAACGGTGCCGAGCAGCGATACGCCGAGGTCGTCGGCGACACGCGTTCGGGCATCACCCGCGGGTCGGCGATGGCCGCGAACTTCGCGACGGCGAAGAACTCCTGCAGGTCGATGTGTTTGTCGGTGAAGGCCGCCCGCACGACGTTGTCAGAACTGCCCTGCACTTCCAGCGCCATGCCGTACAAGTACGTGTGCACGTTGCCCGCGTCGAGGTACAGCGCCTCGCCGGGCTGCAGCCGCACGTGGTGCATCAGCAGCGCGATCAGCGACCGCGGGTCGTCGTAGTGCTCGTTGAGTTGCCGCATCGCATCCGACGGCCGCGCGGGTGCCGCGAACTTCTCGCCGCGCAAGATCGCCTGGGCCGCGCCCGCGACGCCGTCGCTGCGAACACGGTCCGCCAGGTCGCGCGCTCCCGCGGCATCGCACGCGGCGATCGCGGCGTCGTCGGCGACGAACCCGCACAGCGCCTCGAAGGTGCTGATTGCCACGATCATCTCCGGCTTGGCGCGGTCGTCGGCGTACACGCGGTGCTTGGCGTCGTGCGGCACTCCGGCGGCTTCTTCGCGCGCGTATCCGGCGACGGCTTGCTCGCTGGACGGGTGCGTCTGCAGCGACAGCGGTTGTGCGGCGGCAAGCAGTTTCACGATGAACGGCAGTTCGCCGACTTCGTCGGCCAAGTACGTCGGTGCCGGAAGATGCAGGCTGTCGTCGACTTGCGCCTGGCCGCGCGGGTGCGTGCCGTACCAGATCTCGGCCCACGGCCGGCCGTCGGCGGTGATGTCGAGCATCGTCGGCAGGGCGTAGCGGTCGCCCCATGAATAGTGCTGCGTGACGCCCTTCAGCCGGAGCATGAGACCTCTATCTGCAGGCCGCGATGACGTGTTGCGCGGCGTCCGCGACGGGCACTTCGCTCGTGGTGCCCGCGATGCGGTCGCGCACTTCGAGCACGCCCTTTGCCACGCCTCGTCCGGCGATCACGATCATCGGCATGCCGAGCAGTTCGGCGTCTTTGAAACGCACGCCGGGGGAGACACCCTCGCGGTCGTCCAACAACACCTCGAGGCCCGCGGCGGCGAGGTCGGCGGCAAGTTTTTCGGCCGCCGGTGCGGTGTCGTCGCCTGGTTTGCCGGCGATCACCACGTGCACGTGCATCGGCGCCACGCTGCGCGGCCAGCGCAGGCCAAGCTCGTCGTGCGACGCTTCGGCGATCGCCGCCACCGCGCGCGACACGCCGATGCCGTACGAGCCCATGGTGACGGTGCGCTGCTTGCCGTTCTGGTCGAGCACGTTGAGCCCCAGCACTTCGGCGTACTTGCGGCCGAGCTGGAAGACGTGACCCATCTCGATGCCGCGCTCGATGCGCATCTCGGCGCCGCACGTGGGGCACGGGTCTGCGTCGCGCACTTCGGCGACGTCGGCGACACCGTCGCCCGTGAAGTCGCGACCGCACACGAGGTTCACCACGTGCTGTCCTTGCTTGTTGGCGCCGGTCGCCCACGCGCTGCCGGTCACGACGCGCGGGTCGAGCAGGTAGCGAATGCCGAGCTGCTTCGACGCACCGAGCACGTCGGGCCCGATGTACCCCTTCACGAGACCGGGGCGTGACGCGAAGTCGCCTTCGCTGAACGCCTCCACTTCGGCGGGGATGACGAGCGCCTCGAGCCGCTTCATGTCGACTTCGCGGTCGCCCGGCACGCCGATGGCGAGTGGCTCGCGTTTGCCGTCGGGGTGACGAAGCATCACGATGACGTTCTTCAACGTGTCGCCGGCCGCCCACGGCGCGCCGTCGCGCTTCAGGTCGGCTCGCGAGTTGAGCAGGTTGACGAGCGTCTCGATGGTCGGCGTGTTCGGGGTGTCGACCACCTTCGAAGCCGGCGCTTTCGATGCGTCGCCGGCGACCGGCGCGCCGATGCGAACGGCTTCGGTGTTGGCACGGTAGTCGCACTTCGTGCAGCGAACGAAGGTGTCTTCACCCACCGCGCACGGAGCGAGAAATTCTTCGGATGCCGAGCCGCCCATCGCGCCCGACATCGCCTTCACGATCACCACGTCGAGGCCCAGGCGCTCGAACACTTTCACGTACGCCGCCCGGTGCGCGTCGTAGCTGCGCTGCAAGCCGTCGTCGTCGAGGTCGAAGCTGTACGAATCTTTCATCACGAACTCGCGGCCGCGCAGCAGGCCGGCGCGCGGGCGCGCTTCGTCGCGGTACTTGGTCTGTATCTGGTACAGCCAGACCGGCAGGTCTTTGTAGCTGCCGTAGAGGTCTTTCACCAAGAGCGTGAACATCTCTTCGTGCGTCGGCCCGAGCAGGTAGTCGACCCCGCGTCGGTCTTGCAGGCGGAACAGGTTGGGGCCGTAGTCGGTCCAGCGGCCCGAGGCGTCGTACGGCTCGCGCGGCAAGAGGGCGGGGAAGTGCACTTCTTGCGCGCCGATGGCGTTCATTTCTTCGCGCACGATCTGCTCGACGCGCTGCAGCACCCGCATGCCGAGCGGCAGCCAGGTGTAGCCGCCGGGCGCCGCGCGGCGGATGTATCCGGCGCGTACCAACAGGCGGTGGCTGGGCACCTCGGCCTCGGCCGGATCATCGCGCAGCGTGCGCACAAAGAGCGTCGACAGGCGATGAATCACGCGAATAGAAGGTTACTTAGCACGGCTACAATGGAGAGGTCCTTTTACGTTCAGCATGAGTGCAGACCGCAAAGGCGTGGGTCACCACCCACGCCTTTTTTTGACTCATGTTTCGGACGTAGACGGGTGAAATACAGCGCAAGGCGATACGAAAACCAGCGAACACCACCACCAGGAGAACGATCAGCACGATGAGCGGAGATACGGTCGTCGACCGAGTGCGAGCACTCGCCGAGCCTGTCGTTGCCGACCTCGGTCTGGAGATCTACGACATCGAGATGGTGTCGGGCGTGCTTCGTCTGAGCATCGACACGCCCCCCGGGCAAACCGGCGGCGTCACTCTCGACAACATCGCCCTGGTGAGCCGCCTGGTGTCGCGCGAACTCGACCACAACGACCCGATGCCCGGCCGTTACACGCTCGAAGTGACGAGCCCCGGTCTCGAGCGCCCGCTTCGCACGCCGCAGCACTATCGCCGCGAGATCAACAAGGTCGTCGCCATCCGTCTGCACCACGCCGTCGACGGCCGCCGCCGTTTGCAGGGCACCTTGCTTCGCGCCGACGACCGCAACGTCACCGTGTGTCTCGACGACACCGGCCAGCAAGTGGCCGTGTCGTACGCAGACATCGAGCGCGCCCGCACCGTGTTCGTGTGGGGCGGCGCCGAGAAGCCCGGCAAGCCAGGCCAAAAGAAGTCGGGCCGCGCCGGCGATGTTTCGTCGCCCGAAGTTCCCACATCTGACCGAATCACCGAGGAGGTTGCACCATGAACCAATCCGACATGAAAGAAGCCGTCCGCATGATCGCGGCTGACCGCGGCATCTCCGTCGACGCACTCTTGCAGGTGCTCGTCGAGGCGCTCGCGACGGCCTACAAGAAGCGTCCGCGCTCGGCCGAAGAAGTGATCGTCGGTCTCAACCCCGAGACGATGGACATCACGTTCACCGCCTACGACGTCGACGCCGACGGCAACTGGGTCAACGAGCGCGACGACACGCCGAGCCGCGACGAACTCGGTCGCATCGCCGCCAGCACGTTCCGCACGGTGCTGAGCCAGCGCATCCGCGAGGTCGAATACCAGGGCAAGTACGACCAGTTCAAGAACAAAGAAGGCGAGATCGTCGCCGGTCGCATTCGCCTCATGCCCGACCGCGGCGCCGAGCGCAAGTACCTGATCATCGACATGAGCGGCGGCGAAGGCATCATGCCGCTCTCCGAGCAGGTGCCCAACGAATTGCGCGGCTCCAGCGACGGCACCTTCAAGGTGTTCATCGTCGAAGTGCGCCAAGACGACCGCGGCACGCAGGTCGTGGTCAGCCGCAGCCACCCGGGCCTCGTTTTCAAGCTCTTCCAGATGGAAGTGCCGGAAATCGTCAACGGCCAGGTCAGCATCATGGCCATCGCCCGCGAGCCCGGCCAACGCTGCAAGATCGCCGTTGCTTCCAACGACCCGCGCATCGACCCGATTGGTGCGTGCGTCGGCGGTCGCGGCGACCGCGTCAAGCGCGTGGTCACCGAACTGCGCGGCGAGAAGATCGACATCGTCACGTTCAACGACGACAAGCGTTCGATGATCATCAACGCGATGTCGCCGGCGAAGGTCACCGACGTCATCATCAGCGAAGACGGCACGCAGGCCGACGTCATCGTGCCCGACTTCCAGTTGTCGCTGGCCATCGGTCGCGCGGGCATCAACGCCAAGCTCGCCGCCCAGCTCTGCGGTTTGCGTCTCGACGTGAAGAGCGAGAGCGAAGCCGCGGGTCTCACCGTCGAGAACACCGCCGCTCCGGTGTCTGAGGGTCCGACCGCTTGAGCAAAAACGTACGCGTCTCTGCGCTCGCCAAAGAGCTCGGCATGTCCTCCAAGGACGTGGTCGATCTCTGCAACTCCATCGGCATCGGTGCGTCGTCGCCGTCGTCGAGCATGGTCGAAGCGCAGGCCGATCGCGTGCGTCGTCACGCCGAAGAAAA
>DAIPHP010000030.1:0-13962 GCA_036771295.1 Ilumatobacteraceae bacterium
CCAGCAACGTGCTCGGCACGCAGATGCGCAGCGTCGGCGAGGCGATGGCGATCGGTCGCACGTTCCCGGAGAGCCTGCAGAAGGCGCTCCGGTCGCTGGAGATCGGTCGCGCCGGTCTCAACTGCGACGCAGCCGAGAAGAACTTTGAGGCACTCGACGACCGGGCGCTGGTCGCGGCAATCGAGGTTCCGACCCCCGATCGCATCTTCCAAGTCGGGGAGTGCATTCGTCGCGGAATCGACCTCGAGAAGATCCACAAGGCCTCGGGTATCGACCTGTGGTTCTTGGATCAGATGAAGGCCGTCTACGAAGAGCGCGAGTCGCTCGCCGGTTCGTCGCTCGAGCGACTCGACGCGCGCGGGTGGCGACGCGCGAAGCGCCTCGGCTTCAGCGACGCTCAGCTGGCGTGGCTGTGGGGCGTCGACGAGGCCCGCGTACGCACTGCCCGCGAGGCGGCCGGAGTGCTGCCCACGTACAAGTCGGTCGACACGTGCAGCGCGGAGTTCGCCGCCGAGACGCCGTACTTCTATTCGACGTACGAGGACGAGTCAGAAGTGAGGGCGTCGAAGAAAGACCGCGTGATCATTCTGGGCAGCGGACCGAACCGGATCGGCCAGGGCATCGAGTTCGACTATTGCTGCGTGCACGCGAGTTTCGCCCTCCGGTCTGCCGGCTTCGAGACCGTCATGCTCAACTGCAACCCCGAGACGGTGTCGACTGACTACGACACGTCCGACCGCTTGTACTTCGAGCCGCTCACCACCGAAGACGTGCTCAACGTGATCGCCGCCGAGACCATGGCGGCCGGCAAGTCGCCCAAGGTGATCGTGTCGCTCGGCGGTCAGACGCCGCTGAAGTTGGCCGGCACGATTCCCGCCGAACTCGTGGCGGGCACATCGCCGGCGTCGATCGACGCAGCCGAAGACCGCGAACAGTGGAACGCTCTGTGCGACCGTCTCGGCATCGCCCAGCCGCCCGGGGCGACTGCGACAGACCTTGCGGGCGCTCGCGCAGTGACGGCGACGACTGGCTACCCGGTGCTCGTGCGACCGAGCTACGTGCTCGGCGGTCGCGCGATGCGCATCGTGCACGACGACGCCCAGTTGGTGGAAGCCATGGCGGAGATGGAGCGCTTCGGCACGCTCGGCCGTGAAGGCGGCTTGTCGGCGAGCCGCCCGGTATTGATCGACCGGTTCTTGCAAGACGCCACCGAAGTCGACGTCGACGCCATTCGCGACGCGACCGGCGATGTACTGATCGGCGGAGTGATGGAACACGTCGAAGAAGCAGGCATCCACTCGGGCGACTCTGCGTGCGCGCTGCCGCCGCAGAATTTGTCTGCTGATTCGATCGCCACCATCGAGACCTACGTTCGCAAGATCGCCGACGCGCTCGACGTGCGCGGGCTCATCAACGTGCAGTTCGCGGTTGCCGACAACAAGGTGTACGTCATCGAGGCCAACCCGCGGGCCAGTCGCACCGTGCCGTTCGTGGCCAAGGCCACCGGAGTGCCGTTGGCGATGATCGCCAGCCGCGTGATGCTCGGTGCCACCCTGACCGAGCTGCGCAAGGAGGGCCTGGTTCGCGCCCCGTCCTCGGGCCACGTGAGCGTGAAAGAAGCAGTGCTGCCGTTCAACAGGTTTCCCGAAGTCGACACTGCGCTTGGCCCGGAGATGCGATCGACCGGAGAAGTGATGGGTATCGACATGACGTTCGGTCGGGCGTTCATCAAGGCCGAGTCGGCGGCCGGCACCGAGCTGCCGAGTGGCGGCCGGGTGTTCCTCACGCTGAACGACCGCGACAAGGCCCACGCGGTGGAACTTGGTCGTGCGCTGCTCGATGTCGGGTGCACCATCGTGGCCACCGAGGGCACTGCCCGCGCGTTGACGGCCGGGGGTGTGCGCGTGGAGAGCGTCGTCGGCAAGGTGTCGGAGCGAGCCGCTGCGCCGGGCCACGACGGCCAGACGGGCAAGAATCGTGACGCCGTCGGCCTCATCGAGCGTGGCGAGATTGCCTTCGTCATCAACACGCCGCAAGATTCAGGCACGCACCACGACGGCGAGGCCATTCGCAAGGCCGCAAACGTAAAAGGGATCGCGCTCGTCACCACCGTTCGCGCCGCGCGGGCGGCGTTGCAGGGCATGCGCGAGCGCAACGAGAACCCGCTCGGGATTCGCTCGCTGCAGGAGTACCACGGGAAGACGTCGTGATTCCGGCACGCGTCGGCGACGTGGAGTTGAGCGGCCCCGTGCTCACCGCATCGGGCACCGCCGGGCACTCCGACGAGCTGGCCGCGTACGTCGATCTCTCGGCGCTCGGAGCGGTGGTCGTGAAGTCGATGGCGTCGTTCGAGTGGCAGGGCAACCCCGCGCCGCGGCTGCACGCCGTCGAAGGCGGCATGATCAACGCCGTCGGCCTGCAGGGGCTCGGTTGCTCGCACTGGATTCGCAGCGAGCTGCCAAGGTTGCGGGCGAGGGGTGCGCGAGTGATCGCGAGCATCTGGGGGTTCCGCGAACACGAGTACGAAACTGCCGCGCACGAATTGGCGACGGTGGCCGACCAGCTCACGGCCGTAGAAGTAAACCTCTCCTGCCCGAACCTCGATCACGCCAGGCAGATGTTCGCGCACGACGCCGCGCAGTCGTCGCGCGTGGTCACGGCGGTGCGCGGCGCACTGCCGCGATCGGTCGCAGTGTGGGCAAAACTCAGCCCCAACACCGATCGCTTGGTGGAAATCTCCGGCGTCGTGTCGGCGGCGGGCGCCGACGCGTTGGTGTTGGTCAACACGGTGCTGGGAATGCGTATCGACACCGAGTCTCGACGCCCGTCGTTGGGTAACGGCGGGGGAGGCCTGAGCGGTTCGGCCGTGCACGCGGTGGCCGTTCGCAGCGTGTTCGACGTGCGGGCGGCGCATCCACGAGTGCCGATTGTCGGCGTCGGCGGGATCTCCCGCGCTGAGCACGCGATCGAACTGATGATGGCGGGCGCAAATGCCGTGCAGGTCGGCACAGCTACCTTCGCCGACCCGCGCGCTGCCGCGAAAATTCAGCGCGGCATGTACCGCTGGGCGAGACGCCATGACGTTCGTTCGTGGGACGAGATCATCGGGGCCTCGCACTAGCCTTTCTCTATGGCAGTGTCGCCGACAACGACGCGACAACATGACGTGCTGGCGCGTCTCGCGCAGCTGCGCGGCGAACTCGAGTCGCTGATCGAGTCGATTCGAAACGGCAAAGCGACGCTGGCCGAAGTGCTGAGCGACCCGAACAGTTCGCGCAGCGACCATGCCCGTGGTTTCGTCTATCTCGTCAAACTCGCCGAGTCGGTGCCCGGCATCGGCAAGGTGCGTGCGCGACGCGTGCTCGAAGAGCACGGTCTGGGGGAGCGCACGCGAGTGTGCGAAGTGACTGCGGCGGCTCGCGCCGTACTGGTGGCTGAACTCGCATGAGCGGCTTGGTCTTCGTGGTGTCGGGCCCCGGCGGCGTCGGCAAGAGCACCGTGGTGGCCGAGCTCATGAAGCGTGACCCCGAGCTGTGGCTGAGCCGCTCGTGGACCACCCGAGAACAGCGCCCGGGAGAGTCGCCGGACGCGTACCACTTTGTGACCAGGGCCCAATTCGAGGCGCACATCGACGCCGGTGGATTCCTCGAATGGACGAACTTCTTGGGCAACTACTACGGCACCCCGCAGCCCCAGCCACCCGCCGGCAAAGACATCGTGCTCGAGATCGAGGTCGACGGGGCCAGCCAGGTCAAGCAACAACATCCCGCGGCGGTGCTGATTTTCGTGTTGCCACCGTCGCGTGAAGAGCAGCGCGCGCGTCTGAACGCCCGGGGCGACGACGAACGCAAGGTCGACCAGCGCCTACGCAAGGCCGAAGAAGAAGAACCGATCGGCATCGCGCTCGCCGACCACGTCATCATCAACCAACAGCTCGAAAAGACCATCAACGACATGCTCGATGTCATCAAGGCGGCGCGCCGAACCGCTAGCATGTAGGGGTCCTGAACGGCCGTTCAGGACCCCTACCCAGTTGTACATCTCTTTGCGTTAAGGAGTAGGGTGACCCCGCAGACCGACAACACGATGAAGTCTCCGCCGATCGAGAACCTCCTCGAGCGCACCAAGTCGAAGTTCAGCCTGGTGACCCTGGCGGCCAAGCGCGCGCGAGAGATCACCGAGTACTCCGGCAACCTGCGCATGAGCGAAGTGGTCGGCCCGACCGTCGAGACCGTCAGCACCAAGCACTTGTCGGTGGCGTTCGAAGAGATCGCGGCAGACAAAGTGCGCTTCGTGCCCAAGACCCTCGAAGAAATTCGCGCTGAGATCGCCGAACTGCAGCGTCAAGAAGACGAAGCCAACGCGCTCGCCGCTTCGGAAGCGACCGAAGCCCAGCCCGAGTAAGCGGCGCACATGACTCGCAAGTACACCTTCACCTCGGAGAGCGTGACCGAGGGCCATCCGGACAAGATGGCCGACCAGATCAGCGACTCGGTGCTCGACGCGATCCTCGCCGAAGACCCCAACGGTCGAGTTGCTTGCGAGACGTTGCTCACCACCGGCTTGTGCGTCGTCGCCGGCGAGATCACCACGTCGGCCTACGTCGACATCCCCAAGCTGGCGCGCAACACGATCAAGGAGATCGGTTACGACAACGCGGCCTACGGCTTTGACGGCAACACGTGCGGCGTCATCATCAGCATCGACGAGCAGTCGAGCGACATCGCGATGGGCGTCGACAAGAGCGAAGAGCTGCGCGGCGGCAAGAGCGGCGAAGACCGTCTCAACTCCCAAGGCGCTGGCGACCAGGGAATGATGTTCGGCTACGCCTGCGACGAAACGCCCGAGCTGATGCCGCTGCCGATCTTCCTCGCGCACCGCTTGGCCGAGCAACTCACCGAGGTGCGTAAGTCCGGCGCGATCCCGTACCTGCGCCCGGACGGCAAGACCCAGGTGACGTTCGACTACGAAGACGGCATCCCGGTGCGCCTGCGCACGGTGCTGATCAGCACGCAGCACGCCGACGGCATCGCCCGCGACACGGTGATTCGTCCCGACCTCATCGAGCAAGTCATTCGTCCGGTCGTGCCGGCGAAGTTCGCCAAAGACGACTACGCCGTGTACGTGAACCCGACAGGCGAGTTCGTGAAGGGTGGACCGCACGCCGACACCGGTCTCACCGGTCGCAAGATCATCGTCGACACCTACGGCGGCATGGGCCGTCACGGTGGTGGCGCGTTCAGCGGCAAAGACCCGTCGAAGGTCGACCGTTCGGCCGCCTACGCGGCTCGCTGGGTGGCCAAGCATGTCGTCGCCTCAGGCGCGGCACGTCGCTGCGAAGTGCAGGTGGCCTACGCCATCGGCATGGCGCAGCCCGTCAGCATCCTCGTGGAGACGTTCGGCACGAACAAGATCGACGAGACGAAGATCGAGCAGGCCGTGCGCGACACGTTCGACTTGCGTCCGGCTGCGATCGTGCGCGACCTCGAGCTGAAGCGTCCGATTTACCGCAAGACCGCCGCATACGGTCACTTCGGCCGCAGCAACCCCGAGTTCACTTGGGAGTCGCTGTCGCGCCTTGACGCCTTCAAGAAGGCCGCAAAGCTTTAAACACGCTGCGCCTACTCTCGTGGGTGCCGTGACGCGAATCGCCCGAGTAGTCGTCGACGTCACGGGCGTCGACAAGCCGTTCGACTACGCGGTGCCCGACGCGCTCGCCTCGCAAGTGATCGTCGGGGCGCGCGTTCGTGTGCCACTGCACCGTCGCGAAGTGCCCGGGTGGGTGATGTCGTTGTTGGATGACGCAGCCAGCGAAGTCGATGCGTCGAAGCTGCTGCCGATCGCAAAGGTGACGTCCGTCGGCCCGTCGGCGGAGATCGTCGAACTCGTGGAGTGGGCCGCAGTGCGCTGGGCGTCGCGACGGCGACCGTTCTTCGTGGCGGCCTCACCCGACAAGCGAGTGCCGCGGCTCGTGGCACCGCGACGCACCACGACGCGTGCCGATACGGGAGAGCACGTTGCCGGTGCGACGACGGACGGCGCCGATCGTTTGGCTTCGCTCGTCGCGAACGGTGGAGGGCTCGTGCGCGTCGGCCCTTCGTCGTCGTCGCTCGACGTGATCGACGCTGCCGTCTCGCTCGGGCCGTGCATCGTGGTTGCGCCGACGCTGGCCCGCGCCCGACGCATCGCCGCCGAATGTCGCCGAAAGGGGAGAACCACCGCGCTGTATCCAGACGACTGGGTCGCTGCGGCGTCAGGGGTGGACGTCGTCGTGGGTGCCCGATCGGCGGTGTGGGCGTCGGTACCCGACCTTGCCGCGCTGGTGGTGGTCGACGAGCACGACGACACGCTGCAAGAAGAGCGCTCGCCCACGTGGCACGCCCGCGACGTGGCCATCGGTCGTTCTGAGCGGCTGGGTGTGCCGTGCATCTTGACGTCACCGGTGCCGACCATCGCGGCGCGTGTGTGGGCGGGCGACCGCGTGGTCGACATGCCTGATGCCCGCACCTGGCCCTCGATTCGCGTGATCGACCGCAACGCTGACGATCGATGGGCGTCGTCACTCGTGACGTCGCCGCTCATCCAACTGCTGCGTGACCACGACAAGCGGGTGGTGTGCGTGCTCAACGTGAAGGGTCGCGCACGGGCGGTGGCCTGTGATTCGTGCCGGGCCGTGGCACGCTGCGAGACCTGCGACGCGGGTGTCTCGCAACCCGACGACCACCATCTTGAGTGCGCGCGCTGCGGCACGAAACGGCCCGTGGTGTGCCTTGCCTGCGGTTCGCAGAAGATGCGATCGATACGAATCGGCATTTCCCGTCTGCGCGACGAGCTCGAGGCTGCCGCAGGTCGAACGGTGCAGGAGGTGAAACCCGCTACCGAGTCGCTAGACCCGCGAGCGTCGGTGTTCGTCGGCACCGAAGCGGTGTTGCACCGGCTGGATCGCGCCGATGCGGTCGTCTTTCTCGACATTGACGCCGAGCTGCTCGCCCCGCGATTTCGAGCCAGCGAGCAGGCGCTCGATTTGATCGCTCACGGTGCACGGCTCGCATCGCCGGCAGGCCCGAGCGCCGGGGGCGAGGTGGTTCTGCAAACGTCGGTGCCGCACCACGAAGTGATCGCCGGGCTCGCGGCCGGCGACCTGTCGGCGCACGTGTCGGCCGAAACCGCGCGGCGTCAACGTCTGCGCCTGCCGCCGTTCGGTGCGCTCGCGGAAATCAGCGGAGCGGGCACCAAGGAAGCCGTCGCCCACTTGCAGTCGTCGCTGCTGGTGGAAGTTGCGGGAGACGATCAGCGCGCATTGGTGCGGTCGTCGTCGTGGGAGTCGCTCAGCGAGGCACTGCTCGGCCTGCCGAAAGGCAAGCAGCGCGTGCGAATCGCCGTCGACCCGTCCCGCGCCTAGCCCCGACTGAGGGGGCGTTGATCACGCTCAGCTAGCGCGACCAGGGTTGCTCAGGTCGGCCGGGTGACGTGCAAGATGCGGTATCCCTGCTTGCTCGCCCGACGCTCGACCGCGTAACCCTCGCCGGTCAGCCATTTGGCGAGGGAGTCAGAGCCGAGGTTCTTGTGCACGACGAGGTCGGCAGAGCCGCCCGCAGCGAGGCGCGCCAACCACGTAGTGAGCAGCGCATGCAGTTCGTCTTTGCCGACGCGAATCGGCGGGTTCGACCAGATGGCGTCGAATCGAAGATCGCTGGGTACGGCATCGGGCGCGCATACGCGCACGTTGGTGACATGGTTCAATTCGACGCTGCGTCGCGTCACCTCGAGTGCGCGCTCGTTGACGTCGACTGCCCATACGACGGCGTCGGGTCGCAGTTTGGCGAGAGCGACCGCGATGGCGCCACCGCCGCAACCGAGATCGAGCAGCACTCCTCCCGAAGGAATGTCCGCGTTCTCGATCAGCACGCGCGTACCCCAATCAAGGTCGCCTTGGTTGAACACGCCTCGGTCGCCGGCGAGCACGAGATGCAACTTGCGTACTTTCACTTCGTGCGTGGTCGGAGACGCCGCCGACGTCGGCTGTTGCGCGAAGTAGTGATCGGGCGTCGACATGCTCATCGGTAGCCTTACACAGCGTGACGTACGAAATTCGCACCTTCGGTGACCCGGTGTTGAAGGCCGTCGCTGAACCGGTCGTGAACATCGACGAGAAACTGGTTCGCCTCACCGACGAGATGTTCGATGTGATGTACGAGGCCCCCGGCATCGGTTTGGCGGCCACGCAGATCGGCGTGCAGCGCCAGGTGTTCGTGTACGACATCGACGACGAGCGAAAAGTGATTCTGAACCCGCAAATCGTGGAGTCGAGCGGGGAGTGGGTGTACGACGAGGGTTGTCTCTCGATCCCCGGTTTGTACGTGGAGATGCTGCGCCCCAAGCGCGTGCTCGTGCGCGGCATCAACCTCGACGGCAACCAGGTCGAGTTCGAAGCCGACGAACTGCTGGCCAGGCTCTTCCAGCACGAAGTCGATCATCTCAACGGTGTGCTGATGTTCGACCGCATGACGCCCGACCAGCGCAAGGAAGCCGTCAAGCTCTATCGCGCGCGCGAAGGACAACCGAAAGACGCCGAGCCGTACCACTTGAAGCTGGTGTGACGCAGACGCGCCGAACGTGACCTCGCTCGCCCCGATGCCCGCAGGCGGCGCGCGACGCATCGTCTATCTCGGCACTCCGGAGATTGCCGTGCCGCCGTTGCGCGCGCTGATTGCGGCGGGCGTGGAGATCGCGCTCGTCATCACTCGTGTCGACAAGCGGCGCGGTCGCGGCTCTGCGTTGTCGCCCAGCCCCGTGAAGCAGGCGGCCCTCGAGCTCGGCCTACCGGTGAGCCACGACCTCGGCGATGCGGTGATCGTCGGGGCCGACCTTGGCGTGGTGGTCGCGTACGGGCGGATCATCCCCATGTCGGTGTTGTCGAAGCTGCCGATGATCAACGTGCACTTCTCGCTGTTGCCGCGTTGGCGCGGCGCTGCGCCGGTTGAACGCGCGCTGCTGGCGGGCGACGCCGAGACCGGCATCTGCATCATGCGCGTGGAAGAAGGGCTCGACACGGGCGAGGTGTACGACCGCGTCGTCGTGCCGGTTCGCCCCGACCACACGTTGTCGTCGCTGCGCGCAGAGCTGGTTGACGCCGCCCTCGCGCCGCTGGTGCGGGTCGTGACGCAGGGCAGCGGTGCAGGCCAGGCCCAGGTGGGCGAAGCGACGCACGCCGCCAAGATCGACCCAAGCGAACTGCGCGTGAGGTGGTCGGCGAGTGCGCGACACGTCGCCTCGCTCGCGCGACTGGAGTCGGCGTGGTTCGAACACGCCGGCAAGCGCGTGCGCCTGCTGGGTGCGACGGTGTCGAATGCGACGTCGACGGCGCCCGCCGGAACGGTGCTCGGCGTGAACGGCGACGGCGTGTTGGTGTCGTGCGGCGACGGCGCGGTGCTCGTCACAGTGGTGCAACCCGAGGGCAAGAACGCGATGTCGGCGTCGGCATGGGCCAACGGTGCGCGGCTCTCGGGTTCGAAAGAATCCGTCTCGTTAGCCTGAGATTCTCATGTTGCGTCTCGTCCTGCCGAAAGGCTCGCTCGAAGCCGCGACGTTCGAGCTGTTCGATGCCGCCGACCTCACGGTGAAGCGGTCGTCGCAGGTCGATTACCGCGCGTCGATCGCCGACCCGCGCATCGACGAGGTTCGCATCTTGCGCCCGCAGGAGATCCCGACGTACGTGGCCGAAGGGCTCTTCGACATCGGCATCACCGGCCGCGACTGGATCGAAGAAACCGCCAGCACCGTCGAGTCGCTCGGCAAGCTCAACTACTCGAAAGCAACCAACGACCCCGTGCGCATCGTGGTGGCGGTTGCCAACGACTCGCAGTACAAGAAGGTCGAAGACCTGCCAAAGGGCGTGCGCGTGACCAGCGAGTACCCGCGACTCACCAAGAAGTTCTTCCACGATCGCGGCATCGACGCTGACGTGCGCTTGTCGTACGGTGCGAGCGAGGCGAAGATTCCCGACATCGCCGACTGTGTCGTCGACTTGACGGAGACCGGGCGGGCGCTGCGCGCGGCCGGGCTTCGCATCATCGACACGATCCTCACCAGCCACACCGAACTGATCGCCAACCCCGCGGCGTTCGCCGACCCGAAGAAGCGCCATGCCATGCAGCAGCTGCTCACGCTGCTGGAAGGTGCGCTCGAGGCCCGTGGCAAGGTGCTGGTGAAGCTGAACGTGAGCGATGCCAGTTACGCCGCCGTGCTCAAGGTGCTGCCTGCGGCGAAGTCGCCGACGGTCTCGAAACTCGCCTCTGGCGACTGGGCGGTCGAGTCGGTGGTGGAGAAGCGTCTGGTCAACACGGTCATCCCCGCCCTGAAAGACGCCGGCGCGACCGACATTCTCGAGCTGCCGATCTCGAAGATCATCCACTGAGCCGAGCGTGTCGTTCGAAGCGCGGCGACTGAGCTGTGTTGACTAGACAGTGTTGACCACACCATGCTGACTGCGTCATGTTGAGCACCACCGATCGGGACGCCATCGTCGCGGCGCCGAAATCGCTGCTGCACGACCACCTCGACGGCGGGCTGCGCGTCGACACGATCCTGGAGATCAGCGACGAAATCGGGCACACACCGAAGCTGCCCACCACCGACAAAGCCGCCCTGCAGGCGTGGTTCACCGCGGGCGCAGAAGCGCGCGACTTGCTCAAGTACCTCGCGACGTTCGAGCACACGCTCGCGTGCATGCAAAGCGAGGCGCACATCGAGCGAGTCGCCTACGAGGCCGTCACCGACCTCGCCGATGACGGCGTCGTCTATGCAGAGATTCGGTATGCCCCCGAACTGCACGGCATACCGTTCGCCGAGAGCGCCGCGGCTGTCGCCAACGGCTTTCGGCGCGCCGAGGCCGACGCCAAGAGGCGAGGCAAGACCATCTCGGCCCATCTCATCGTGTGCGCGATGCGCACGGAGAAGCGCTCGATGGAAGTCGCCACGTTCGTCGCCGCGGAACGAAAGCGAGAACCCAAGATCGTCGCCTTCGATCTCGCCGGGGCAGAAACCGGCTGGTCGCCGAACCTGCACGCCGAAGCGCTCGAGTTCGCCCGCCGCGAACACCTCAACATCACCATCCACGCGAGCGAGCCACCCGACTTGGAGCTCATCAGCGACGCACTCGCGCATGGTGCGCATCGAATCGGTCACGGCGTGCGACTCAACCGGGACACGACCGTGGCGCGCGACGGGTCGCTGCAACTCGGTCCGCTGGCGCAGTTCGTGCTCGACCGCCAGATTCACCTGGAGATGGCACCAACCTGCAACACGCAGATCGGTGCAGTCGCGGCCGTCGGCGAGCATCCGATCGGGTCGTTCTTGCGGCACGGCTTCAACGTGAGCGTGAACACCGACAACCGCCTGATGAGCAAGGTGTCGCCGTCGAGCGAGATGCTTGCGGTCTCCGGCGCGTTCCGACTGACGTGGGCGGAGATCCATCGCCTCGTGGAGAACGCGATCGGCTCTGGTTTTGCGCCGCATGACGAGCGCCAGCGCGTGCTGCGCGACGTCGTGCGCCCGTGGTACGCCGCCGCGGCACGCTGAGCCGCCTAGCGGGGCAGTCGAACCTCCACCGCGATACCCGGAAACTGCAGCGTCACGTCGCCGAAGATCAGTTCGTTCTCGTGCGTCACCGGCGACCGTGATGCAACCACGGTGAGTGACGCGAGGTCGGCGCTCGCATCGTGGTCTTTGCGGCGCTCGCAGCGCAGCTCGTACACGTGATGCGCGACTTCGACCACGTCGACCCACAACGTGTCGGCGCGCGGACGCACTCCGATGAAGCCGTCCGCCGAGAACATCATGAACGGCGCGTACTGGTCGAGCGCGAAGCGCGAGCGGCGGCCGTGTTCCCATCCGACCACCATGTTGGGTTCGACGAGCGAGGTCGAGACGACGTCGCCGAATCGCTGCTCGTGCCGACGAGTCGCAGCAACAGCCTGCAGTGTGATGCGGCTGCGCAGCCCGCCGCAGATGCGGCGGAAGACCGGCAGGAAGTACAAGTCGTGCACGTGCGTGGTGGCGTTGTCGAGCCGGGTGGGTCCGGCAGCCGGCACGCCGATGGCGGTCATCATCACCGACATGAGCGATACGTAGAGACGGGGGTCGAACCCGTAGGCGCGAGAGTGCGGCCCGGCCTGCACGCCGAGCGAGGGATGCCACACCACCGAGAGTCGAGCGCACACGCGGTCGAGCACGAGTGTGCCTAGTGCACGAAGCGCGGGCTTGCCCGAGTACTCCGCCAGCAGGCAGGCGGCGAGCAGCGTGATGGCGTCGTACGTGGGGGAGTTGTACTCGGCGATGTCGCCCTCGTCGCGTACTTGGGCTGCGGTGCGCTCGGCGAGGTCTGACTCGCCGTCGCTCAGCCACGCGTGCATCAGCGCGACGTTGGTGTACCGAGGGTCGATTCGCGAGGCTGGCTCGCCGCGAGCAGCATCGGCGATGGCCGCCGACATCGCGCTGCGCAGGTCGTCGGGCAGGACGTGGCCGTAGAGACGCTCGGTGACCCAGAGGATCATGCCGAGAAACTGCCGCCAGTTCGGGTCGTAGTCGCGCCACTGCTGGTCGCGCACGCGCCCGTCGGTGTCGACGGTGCCGGCTTCAGGTTGGGCGGCGTGCGTCTTGAAGGTGCCGGCCCAGCGCGGGTCGCTCGACAACGAGTATTGGTGGCGCAGCACTTCGCGAAGCGCGCGAACCGCGCGGTCGGTGCGCCCGTGTTCGAGGTCGAGAAACGCCCCGAGTGCCGTCTCGCGCACCAGATGCAATCCGTACAGCCGCACCATGCCGGCCTGGTCGTCCCAGAGGTGCTCGTGCATTTCGAGCAGGGCCCGGTCGAGCGAGTTCATCTCCGGCTCAGGTGCGGCTCTCGCCGAGGATGCGAAGTTGTCGCGGGGGCTTGGCAGCCTTGCTGCTTCGCGACGCGTGTGTCATCACGTGTTGCGTCGCCTCGTCGACATCGTCGGTGAACTTCAGCAGGTCGAGGTCGTGCGCCGAGATCATGCCGTCGCGCGCCATCCGCTCCAGCTGTTCGCGCAGTGGTCTCCAGAAGTCGCCCCCGAAGACGACGACGGGGAAGTTGCGCATCTTGCCGGTTTGGATGAGCGTGAGCGCCTCGAACAGTTCGTCGGCGGTGCCGAAGCCGCCAGGGAACACGACGAACCCGGAGGAGTACTTCGTCAGCATGTACTTGCGGGTGAAGAAGTAGCGGAAGTCGACGCGAACGTCGAGGTAGGGGTTCGCCGACTCTTCGAACGGCAGTTGAATCGTGCAACCGACGCTCGTGGCGTTGGCGTCGCGGGCGCCGCGGTTGGCACCTTCCATCACGCCGGGGCCGCCGCCGGTGATGATGGCGAAGCCTGATTCGCCGAGCGATCGCGCGACGGCGCGCGCCCTTTGGTACTCGACGGAGTCAGGCGCGACTCGGGCCGAGCCGAACACGCTGACCGCGGGGCCCACGAAGTGCAGTCGTCGCATGCCGCTGAGCATCTCTGTGGCGATGCGATGCAGGATGAGAAGGTTGCGCCACCGACTGCGCGGATTGGCGAGAAACTCAGCGTCGAGCGAGCGTCGCTTTTCCATTCACACAACTTACGGTGCGGATACGCTCGCACCATGCGCCGGCTGTTGCTCGTGATGGCCGTCACTCTCGCTGCCTGCTCGAATGACGGCGCCTCGACTCCGACCACGACGGATCGGGCGTGCCCCGCGGCTGACCCCGCCGATCGCGCGGAGATCACCCAGGCGCGAGCCGACGAGTTGCTCGGGTTCTTCGAGGTCGATGCCGAGCGCTGTGCCGCCGAGCTCGGGTGGGCGTATCGCGTGGGGATGCGAGACGGTGAATCGTTTGCCCTGACCGAGGACTACTCGCTGCAGCGAGTGACCGTGACGGTCGAGAACGACGTGGTCACGGCAATCATCGTCGGTTAA
>DAIPHP010000031.1:0-13839 GCA_036771295.1 Ilumatobacteraceae bacterium
CTCGACGTCGACACGTTCGCGCCACGGCTGTCGTTCTTCTGGAACGGCCACAACAACTTCTTCGAAGAAGTCGCCAAGTTCCGCGCCAGTCGCCGCATGTGGTACCGAATCATGACCGAACGTTTCGGCGCGAAGAACCCCGCCAGCCACCTCATGCGTTTCCACACCCAGACGGGCGGAGCCACGCTCACTGCTCAGCAGCCGCTGAACAACGTCGTTCGCGTCGCGGTGCAGAGCATGGCAGCCGTCATGGGCGGCACCCAGAGCCTGCACACCAACGGCTACGACGAGGCTCTCGGGTTGCCGACCGAAGAAGCCGCGCGAATCGCCCTGCGCACGCAGCAGGTCATCGGGTATGAAAGCGGCGTCACCGACACACCCGACCCGCTCGCTGGTTCGTACTACGTGGAATCTCTCACCAACGAGGTCGAGCGCCTGGCGTGGGAGTACATCAAGCGCATCGACGACATGGGTGGCGCGGTGAACGCGATCGAAGCCGGCTTCCAGATGGAAGAAATCGAGGAAGCCGCGTACTCGTACACGAAGTCGATCGACGACGGCACCCGCACCGTGGTGGGTGTCAACAAGTTCACGGTCGACGAGCCCACCGACACGCCCGTCTTGAAGGTCGATCCCGAGCGCGAACGCAACCAGGTGGAGCGATTGAAAAAATTCAAGGCGGCGCGGGACGCGGCGCTCGTCGCAGCTCGTCTCGACGACGTACGTGCCGCGGCGCGCGGAAGCGACAACCTGCTGTATCCGATGAAGGCCGCTCTCAAGGCGAACGCAACGCTCGGCGAAGTGAGCGATGCATTGCGCGACGTGTTCGGCGTGTACCGCCCCGGCTGATCGCACCGCGCGACCACCGTTGCAGTTACGCGATTCGATCAGTCAAATCGGTTGATGCGCGGCGCAGGCCGCTCGAAACCCTGCGGCACGTCGGTCGGCCAACCGAGATAGACCATCGCGACGACCGTCGAGTCAGCGGGGAACCCGCAGAACTTCGCGACCGCATCGTTGGCGCCCTTCGGGCACGACGACCAAAAACTTGCCATGCCGAGTGCGGTCGCGCCGAGCAGCAGCGTCTGCACCGCGGCGGAGACCGCGTCACGGTTTTCTGCCGTACGAAGGTCGGAGTCGCCGGCCTCCGAACCCACCACCAACACCACCGGCGTTCGGGCGAACTTGCCGCGTGTCTTTGCCACGCGCGGCTCGGGCTCGCCCTGTGCCGCCATCACTTCTGCGCACGCTTCGCCGAGGCGCAGTCGTGAGTCGCCGCGCACTTCGGCGAAGATCCACGGCCACGTGAGCTTGTGGTTCGGCGCCCACGTCGAGAGCTCGCAGAGTTGCTGCACCACCGCCGGATCGACGTCGCGGGCCCGGTCGATCATCAGGTTGGTGCGACGCGCTCGCACGAGCGACGCGAAGTCGTCGAAGTTCATCGGCGCACGGCTCGCTGCATCACTGCGTTCAGTTCTTGTGCAGGGCGGCGTTCAGACCGCCCCAGCTGCCCGTGCGTACCACGGCTTCGACGGCACCGGTCGTGGAGTTTCGACGGAACAGCATGTTCGACACGCCGGACATCTCGCGTGCTTTCACGGTGCTGCCGTCGGGCAGGCGCACGATCGTGCCGGCAGTGACGTAGAGGCCCGCTTCGACGATGCTGTCGTCACCCAGGCTGATGCCAAGGCCGCTGTTGGCACCGAGCAGGCAGCGTTCGCCGATGGTGATCATCTCTTTGCCGCCACCTGACAACGTGCCTTGTATCGAAGCGCCGCCGCCGATGTCGCTGCCGTTTCCGACGACCACGCCTGCGGAGATTCGACCTTCCACCATCGACGCGCCCAGCGTGCCGGCATTGAAGTTGCAGAAACCCTCGTGCATCACGGTGGTGCCCTCGGCGAGGTGCGCACCGAGACGAACTCGGCTGGCATCGGCGATGCGAACCCCGGACGGCACGACGTAATCGGTCATCCGCGGGAACTTGTCGACGCCGTTCACCGTGAGGTGCTCTCCTTTGCGGCGCAGCGCGTCGCGCACTTCGTCGAGCACGTCGAGCGCGACCGGACCGATGCTCGTCCACGCCACGTTCGTGAGCAGACCGAAGACGCCGTCCAGGTTCAAGGTGCGCGGCTTGGCGAGGCGGTGCGACAGCAAGTGCAGGCGCAAGTAGACGTCTGTCGCGTCGCGCGGAGCGACCGCGGTGTCGATCTCCGATACCACCGGCACGATCTCCACGCCGCGCCGCGCGTCGGACGTTCGCGGGGGAGCCGAATCACGTTCGTGCGCAGGGCATGCGTCTCCCCAGCCGAGACGTCGGAAGTGCACGTCGAGCACCGCGCCGCTCGACGACACCGTCGCGGTGCCCACGCCCCACGCGCGTGTGGTCGGCGTGGCGCTCACTCCATGACCTCGGGTCGCAGCGTGGGGAAGAGAATGACTTCGCGAATCGTCGAGACGCCTGCCAACAACATCGTGAGACGATCGAGGCCGATACCGAGACCGCCGGTGGGCGGTAGACCGAACTCGAGCGCGCGGAGGTAGTCCTCGTCGACCGTGCCGGCCGTCGCGTCGCCGGCCTCTTTGGCGCGTTGCTCTGCTTCGAAACGTTCGCGCTGCTCGACAGGGTCGTTCAACTCGCTGAAGCCGTTGGCGAGCTCGCGGGCCTGCACGAACAACTCGAATCGCTCGGTGAGGTGCGGGTCGTTGCGGTCGACTCGCGCCAGCGGAGATATCTCGACCGGGTGCCCGGTCACGAACGTGGGCATCAGCAGTTCACCCTCGGCCTTCTCGGCGAAGATCTCCTCGATGATGCGACCTGAGCCCCAGTGCTTCTCCCACTTCACGCCGTTGTCGTCGGCGATCTTTCGCACGTCGGCGACCGGTTGCGACGGGTGCAGCTCGCGGCCGACTTTCGCGCCCGCGAGATCGACCATGCGCTTGCGCGGCCACGGCGCCGACAAGTCGCACGGCGTGCCGGCGATGTCGATGGTGGTGGTGCCGAGCGCGTCGCGCGCCGCGTTGACGATGACGGCCTGCGTGAGATCCATGATGTCGGTGTAGTCGGCGAAGGCCTGGTACGACTCGAGCATCGTGAACTCGGGGTTGTGACGAGTGGAGATGCCCTCGTTGCGGAACACGCGGCCGATCTCGAAGACGCGTTCCATGCCGCCAACGATGAGTCGCTTGAGGTGAAGCTCCAGCGCGATGCGCAAGAAGAGCGGCATGTCGAGCGCGTTGTGATGCGTGAGGAACGGTCGGGCGTGCGCGCCGCCGGCTTCGACGTGCAAGACGGGTGTCTCGACCTCGACGTATCCGCGCTCGCCGTAGGTCTTCCGAATGCTGGCGATGATCGCGTGACGAATCTCGAAGGTGCGTCGGGCTTCGGCGTTGACGATGAGGTCGGCGTAGCGCTGGCGGAAGCGCGTGTCCACGTCGGCGAGGCCGTGCCACTTGTCGGGCATCGGGCGCAACGCCTTGGAGAGCAGCTGCACGTCGTCGGCTTTCACCGACAGTTCGCCTTTGCGGGTGGTCATGACGAGGCCGCGGGCGCCGACCCAGTCGCCCATGTCGAAGGAGTTGATGAGGTCGAACGCGTCGTCGCCGACGACCGACTTGCTCACGAACAACTGGATCTCGTCACTGCGGTCGCGCACGGTGATGAAGATGAGCTTGCCTTGGTCGCGCTTCAGCATGATGCGACCGCACACGGCGACCGACTCGGTGGTCTCGGTGCCGGCGGCGAGGGAACCGTGCGCCGCACGGATCTCGCCGAGCGTGTGCGAGCGGTCGAAGCGGTAGGGGTAGGGGTTGACGCCGCGCGATTTCAGCGAGGCGATTTCTTCGAGGCGTCGTTCGCGAAACGCGGCGAGGCTCGCGCCGGCCGACTCGTGGCCCGATGCGACGGTTTCCGCGCCCGAGACGGTCTCGTCGCTCATGCGATGACGACGAGCACGTCGCCCGAGCCGACCTTGTCGCCGGGCTTCACGTTCACCGCTTTCACGGTGCCTGCCTTGTCGGCCTGCAACTGGTTTTCCATCTTCATGGCCTCGAGCACGACGACGGCGTCTCCGGCCTTCACTTCTTGGCCGACTTCGACGAGCACCTTCACGATGGTGCCCTGCATCGGGGCGACGACGTCGCCGGCACCCGACGACGCCGCTGCGGCGGCCGCGGCGCGCGGGGCGCGACGCGCCACCGGGGCCGCGCCGCCCGACTCGGGCACCCACGCCTTCACCTCGAAGCGCTTGCCGTTGACCTCGACCGTCGTGGTCTTTTCGACCAGGCCGGCCGCGGGCGGTTCGGCCGGAGTGACCTGCGAGTTGATGCCGCTCAAGTCGAGCCGTTCTTCGACCCACTTCGTGCTGTGTTGCACGGCGGCGAAATCAGGGTGCCGCAAGATGGCGAGATCCGCCGGAATCGTCGTGTGCACGCCTTCGACGTTCATCTCTTCGAGTGCCCGAATGGTGCGCGCGATCGCAGTCGGGCGGTCCTTGCCCCAGACGATGAGTTTGCCGATCAAGTTGTCGTAGTACTGGCTGACGGTGTCGCCCGACTCGTACCCGCCGTCGAATCGCACGCCGAAGCCGTCGGGCAACTTGAGCGCGCTGATCGTGCCGGGCGAGGGGAGGAACTTGCCGCCCGAAGGGTTCTCCGCGTTGATACGCACTTCGATGGAGTGTCCGCGACGAAGCGCGTTCACTTGCTGCTGCGTCATCGGCAGTTTCTCGCCGTCGGCGACGCGAATCTGCCACTCGACGAGGTCGATGCCGGTGATCATCTCCGTGACCGGGTGCTCGACTTGCAATCTGGTGTTCATCTCGAGGAAGAAGAAGTCGCCGTCCTGGTAGATGAACTCGACCGTGCCGGCGTTGTAGTAGCCCACGGCTCGCGCGGCCTTGACCGCTGCTTCGCCCATGGCATCTTCGACGCCGTCAGGCAACGCTGGCGCGGGTGCCTCTTCGATCAGTTTTTGGTGGCGACGCTGGGCGGAACAGTCGCGCAGCGAGACCCACACGACGTTGCCGTGCTTGTCGCCGACCAGCTGCACCTCGATGTGTCGCGGCCACGTGAGGTATCGCTCGACGTAGATCTCGTCGCGACCGAAGAACGCTTTCGACTCTCGCTTGGCGGAGTCCATCGCCTCCTGCACCGAGGCGGCGTCCTTGACCACTTTCATACCGCGACCGCCGCCGCCGAACGCCGCCTTGATGGCGACTGGCCAGCCGTGCTCTTCGCCGAACTTCACGATTTCTGCCGCGCTGTTGACGAACTCGGTGGTACCCGGCACGATCGGTGCGCCGCCGCGCAACGCGGCCTTGCGGGACGACACCTTGTCTCCCATCTCGACGATGGCGGCGGGCGGCGGCCCGATGAAGGCCACGCCCAAGTCGGTGATGGCTTGGGCGAAGTCGGCGTTCTCCGAGAAAAAGCCGTAGCCGGGGTGCACGGCGTCGGCGCCGCTCTTGCGGATGGCATCGAGGATCGCCTCGGTATTGAGGTAACTCTGGGCCGCGGTCTCGCCGCCGAGGGCGTACGCCTCGTCGGCCAGGCGCACGTGCAGGGCGTTGCGGTCGAGTTCGGAATAGACGGCGACGGTGGCAATGCCCATCTCGCGGGCGGTGCGAATGACGCGAACGGCGATTTCTCCGCGGTTGGCGATCAGGATTTTCTTCGGCACGAACACCTATCTTGTGAGGGCAATGACGCCTTCGAATCCTAGTTCGGGGCCGATTTGGCCGATCGGGTGGACGGTGCGTCACGTGGCAGAGACGGGCTCCACGAACGACGATCTCGTCGGCGCCGCGAACGCGGGAGCGCCGGATCGCTCCGTGATCGTCGCCGACTACCAGACCGCGGGCCGGGGCCGACTTGATCGCACGTGGCAAGCGGCGCGCGGCAGCAACCTGTTGGTCTCGCTGCTCTTTCGATACGAAAGCGAAGACCCGAGTCGTTTCCCGCGGATCGTCGCCCTCGCGGCCCGCGCGGCGTGCGCTGCTCTTTCGACCGCCGACGTCGCGGTGAAGTGGCCCAACGATCTCGTCGTCGGGAACGCAAAACTCGGCGGCTTGCTCGCCGTCGCGTCGCCTCGCGAACGGTTCGTCGTGGTCGGCATCGGGGTGAACGTCGGCTGGGCTCCGCCTGACGCCGTCTCGCTGGCATCGGCTTCCGCGCGGGTGCCTTCGCCGCCCGACCTGCTGGCGGCGATGCTCGCCGAAATCGACGTTCGCAGGTCGCGCGGCGACGCGGAATTACATGAGGAGCACAAGTCGGCGTTGTCGACGCTCGGCTCGCGGGTTCGCGTCGAGCTTCGCGAGAGGGAAACGATCGTCGGCATCGCGGTCGACCTCGACGAAGCTTCGCGTCTCGTGGTGGTCGACGACGGCGCGGTGCGACACGTGATCGACGTCGGCGACGTGATTCACCTGCGACCACAGTGACCGCACTACCGTCGTAGCGCGTGATGAAGAGAACCGCGAGGAGCATTCGCGAGTGAACGTCGAAACCTCTGCACGTCGTCACCGCGAGCGACAGCAGGTGTGGCTGGTGGCGGCCAGCGTGCTCGTCGTGCTGAGCATCGCCGGATACTTCGGCGTCGGCCGCGCGCTCGATTCACGATTCGCCGACGTGCGGCGCGAATTGTCGCTCACGTCGACGCTCGCGGAGCCCAACGACCAGTTCGTCAACTTCTTGCTCGTCGGCTCCGACTCGCGGGCCGGCGCCGACCCGAGCGATCCGGACTTCGCCAACGTCGGCGGCGAGGGCGACGTGCAGGGCCGCCGCAGCGACACGCTCATCGTCGTGAACGTGGAGAAATCGTCGGGCATCATCTCCTTGTTGTCGATTCCGCGCGACCTGTGGGTGAACATCGGCGACTCCGACAACACCGAGCGGATCAACGTGGCGTACCGAGAAGGAGCGCCCGTCGTGGTGCGCACGGTGACTCGCGCGCTGGGGATTCCGATCCACCACTACCTCGAGATCGACTTCCAAGGCTTCAAAGACTTGGTCGACGCCGTCGGCGGCGTCACCGTGTGCGTCGAATACCCGACGCGCGATCGCAACACCGGCCTGTACATCCGGCCCGGCTGCAAGAACCTCAACGGCGTGCAGTCGCTCGCCTACGCGCGCAGCCGCTACTTCGAGGAAAAGATCGACGGTCAGTGGAAGGTGGACGGCACGTCCGACATCGGACGCGGCAAGCGCCAGCGACTCTTCACCGCGCTGCTCATGCAAACCGCGGTCAACCGCACTCTCGGCGACCCGTTCCGCGCCGGCCGGATCATGCAGGGCGCCACGTCGGCGCTGCTCGTCGACGAGCGCCTCGACATGGTCGAGTTCGCCCAACTGATGCGACCTGCGGCGACCGGCAAGTTGCGCCGTTTCGCGCTCGACACGTACGGCGACACGGTGCGCGGCAACTCGGTGCTGCGGCTGGCCGGGTCGTCGGCTGCGGTGCTGGCGTTCTACTCGGGCACGGGCCCCGCACCCGTGCCGCCCGAGTGACGCGAGCGTTCGCTCACCGCGCTCTTGCGCACGTAGTCGCGTAGCGCTGTCGCATCGACCGGTTCGCACACGTGGTTGCCTTGCGCGTGGTCGCAACCCAGCAGGCGCAGACGCTGCAGCTGCTCGGCTGACTGCACCCACTCCGCCACCACCGACATGTCGAGCGAGTGCGCGAGCTGCACGATCGACCGCACGATCGGGTCGTCGGCACCGTCGCGGCCGACGTTGCGAATGAACGTGCCGTCGAGCTTGAGTTGCGCGGCACGAAAGTCGCGCAGGTGGGCGAGCGACGAGTAGCCGGTTCCGAAGTCGTCGATGGAGAGTCGCACGTCGAGCCGACCGAGCGCGTTGAGGCTGCGGGTGACCGCCGGGTTGCCGGCCAGTGCCGTCGCCTCGGTGAACTCGAGCACCAATTGGCGGGCGTCGACTCCTGCTTGCTGCAGCGAACTGGTGGTGCGCTCGACGAAACCCGCGTCGCTCAATTGTCGCGGCGACACGTTGATGTGCATCGCGACCGACCGCTCGAGCGTGCCTTCGTCGAGCAGTTCGCGCAGCGTGCGGGCGGCGGTGGCGATCACCCAGTCGCCGATCGGGCCGATGGCCCCGGTCTCTTCGGCGACGTCGAGAAACGCCGGCGGTGTCAGCGTGCCGCGCTCGGGATGCTGCCAACGCAGCAGGGCCTCGATCGCCACGACGCGACCGGTGTGGATGGAGACGATCGGCTGGTAGAGCAGCGACATCTCCGATCGTGCGAGCGCGCGCTCCAGCTGGGAGCCGAGCGTCAGTCGGTCGCGGGCTTGCGTGCGCATCGCTTCGCTGTAGATCTCGCAGCGGCCCTTGCCGCGCTGTTTGGCGCGGTACATCGCGGTGTCGGCGTTGACCAACAACGTGAGCGCTGCGTCGGCAGGCGACTGCTCGGCGAGCAAAGCCTGCGTGGCGATGGCGATGCCGACGCTCGCGCCCGACGTGACTTCGACGCCCTGAATGACGTGCTGTCCGGTGATGCTCGCGCGCAATCGCTCGGCGATCTCGAGCGCGAGCGACTCGTCGCCGACGCCCTCGGCGAGCACCGCGAATTCGTCGCCGCTCAATCGGGCGACGACGTCGGACGGTCGCGTGGCGTTGACCAGTCGCTTGCCGACGCTGACGATGAGCTGGTCGCCGAAACGGTGCCCCACGGTGTCGTTGACCGTCTTCAGGCCGTCGAAGTCGAGGAACATCACCGTCACCCCGCGTCGCAAGGTTCGGCTGCGATCGAGCGCCTCGGCGACTCGCCGCAGAAACAGCGTGCGGTTCGGCAGACCGGTCAGTTCGTCGTGCGTGGCCTGCCGTTGCAGCTCGGCTTGCAGTTGCTTGTGCTCGGTGACGTCGCGGGCGATCACCGAGTAGTGGTCGACCGTCGCGTCACTGCCGCGTACGACGTGCAGCGTCAGCGCGAGCGTGCGCATGAATCCGTCGGGGCTGCGGTGGCCGAGCTCGCCCGACCACGAGCTTCGCGAGGCGTTCGTCAGCACTTCGCGCGGCACCTGGTTGCGCACCGCGTCGAAGAACGTGGCGGCCGCCTCGTCGTCGGCGTCAGTCGCGTCGGAAACGCCGAGCAATTCGGCAGCACCGCGGTTGGCAAAGATGAGTCGCGCTCGTGCATCGAAGACGACGATCGCGTCGCTCGCGGCGTCGAGCGCCCCGAGTAGCTGGTCGTTCAGCTGGTCGTTGCTCACCAGCGTGGTCATGTCGTGGGCGGTGCCGACGTAGCGAACGACGTGTCCGTTGGTGTCGCGCACCGGGTGTGCCGCGAACGCGATGACGACGTCGACGCCGTCGGTACCGGTCACCCGGAAATGCGCGACGAAGCTCGAGTCGGTCGACCGCGAAGCGATCCACTGCGCTTCGAGCTCGGCTCGCCGTGCGGGCACGGCGTGCGACCATGGCGCAACGCCGAGCGTGAGCGGTGCGCCACTCAGCGCGAGGGCACGGAATGCGTCGTTGGCGGAGGTCAACCGACCGTCAAGGTCGGTTTCGCACAGGGCGACGGGAAGCGAAGCAAGCGCGCGTTCGATGGCTCAAGTCTCACAGAATTCCACGCGCCGATGAGGGAACGTACGTCGTGGTCGGGGTGTCTGCGACCCAGGAGCCCACGAGTCGTGCCGGGGTCGGGCGCGGCCCTACGGAGCCTGAACGTAGAACGTGCTCTCGGCGAGATCGAACGTGCCCATCTCCACTGCGGTGAGCAGTGCGTCGGCGTCGACGGTGCCGTCGACGTTCGTGATTCCGCTGACATCGAGCGCTTGATCGAGGGCGAAGACGGTGAGCAAGTACTGGCGTCGTTCGCCGCTCGACGGGCACGGCGGCGAATATCCCGCTGCTCCGTCACTGTTCGTGGCGACGACCACGTCTGGTGGTGTGGCGCCTTCTCCGATCGCGACGGTGCCGCCGGAGATGTTGGCCATGGCCCAGAGAATCTGGTCCGGGGTCTCCACGTCGTGCAGCAAGACCGCGAGCGTGACCGTGCCCGACGGCTGACCCGAGATTTCGAGCGGGGGCGACACGCGGCGCCCGTAGCACGTGAAAGCGAGATCGATGTCGGAGCCCTCGATCCACGGTCCGCGAATTGCGAACGCGTCGCTGGGTTCGAGCGACACGGTGGTCTGCGTCGGGGCGATCGCGATGCTCTCGTTCTGCTCGGGCAAGGCTGGCGCGAGCGTGCGACCGTCTCGCGAACACGCCGCGAGCAACAACGCGGCCGATGCGAGCATCGCTTTCGCCACTGAAGACTTCGGCACGTGCCGTACGAACGTCGTGGTCGTGTGAGTACGCATCGGTAACGAGAGTACGAGATGCGCGGGACTAGCCTGCGCCTTGCGCATGAACGAGCGGCTGAGCATCCTCACCGTGCACGCGCATCCCGACGATGAAGCGTCGAAGGGTGCGCCGACGATGGCAAAGTACTCGCGCGAGGGCGTGCACACGGTGCTGGTGTGCTGCACCGGCGGCGAAGAGGGCGACCTCAACAATCCCGCGCTGAAAGAGCCGGGTCAGCCTTTCCATGGTGTCGAAGGCGAGGCAGCGAAGCGCCTGCTCGCCGAGATGCGACCGAACGAGTTGGCCGCGTCGGCGGCGGTCATCGGCTTCTCGCGAGTGGAGATGCTCGGCTACCGCGACTCCGGCATGCCTGAGTCACCTGCCAATTCCCACCCGGAGTCGTTTCATATGGCCGACATCGACGAGTCGACTGGCCGGCTCGTTCGTCTCATTCGCCAGCATCGGCCGCAGGTGGTGGTGACGTACGGGGACGACCAGCGCGGATACCCGCACCCCGACCATCTCAAAGTGCACGACATCAGCGTGCTGGCGTTCGATCGCGCCGGTGACGACGAGTGGTACCCCGAGCACGGCCCCGCGTGGCAGCCGCTCAAGTTGTACTACTCCGTGTGGTCTCGTTCGCGGCTCACGGCGGTGCACGAGGCGCTGCTGCGCCTGCGCGGGTCGTCACCGTACGACGAGAAGTGGTTCGAGCGCCCCAACCTCGACCATCGAATCACGACTCGGTTGCACATCGGCGATTTTCTCTGGGCGCGTTCCGGCTCGCTTCGCGCGCACAAGACCCAAGTCGACGAGCGCGAGCCGTTCTGGTTCGGGCTGAGCGACGAAGAGTTGGCCGAGGTGTATCCGTACGAAGACTGGGTGCTGGCACGGACGCTGGTGCCCAACTCGCGTCGTGACGGCGAGTTCGAAGACGACATGTTCGCCGGCATCAGGGCCGCGGTACCGCGATGAGCGCCGCGCAGTACCGCGTGGTGTTCGGCAAGAAGGACGAGGTGGTCGAGGGGCCCGACGACGCGTCGCTGGTGATCACCGTCGCGGCCGCCGACGCCAAGAACGATCCGACTTCGCTTTACATGCAAGGCAAGTTGAAGGCGACCGGCAGCAGCGGCGAGTTGTTCGCGCTGTTGCGTTCGGGCGAAGTCAGCCGCGTGATCGCGCGGCTCGCATCGCGTCCCTGAGCGCGCGATAGCCGATCATCACGGCCCCTGAGTCCGCGAGCGCGCCGCGCAGTTCGGTGCTCGTCGCGAGCGCGAGATCGTCGATCCATCCTTGGCACACGGCGCCGATGGCGCGCACTTCCGGCGAGTCGATCACCGGCTGCACGTGGATCTCGGTCACGCCCGGTTGCAGTGCTGCGATCGCGTCCATGACGCGTTGACGGCTGCCCGACGACCAGTCGTGGTCGAAGTGGTCGGGAAAGAGCACGCCCTCGTCGCGGGCCAGGCCGCGAAAGTCGAAGCCCGCCACCGACGTCGACACTGACGAAGGCAGGCGGATCGGCAAGCGGTATTCCACCGCCACTTCGAGGTAGACGTCGAAGAACTCGGGTCGCAAGGTGATCGCGGTGAGGTGCGGTGCGAGGTGCGTGACGTCGACGCCCCACAAGAGCGCCCGCTCGACTTGCGCCCGGCACTCACGCAACACTTCGTCGCGATCGGCGTGTTCCCACAGGTCGTCGAGCGTCGAGGGAAACCCTCCGTCGCCGGACTGCAGCGACGGCGCATAGGTGAGTGGTCCCCAGCGATAGTCGGCGTGCTCGGACACGAGCGTGAGGTGCACGCCGATGTCGTCTCCGTCGCGCAAGTTGGCGACGGCATGCCGTGACCACGGTGCGGGCACCATCAGCGACGCGCATGTCGCGGCGCCGTCGTGCAGAGCCGTGAGCACCCCGACGTTGGACGCATGAAACGCGCCGAGGTCGTCGCAGCTCAAAATGACGAGCCGCGCGTCTTCGGGGTGACCGAGTGCTTCGTTCAGCGACGACGAACGTGCGGCCACGCACCCGACGCTACTTACGGACGTCGAAACGTCACCTGCATGAACTCCACAGGCCCCGCCCGTTGCGCTCGGCGTCGAACGACGCCTGCACGAAATGCGACTGGTAACGCACGTTCGGCTCGATCGACAGCGGCGTCGCGTATCCACGCGCCACGATTTCGAGGTTGACGAACCGCTCGCCGCGCGGGGTGCCGACGAAGACGTACAGCAACAGGCGACGGTACGAATCGCGGGCTTCGGAGTCGCGCTCGACCCGTACCGTCGTGCCGGCTGGCAACAGACCGGCGAGGAACGCCGCTGCTTGCGGCCCGAAGCACTCCACCGGCTTGGTCGGGTGCTTGGTCTCCGGGGTGTCGATGCCGATCAGTCGTGCGGTCTCCTCGCGGTCGGCGATGGACAGTCGCACGGTGTCGCCGTCGATCACCTCGAGAACGGTCGCAGTGTCGTAAGAGGCGGTGTCTTTGGTCTCTGTTCGGGGCGACCCGCAGCCGACGAGCGCCGCCGCACAACCAAGCAGGATGAGGCGCCGGCACGTCACACCGAGTTGTGTGCTCGCGCGGGTACGGTGGGCGTCATGGCAGTTTCGCGCCCCGACAACTTCGGTCTCGGACGCATCGGCGTGTGGACGTTCGCGCTCGACGTGCAACCGATGAGCAAGGCCCAAGAGGCGGCCCGCGAACTCGAAGAACTTGGGTACGGCTGCATCTGGGTGCCCGAAGCAGTCGGTCGCGAACCGTTCGCTTCGTGCGCGTTGTTGCTGTCGGCGACCAAGCGCATCGGCGTGGCCACCGGCATCGCGTCGATGTACGCCCGGTCGGCGATCACGATGCAGGCCGGTTGGCGCACGCTCGCTGAAGCATTCGGCGACCGCTTCACGCTCGGCATCGGTGCGAGCCACGAACATATGGCCACCAAACTGCACAAGGGGAGTTACGAAAAGCCGTACTCCGCGATGGTGGAGTACCTCGACCAGATGGACAAAGGCATTTTCGCCGCGTCACCACCGCTCACCGCGCCGCGTCGCGTGCTCGCCGCCCTCGGCCCTCGCATGTTGAAGTTGTCGGCAGAGCGCGGTCTCGGCGCGCATCCGTACTTCGTGCCGCCCGAGCACACGAGCATCGCGCGCGAGGTGCTGGGTGAGGGTCCGCTGCTTGCGCCCGAGCAAGCAGTGCTGCTGGAGACCGACCCCGCCAAGGCGCGCGAAGTGGCGCGCAAGTTCATGGCCACGTACACACGTCTGCCGAACTACGCCAACAATTTGCGTCGGCTCGGCTATTCCGACGATGACATCGGAGACGGCAAGCGGCCGGCGAGCGACCGCATGGTCGACGCGATCGTGGCCTGGGGCACCATCGACGATGCCGTGGCGCGCGTGAAGGCCCACTTTGATGCGGGTGCCTCGCACGTGAGCATCCAAGTGCTCGACGCTGATCCGCTCGCGCTGCCGATGCGTCAGTGGCGAGAGCTGGCCGAGGCGACCAAGCACTTGTAGCCGCAAGCGCGGCGCTGGCG
>DAIPHP010000032.1:0-13701 GCA_036771295.1 Ilumatobacteraceae bacterium
GTGTGGATCTTCGCGTCGCGGTGCCAACGCTCGACCGGGTACTCGCGCGTGTAGCCGTAGCCACCGAGGATCTGGATTGCTTCTTCGGTCACGCGAACGGCGGTTTCTGACGCGTAGTACTTGCTCATCGAGCCTTCGCCGTTCTTGAAGCCGCCGTTCTTGGCCAACCATGCGGCACGCCAGATGAGCAGTCGCGACGCATCGATGCGGGTGATCATGTTGGCCAATTTGAAGGCAATGGCCTGGTGCATCACGATCGGCTTGCCGAACGCTTTGCGTTCTTTTGCGTAGTCGAGCGCGTACTCGTACGCCGCGCGCGCGATGCCGAGCGCTTGGGCGCCCACCGCTGGTCGCGTTGCCTCGAACGTCTTCATCGCCGGCTGCGCCTCGCCCGACTTGCCGCGCTCGCGGGCTCGCGCCAGCTTGGCGTCCAACTTTTCCTTGCCGCCCAGCAGGCAGCTTCCCGGCACGCGCACGTCGTCGAGCACCACTTCGGCGGTGTGCGACGCCTTGATGCCGTGCTTCAGATACTTCTGGCCTTGGCTCAAGCCCTTGGTGTTCGGCGGAACCACGAACGACGCCTGACCGCGACCTTTCAGCTCCGGGTCGACCGCGGCGACCACGACGTGCACGTTGGCAATGCCGCCGTTGGTGATCCACGCTTTCGTGCCGTTCAGCACCCACTCGTCCTTCGCTTCGTCGTACACCGCGCGCGTGCGCAACGAACTCACGTCGCTGCCGGCGTCAGGTTCGCTCACGCAGAATGCGCCGACTTTCACGTCGTCGGCGGTGCCGTAGCACTGCGGCACCCACTCCATGATCTGTTCTGGTGTTCCGTTGCCCGCGATTCCGGCGGCGGCCAGACCCGAGCCCATGATCGCCATGCCGATGCCGGCATCGCCCCAGAAAATCTCCTCGATCGCGACGGGCAGCGTGAGCCCGCTCGCGTCTCCCATCGCGTTCATGATGAAGTCGAGTCCGTAGAGACCGATCTTCGCCGCCTCTTGCACGATCGGCCACGGAAACTCCTCGCGCTCGTCCCACTCGTGCGCGGCCGGACGAATGACGTCGACGGCGAACTCGTGGATCCAGTCCTTCAGTTGTTGCTGGTCGTCGGAAAGCGAAAGCGAGAATTCAGGCATCTCGCCAAGTTACCAGTGAGTAGATTGCCTGCGCTCAGCGGAAGTGTCGGTGAGTTCGTGCGTTAGCGCAACACCGTCAACGCGTGGCGCATCGTGTTCAATTACGCGCGGCGCAGCGTGGTGCCGGCTTTCGTCGTCTCGACGATCCAGCCCGCGCCTTGCAGTTCCATCCGCAAGGCGTCGGCTTTTGCGAAGTCTTTCGCCGTTCGCGCCGCGTCGAGCGCCGCCGCTTTCGCTTGTGCGTCGTCGTCGACTGCCGCCACCGAGCCGAGCACCAAGCCGACCGCGCCGCACATCTCGTGCACTGCGGCCGCCAACGACGCGGCGGTTGCGTCCCCCGCGTCGATCGCGGTGTTCGCACGGCGAACGGTGTCAAAGACGTGCGCCATCGCGTTCGGCGTGTCGAGATCGTCGTCCATGATCTGCGCGAAGCGTTCGAGTACGGCGGCGTCTGCGGTTCCCGAGAGCGACGCGCTGCGCGCCGCGAACGAGTCGAGGCCCGCAAGTGCTTTCACCGACGCGTCGATGTTGTCTTGCCCCACCTTCACGGGCGAGCGGTAATGCGTCTGCAGCAAGAGCATGCGGTACGCCCGGGGGTCGTATTTGTCGAGAAGGTCGAGCAGGTTGGTCACGTTGCCGAGACTCTTCGACATCTTCTCACCCTCTGCGTCGACGACGAAACCGTTGTGCATCCAGTGACGCGCGAAACCTTTGCCGAGTGCCACGGCTTGGGCGCGTTCGTTCTCGTGGTGCGGAAAGCGCAAGTCAGCTCCGCCACAGTGCAGGTCGAACCCCTCGCCGAGCAATTCGAGGCTCATCACCACGCATTCGCTGTGCCAGCCCGGACGACCGGCTCCCCACGGCGAAGGCCACGACGGCTCGCCGGGTTTCGAGAATTTCCACAGCGCGAAGTCGGCCGGATGTCGCTTCTCGCCGGCGCCGAGCACTTCTCGGTCTCCGCCTCCGGCGAGCATCTCGTCGAGCGACTGGTGGGCCAGCGCGCCGTAGTCGGGCACTTTCTCCACCGACAAGTACACGCCGTCACTCGTGGAATACGCGGCGCCGCGCGACACCAGTGTCTCGATCATGCCCACCATCTGGTCGACGTACTCCGTGGCGTGCGGAACGTCGTCCGGACGCTTCACGCCGAGGCGAGACATCGCATCGAACCACACCGACTCGCACTTGTGCGTGATGTCTTGCCAGGGTCGGCTCTCGCGACTCGCTCGGTCGATGATCTTGTCGTCGATGTCGGTGATGTTGCTGACGAGCCGCACCTCGATGCCGCGCCACTCGAGATACCGGCGCAGGATGTCGTAGACGATCGTGGCACGACCATGGCCGAGATGCGGCGGGCCGTACACGGTCGGGCCGCACAGATAGACGCCGAGCTTGCCTTTCTCGCGCATCGCGAGCGGCTTCACTTCGCGCGTGAGGGTGTCGTACAGCGCGAACACGCACTCAGCCTACGAATGCGCCGGTGACGCATGCCGTGACGTTGCGAGCGGTCGCCGCATCGTGCGCCACTACCGTTGAGAGAGCATGTCGAACGGTTCCACGACGCGCAGAGTGCCCGAGAAACCCACGCTCGCCGGCGTCGAGAAGCGTTTCATCGAGCGCTGGGACGCCGAGCGCATCTACGCGTTCGACCGCAACGCCGGTCGAGACGAGGTGTTCGCCATCGACACGCCGCCGCCCACCGTGAGCGGCTCCTTGCACATGGGGCACGTGTTCTCCTACACCCACACCGACACGATTGCTCGCTACCAACGAATGCGCGGCAAGCACGTCTTTTATCCGATGGGATGGGACGACAACGGCCTGCCCACCGAGCGGCGCGTGCAGAACTATTTCGGCGTCACCTGCGACCCGTCGCTGGCGTACGTCGCGGGCTTCACCCCGCCGTTCCGCGGCGACCCGCCGAAAGACCACAAGGCAGTTCCCGTGTCGCGTCCGAACTTCATCGAGCTCTGCGACGAACTCACCGCACAAGACGAGAAGGTGTTCGAAGACCTCTTCCGTCGACTCGGCTTGTCGGTCGACTGGTCGCTCTTGTACACCACGATCTCCGAGCACGCGCGTCGCACGTCGCAGCGCGCCTTTCTTGACAACCTCTCGCGAGGCGAGGCGTACACGCAAGAAGCGCCGACGCTCTGGGACGTCGACTTCCGCACCGCCGTGGCGCAAGCCGAACTCGAGGATCGCGAACGCCCGGGCGCGTACCACGCGGTGTCGTTTCACGGGCCGGCGAGCGCTGACAACCCCGGCGGTGACGTCGTCATCGAGACCACGCGACCCGAGCTGATTCCTGCCTGCGTCGGTCTCGTCGCGCATCCCGACGATGCCCGGTACGCGCCGCTCTTCGGCAAGACCGTGCGGTCGCCGCTGTTCGACGTCGAAGTCGGCGTGTACCCGCACGCGCTCGCCCAACCCGACAAGGGCACCGGCATCGCGATGATCTGCACGTTCGGCGACCTGACCGACGTGGTGTGGTGGCGCGAGTTCAACCTGCCGACGCGGGCGATCATCGGCCGAGACGGCCGCATCGTCAGCGAACCGCCGGTCGCCATCGTCGACGAAGCCGCACGGGCGAACTACGCCTTGCTCGCCGGCAAGTCCGCAAAGCAGGCGCAGACCGCCATCGTCGAGATGCTGCGGGCATCCGGCGACTTGAAGTCGGAGCCGCGTCCGATCACGCATCCGGTGAAGTTCTACGAAAAAGGCGACCGTCCGCTCGAGATCGTCACCAGCAGACAGTGGTACATCCGCAACGGTGGGCGCGATCGTTCGCTGCGCGATGCCCTGCTCGCCCGCGGCGAAGAGATGACCTGGCACCCCGACCACATGCGCCATCGGTACTCCAACTGGGTCGAAGGTCTGAACGGTGACTGGTTGATCTCCCGCCAGCGTTACTTCGGCGTACCGATCCCGGTGTGGTACCGCGTCGACTCCGAAGGTCAACCCGACTACGACGCACCCCTGGTTCCGTCGCGCGATCGCCTGCCTGTCGACCCGAGCACCGACGTACCCGACGGTTACATCGCGGAGCAGCGTGGCGTTGCCGGCGGTTTCGTCGGCGACCCCGACGTGATGGACACGTGGGCCACGTCGTCGCTCACTCCGCAGCTCGCGTCGCACTGGGCAGACGGTGACGACCTCTTTTCTCGCGTCTTCCCGATGGACATGCGACCGCAGGGGCACGACATCATCCGCACGTGGCTGTTCTCCACCATGGTGCGCTCGCACTTCGCCCACGGGGGAATTCCCTGGAAGCGGGCCGCTCTCTCCGGCTGGATTCTCGACCCCGATCGCAAGAAGATGTCGAAGTCGAAGGGCAACGTCGTCACCCCGATCGACTTGTTCGACAAGTACGGCAGCGACGCCGTTCGCTACTGGGCCGCCTCCGCGCGACCCGGCGTCGACACGGCTTTCAGCGAGGACCAAATGAAGGTCGGCGGCAAGCTCGCCACCAAGTTGCTCAACGTCACCAAGTTCGTGCTCGCCTTCGAGTGCGACGACGACGGAAGCAGCGGGGCGCGAGCCGACGACCGCGTGTCGCAACCCATCGACCGAGCGATGCTCGCTCGACTCGGTTCGGTCGTCGGCGATGCGACTGCCGCATTCGACGAGCTCGACTACGCGCGGGCGCTGGAGCGCACCGAGTCGTTCTTCTGGTGGTTCTGCGACGACTACGTCGAACTCGTGAAGGCGCGCGCGTACGGCAAGGTCGGCGCCGACGGCGCGCCGGCGAAGTTCGCCGACTGCTCGCCCGACGAAGTGTCGGCTCGTCGCGCACTGCACCGTGCGTTGAGCGTGATGCAACGGCTGTTCGCGCCGCACATGCCGTTCTGCACCGACGAAGTGTGGTCGTGGTGGCAGACAGGCAGCGTGCACCGTGCGGCGTGGCCGGTCAGTGCCGGCGACCAACGAGGCTCGGAAGTCTCGGCGGCAACCGCCGACACCGAGCTCTTGCTCGACACGGCGAGCGCCGTGCTCTCCGAGATTCGCCGCACGAAAACGGAGGCGAAGGTGTCGCAACGCGCCGCGGTGGAGCGGGTCGTGGTGACTTGTGATTCAGCCCGCAAAGCTGCCGTCGAAGAATCGAAATCCGATCTCGTGCGAGCGGGCAGCGTTTCTCAGTTCGTCGTGGTCGACGGCACGGAGTTGGGTTCGACGGTCACTCTCGCTCCCACCGCATGACGACCTCACGCGTCCCGCCGCGACCCAGGTCGCACGTCGTCGTTCTCGTCGTCAACGTGCTCGTGGCGGCCACGCTCGTCGCGGTCGGTGTCGGCGTCGTGTGGGCGAACAACAAGGTCGGTGACCGACTCGTCGTGAAGATCGACGGTGTCGGCACCACCGACACCGCATCGTCAGGCGAGGTGTCGGGCGACGTTGCCGACGCACAAACGGGCGAGTTGCGGGCGGAGAACTTTCTCCTGACCGGCTCCGACAACGGTGCGTGTCCCGACGGCGACGGCACCGCTGGCGGCATCGGCGATCGCACGACGTTCGGCGAACGCAGCGACACCATCATGTTGTTGCGTGTCGACCCCACGATCAACGACGTCGCAGTGCTCTCGTTTCCGCGCGACTTGTGGGTGAACATTGCCGGCACGACCCGTCAGGCACGCATCAACTCGGCATTCGACTCGAAAGATCCGTCGCGCCTCATCCGAACGATCAACGACAACTTCGGCGTGCCCGTCGACCACTACGTCAACGTCAACCTCTGTGCATTCAAGGAGATCGTCGACTCGGTCGGCGGAGTCAAGATTCCTTTCGCCCACCGCACCAAGGACGATCGCGTCGGATTCCGCGAAGTCGGGCCCGGTTGCGTCGAACTGCGCGGGGGTCAGGCACTCGCCTACGTGCGGTCTCGCACCGGGTACCGGTACTTCGACGAGACCAAGCAGAAATGGGTCGGCGACCCCACGGGTGACATCGGACGAATCACCCGCCAGCAAGACTTCCTGCGGCGTTCGATGCAGCGCGCGCTCGACCGCGGCACCACCAACCCTGCGACTGCGAATGCCTTGCTCAACGTGGCGCTCGACCGGGTCATCACCGACGACCAGCTCACGCCACGCGACTTGCTGACGCTCGCCCAGGCGATGCGAAACCTCGACACTCGCGGAGTGAACTCGTACACCATCGAGTGGTCGCCGCGAAAGATCGGCAACGAGTCGGTGTTGATCCCGATCGTCGACTCCGACTCGATGAAGGCGATTCTCGCCATCTTCGACGGATCCACGTCGGCCGAACCTTCCGAATCTCAGGCGGGTGACGCGGCTCCGTCGGGTGACGAAGACGCCTCCGCCGGTCGCTTCGCGCTCGACCGAACTGCGGCGGCGATCTTCGTGCCGCTCGCCACCACGCTGATCGACGTTCTCGTCTCGGCCGACGACGCGTCGCCGACGACCACGATCGCAGCGCCTCAGCAGAAGCGTCTCGGCGTCTTCCCTCCCGACGATCCGGCCTGCCGCTAACTACACTCGCCACGGGAGCAACCGTGGAATTCATCGACATCGTCGTCGTCATCGTCGCTTACCTGCTCGGCACGTTCCCGAGCGCGGAGCTCATCGCCTCTCGCTACGGCAAAGAAATCACCAAGGTCGGATCCGGCAACCCCGGCGCTTCCAACGTGATCCGCGAACTCGGCTGGAAGGCCGGCATGAGCGTCTTCTTGATGGACATGGCGAAGGCGGCGATCGCCGTCGGCATCGCTTGGGCGGTGAGCGGCGACCAGCGCGGGCCGCTGAGCTACGCGGCCATGTGCGGTGCGATCGTGGGCCACGTCGCACCGGTGTTTCGCAAGTTCAGGGGCGGCAAAGGCGTCGCCTCGGGCGGCGGCGCGATGTTCGTGCTGTTCCCCGTCGTCAGCGCCGTGCTGTTCGTGTCGTGGTTCGTCATCAGCAAGATCACACGCAAGGCCTCGGTCGCGTCATTGGCAATAACGGTCGCTACTCCAGTCGGCATGCTCATCGACGGCGCGGAAACATGGGAGCTGCTCGTCGTCCTCGGCGTTGTGGCGTTCGTCATCATCAAGCATCTTCCGAACATCCGTCGATTGAAGTCGAAGACCGAACCGTCGCTGTAGCGTGCGGTGATGCTCGAGTTTTTGACTCAGGCATTCGACTGGCTGAAAGACTTCTCGTCGTCGCCGTGGTTTTACCTCATCATCTTCGTTATCGCGGTGCTCGACTCGGTGCTTCCCATCGTGCCGAGCGAGACCCTCGTCATCATCGGCGGGGTCAGTGCGGGTCTCGGCAACCTTTGGATCCCTTTCGTCATCGTCTGTGCGATTTGCGGCGCGTTCATCGGTGACAACCTGAGTTATCTGCTCGGCCGCGAAGCCAGCGACTGGGTGATGCGACGACAGAACCGCACCGAGAAGGGCGCCAAGCGAATGGCCGCCGTCGTGGAACAGGTGCACGAGCGCGGCGGTCTCTTGCTCATCACTGCCCGCTTCATCCCGGGCGGGCGTACTGCCCTCACCTTGTCGTGCGGCGTGACACGCCAACCTCGGCGTTGGTTCATGGGTTGGGCGGCAATCGCTGCCGTCATCTGGGGCCACTATGCGGCACTGCTGGGCTTCGTCGGCGGAAAGTCGTTCGAGGAGAACCACACGCTCGCGTTCATCATCGCCTTCGTCACCGCATTCAGCATCACCGCGATGATCGAAGTGGTGCGCTGGCTCGTGAAGCGCGCCAGATACCGTCAAACCGCATGAGTTTGCGGCTCAGCGTCGAGTCCGACGCCTGGCGCGCCCACGTCGCCGCCACCGCGCGAGCGTTCGGCGACGTCTTGCCGGTGGTGAAGGGCAACGGCTACGGCTTCGGTCGTGACGTGCTCATGCCGCACGCTGCCGCACTTTCTCGCGACGTCGCCGTCGGCACCGCCCACGAAGTGCGCGGCGTGACGGGCGACCTTCGGCCGTTCGTTCTCACACCGATCGGCGTCGGCGTCACCACCGACCCGACGTGTCTTGCGACGTTGCACGATCGCAATGACGCAGTGCTCGCCGTCGGCACTTTCCGCGACCTCGACGTGCTCTCGTCAGCCGGCCTCAAGCACGCGGTCGTCGTGAAAGTCGAGTCGTCGATGCATCGCTACGGTGTCGCGAGCGGCGACGCCGAGTCGCTCCGTGCGCGCGCCGAGTCGGCGGGTCACGAGGTCGTCGCATGGTCGGTGCATCTCCCGCTCGCGGGCAACGACGACGAGCGCGCACGTGAGGCGATCGGCATCGCCGGCAACCTCGCCGGCGACCTGCCGTTGCACCTCAGCCACGTGGGCGGTGCGACCGCGACGGTGCGTGCGGCAGTGAAGCAACGTCTGGTCGTTCGTGCCGGTACGCAGCTGTGGCTGGGTGACAAGTCGATGCTCGCCTTGCACGCCGACGTGATCGCCGTTCGCGTCGCTACGTCGCCGACCGCCGGCTACCGCGCGAGCTCGGTCGTGCCGGGATCACGGCTCGTCATGGTGGGTTGCGGTTCGAGCCACGGCGTCTCCGCGCTCGACGACGGTCACAGTCCGTTCCACTTCGCGCGACGACGCCTGCCGATGGTGGAAGCACCGCACATGCACACCACGATGCTCGCGGTCACCGATGATCCGTGCCCGAACCCGGGCGACTGGGTCGACGTTCAACAGCCGATGACGCGAGTGCTGCCCGACACGATCGTGTGGAAGTAGCCGCGTCGGACGGTCGCGTCAGACCATCACGTCTCGTGATCGCAAGGCACCGCCGCGTCAGGTGACGCGGCTACCGGAAGTGCTCGCGGCGCGATACCTGCCGCTGGCGACCAGTTCACGGATCCTGGAGAATCCTTCGTAGACCTCGGTGTAACTCGTGGCGAGCGGCGAGATGGCGAGGCGAATGCTCGAAGGTTCCCGATAGTCGGGGATCACCTTCACCATCTCGCGCATCGCCACCGCGATCTGCTTTGCATCCGGGTGCCGAAGCGTGACGTGTCCGCCGCGTCGACGCGGGTCGCGGGGCGTGACCAACTGAAAGCCGAGCGGGGCGAGCCACTCGTCGTGCAACCGCACCATCAAGTCGGTGCCGATCGCCGCCTTCGCTGCGATCGCCGGCAGCCCCGCGTCGGCGATCATGCCGAACGACGCCTCGATGCACCGCATGCCCACGATCGAAGGGCTCGCGATCTGAAAACCGCGCATACCGTCCGCTCGGTCGAATCCTTGTCCCATCGCAAACTGGTCGCGCTGGGCAAACCACCCTTGGATCGGAACCCGCAACGAATCCTGCAGTCGTCGGTTGACGTACAACCAAGCGGGCGACCCGGGGCCCGCGTTGCCGTACTTGTACGTGCACCCCACCGCGAGGTCGACGTCGTCTCGGTCGAACGCCATGTCGACCACGCCGACCGCGTGGCTCGCGTCCCAGACGACGAGTGCTCCGTGGTCGTGAGCCAGTCGGGTCAGCGCGGCAACGTCATGAAGGGCTCCCGAGCGGTACTGCACGACGGAGAGCGTGACGAGCGCGGTTCGTTGGTCGAGATGATCAGCGAGCACCTGCTCGGTCACGTACTCTTCTCCCGCTTCGTCGTCGATCAACACCAGGCGCTTGCCGTGCCGTTCGCACAGCCCCTCGAGGATGTAACGGTCGGTCGGAAAGTTCGCGGTGTCGCTCACGACCGTGTCGCGGTCCGGCCTCGCGCGAATCGCGGCGTCGCACAGTTGGTAGAAGTTCACGCTCGTCGTGTCGACGGCAAGAACTTGGCCGTTTGCCGCACCGAGCGTCGAGGACCCGACGAGGTCGCCGACGCGTTGCGCCTCGTCGATCCAGTGCGACCAACCGGCGACGAGTTCGTGACCCCACTCTTCGGTGAGGTACCGGTGCACGAGATCGACGGTGCGTTTCGGCAACCGACCGAGCGAGTTTCCGTCCAGGTAACAGACGTCGCGGTCGGTGATGACGAACTCGTCCCGGTACTTCGCGAGCGGATCGGCGGCGTCGAGCGCCGCCGCATCGGGCAGCGTCGCATCTCGCATAGTGTCACCTTATGCGCGAGAGCAAGCCGCATCAGGCGAATGACTCGCGCGCCGTCACCTACTCGTCGTACCTGCGGGTGCCTGAACTGCTTGATTTGCAGTCTCCCCGGCAAGACGCGCCGGAACACGACGAGTTGCTCTTCATCGTCATCCACCAGACGTACGAGCTGTGGTTCAAGTGCCTGCTGCACGAATTCGCGAGGGCTGGCGAACGGCTGCGGGCGGGGGCCTCGCACGACGCGTTGTCGACGCTCGGGCGGATCCGCACGATCCTGAAGACGCTCGTCAGCCAGGTGGACATTTTGGAGACGATGACGCCGCTGCAATTCGGCACCTTCCGCGACCGGCTCGCGGCTGCGAGCGGATTCCAGTCGGCGCAGTTTCGCGAACTCGAGGCGGTGCTCGGTCGACGCGATCCGGCGATGCTTTCCACCTTTGCCGAGGGTTCGGCTGATCGAGCACGTGTCGAAGCGGCGATCGGCGCGCCCGGCATTTGGCACGCGGCGCTCGCGTACCTCGCTGGTCGCTCGCATCCGGTGCCGCAGTCCGTGCTCGATGCCGACGTGCGCGAGCCGTACCTTCCTCACCAGTCGGTGCAGCACGCCGTGCTGCAGGCGTACCGAACCGACGCCGAGGCCGCGCTCGTGCTCGAGCGATTGGTCGACATCGACGAAGGCTTGCAGGAGTGGCGCTATCGACACGTGAAGATGGTCGAGCGAACCATCGGAAGAAAATCGGGCACGGGCGGGTCATCGGGCGCGGAGTACCTCGCGTCGACGTTGTTCCGGCCGGTGTTCCCCGACCTGTGGCTGGTGCGCGATCGCTTCTGAGAGAGCCGTGATCGCTACGCCATGACCACCGACTGGAACCCGCTGTTGCGCGCAGAGTTCGACAAGCCGTACTGGTCGTCGCTGCAATCCTTCGTCGAGAACGAACGCCAGCATCACGCGGTCTACCCCGCCCGGGAGAACGTCTTTTCGGCGCTGCACCACACGTCGTACGCGGACACCAAGGTGCTGATTCTCGGTCAAGACCCGTACCACGGGCCGAACCAGGCGCACGGGCTGTGCTTCTCGGTGCAACACGGCGTCGCGGTGCCGCCGTCGTTGGTGAACATCTTCAAAGAACTGCACGGCGACCTCGGCGTGCCGATCCCCGAGCACGGCAACCTGCAGGCGTGGGCGCGGCGCGGCGTATTGCTGCTCAACACCACGCTGACTGTTCGGGCGGGTCAAGCCGCATCCCACCAAGGCAAGGGATGGGAGACGTTCACCGACGAGGTCATCCGCGTGGTCAACGAGAAGCCGTTCGTCGTGTTCGTGCTCTGGGGTGCGCACGCCCGCAAGAAGAAGTCGCTCATCGACGCGACACGACACGCGATCATCGAGTCGGCGCATCCGTCGCCGTTGTCCGCGCACAACGGATTTTTCGGATCTCGACCGTTCTCGAAAATCAACGCCGCGCTTCGCACCGCCGGTATGTCCGACGTCGATTGGAGCCTCGACTAACCGCTACATTGCTCGCATGGGTTCGGTGCGTCGGCACGTGCAGATCGACCGCGACCCCGCCACGGTGTGGAAGCTCGTCGGTGACCTTGCCCGGCAACACGAATGGTTCCCGCTCACCGGCTGCCGCGTGGAAGGAAAGAAGCGCTGGATCACCCTGCCGAGCGGCATCACTTTCGAGGAAGACATCGTGACCCACGACCACTCGTTGCGGCGCTTCCAGTACCGGATGGTCGGCAACCCGGGCATCACGTCGCACCTCGGCACCTGCGACGTGCTCGATGACGGTCACGGTGGTTCGATCGTCGTGTACTCCACCGACATGGAACCTGAGGCGCTCGCCTTGGTGATCGGCGGCGCCGCCGGCGAGGGTCTCACGAAACTCAAGCAGCTCATGGAGCAGGGCTGATGGGTCGCAAGATTCTCTTCATCACGACCGACCAGCAGCGTTACGACGCGCTCGGCTGCAACGGCGGAACCGTGGCCCGCACCCCGGTGATCGACGCCCTCGCGCGCGAAGGCATCGTGTACGACCGCGCGCACCCGCAGAACGTCGTGTGCATGCCGTCGCGCAGCACGATGCTGACCGGCCAGCACGTGAGCACCCACGGCGTGTGGATGAACGGCGTGCCGCTCTCGTCTGACGCGCCGAGCATCGCGAGCGACCTTCGCCGGGCCGGGTACCGCACGGCACTGATCGGAAAAGCGCACTTCGAGCCGTTCATCGACCCGTTCCTGCGTTTTGCCGAGAACCGCATCGGTTCGGCCGGGCTGGAGACCGAGATGGTCATCGGCGAAGACGGTCTGCCTTTCCCCCATCGCGGATTCGAGCATTTCGCGCTCGCCACCCACGGAGGCATGGGCCCGTTCCACTACGCGAAATGGTTGCGCGAGAAGAATCCGGCGGCAGCCGCGATGTACTTCCAGGTGCTCGACCAACAGCTGCAGGTCAACGCCGGCGGTGGCGGCGAGACGAACGCCCCGCAGGTGAAACACAACGAGATTCCGCGCGAGTGGTATCACACGGAGTGGGTGGCCGACCAGACCGTCGCTTGGCTCTCGTCGCTGCCGAACGATGCCGACTGGTTCTGTTGGATGAGCTTCCCCGATCCGCATCATCCGTGGGATCCGCCGAAGTCCGAGCTCGGTCGTGTCGACTGGCGCGACCTCGATCTTCCGCCCGGTTACATCGAAGATGCCGCGGAGCGCGAGCGCGTGCTCGACGAGAAGCCTCGCCACTGGCGGCTCTGGTACGAAGGCACCTTCGTCTCCAACTACGAAGCCCCGGCCAAGTGGGTGCCCAAGACGCTGACCGCGGACAACGTGCGGGAGATCAACGCGATGGCGCACATCGAGAACGAGCTCATCGACGAGGCAATCGGTCGCGTGCTCGCCGCGGTGGGTGCGCGCGGGTGGGGCGACGATGTCGACGTCCTGTACACCACCGATCACGGCGAGCTGCAAGGTGATTACGGCCTCATGTTCAAAGGGCCGTACCACGTCGATTCGCTGATGCGTCTGCCGTTGATCTGGCGACCGGCCAAGTCGGCCAAGGTCGCCGCGTCGCGGGTGGCCGCGCCGGTCGGTTTGGTGTCGCTGGCCTCGACGTTCGCGTCGATCGCCGGCATGAAACAGCCCGACTACGCCGAAGCTGCCCGCCTGCCCCACTCTGACGGCGAGGCCTCGTCACTCGGGCACGAGCGCGTGCTCACGGAGTGGGACAGCGTGCTCTTCGGCAAGATCGTCGGTGCCCGCACCATCTGTCGCGATGGTTGGGTCTGCACGGCGATGCTGCCGGGCACGGTGCACGACGGCACCGAAGGCGAGCTGTACGACCTCGCGAACGACCCGCTGCAGCGCGTCAACTTGTGGGACGATCCTCGGCACACGGCGCATCGTGATGCCCTGCTCGACGACATGTGGTCGTCGCTGCCTGCACGGGTGTTGCCGCTGCGTGCCTGCGACGCCCCCGTCTGACGAAGCGCTAGATCGCGGGTACTTGCTGCGTGATGCAGTGGATGCCGCCACCGCCGTGCGCC
>DAIPHP010000033.1:0-13218 GCA_036771295.1 Ilumatobacteraceae bacterium
GTACCCGTGAACCGGCTGAGCGTCGTCGGGTCGTCCGCGACCACGGCGGCGTAAGGCGTCACAACGGTTCGCTGCGTGCCAGCCGTGACTGGTCGCATCGGTACGCTTGAAACACCATGAACAAGCGCGAGAAGTCTTCGTCCGACACGGCGTCCGGCATGACCACCGGCAGCATGCGCGTGCAGCGCGGCCTGGCGGAGATGCTGAAGGGCGGCGTGATCATGGACGTCGTCACCCCGGGTCAGGCGAAGATCGCCGAAGACGCCGGTGCCGTCGCGGTGATGGCGCTCGAGCGCGTTCCGGCCGACATTCGACGCGACGGTGGAGTTGCTCGCATGAGCGACCCCGAGATGATCGAAGGCATCAAGGCGGCAGTTTCGATCCCGGTGATGGCCAAGGCTCGCATCGGCCACTTCGTCGAGGCGCAAGTGCTCGAGGCACTCGGCGTCGACTTCATCGACGAGAGCGAAGTGCTCACTCCGGCCGATGAGACCCACCACATCGACAAGTTGAAGTTCACCGTGCCGTTCGTGTGCGGTGCCACCAACCTCGGCGAAGCCTTGCGTCGTATCGCCGAAGGCGCGGCACTCATTCGTTCGAAAGGTGAAGCCGGCACCGGCAACATCGTCGAAGCCGTCCGCCACCTGCGCTCGATCATCGGAGACATCCGCAAGATCACGCAGGCCGACTCCGCCGAGTTGTTCGACTGGGCGAAGAAGTTGAACGCGCCGCTGCCGCTCGTGCAAGAAATCGCCGAGACCGGCTGGCTGCAAGTGCCGCTGTTCTGCGCCGGTGGCATCGCGACCCCGGCCGACGCCGCGCTTGCCATGCAACTGGGCGCCGAGTCGGTGTTCGTCGGATCGGGCATCTTCAAGAGCGACGACCCGGCACCGCGCGCCAAGGCGATCGTCGAGGCGACCACGCACTTCCGCGACGCGCACATCATCGCCAAAGTGAGTCGCAAGCTGGGTGCCCCGATGACGGGCATCTCGATGGACGAAATCAACCAGCGCTACGCCGAACGCGGCTGGTAAGGCCCCGGATCGGGGAATCATGCCGGCGCGCACCCGTATCGGAGTGCTCGCCCTGCAGGGGGCATTCGCCGCGCACATCGGCGTTCTGAAGCGCCTCGGGGCCGAGGTTCGCGAAGTGCGGCTGCCCGTCGACTTGGCCGAGTGCGACGCGCTCGTCATGCCCGGCGGAGAGTCGACCACGATGTCGAAGCTGCTCGAATCGTCGGCGTTGTTCGACCCCATCGCCAAGCGCATCGACGACGGCATGCCGGTGTTCGGCACGTGCGCGGGGATGATCTTGCTCGCCCGTGAAGTGCTCGACGGCAGACCCGACCAGCGATCCTTCGGTGCGATCGACATCGCGGTGCAGCGAAACGCCTACGGCCGACAGGTCGACAGTTTCGAGACCGACATCGCGGTCGGCGGTCTCGACGACGCGTTTCATGCGGTGTTCATTCGCGCGCCGCGCATCACTCGTTGCGGCGCGGGCGTGACCGTGCTGGCCGAGCACGACGGAGCGCCGGTGCTCGTACGCTCTAACGCCGTCATGGCCGCCTCGTTCCACCCGGAATTGACCGCCGACGACCGCGTGCACCAGCTGTTCTTGTCGCTGGTCGACGAGACGCACGCCGGCCGCGTCGCGGTGTCGACGCGCGGCTAGAGGGGGAGCGATGTCCGGACACTCCAAATGGGCGACGATCAAGCGAAAGAAAGCGTTGATCGACCAGAAGAAAGGCAAGACGTTCGCCAAGCTCGCGCGTCAGATCGACGTCGCGGCACGCCAGGGCGGGGGCGACCCGGCCGCCAACGCAGCGCTGCGCACGATCATCCAAAAAGCAAAAGCCGCTTCGATGACCAACGACGCGATCGACCGCGCCATCAAGCGCGCCACCGGCGAGGCGCAGGGCGCCGATTACGAGGCGATCACCTACGAGGCGTACGCGCCGGGCGGTGTCGCGTTGCTGATCGACATTCTCACCGACAACCGCAACCGCACGGCGTCTGACGTGCGAGCGATCTTCAGCAAGATCGGCGGCTCGATGGCCGCACCCGGCGCGGTGGCGTGGCAGTTCAGCCGCAAGGGCGTGATTCTCGTCGACCGTGCCGCCAAAGAAGACGACGTGATGAATGCCGTGCTCGAGCACGGCGCCGACGACATGAACGACGACGGCTCGGTGTGGCGCGTCACGTGCGACGCCACCAAGGTGTGGGAAGTCAAAGCGGCGCTCGAAGCCGCGAAACTGCCCGTGCAGTCGGCGGAGAGCACGATGGTGTCGTCGCAGACCGTTCCCGTCACGGACGTGGCGGACGCCAAGGCGATACTCAAGATCATGGACGAGCTCGAGGAACATGACGACGTGCAAGACGTGTACTCGAACTTCGACATCTCCGAAGACCTGCTCGAGTCGGCCGCGTCGTGACCGTGTCGTCATCGTGCTCATGACCGTGCTCATGACCGTGCTCATGACCGTGTCGGGTTCGGCGAACGCATCGGCTACGGTGGCGCGATGAGCATCGGCGTCGGCGACAAGGCTCCTGAGTTCACGCTGCCCGGCACGGGCGGCACGTCGTACTCGCTGTCGCAGTACCGCGGCAGCCCCGTGGTGCTCGTTTTTTATCCGGGCGACAACACGCCGGTGTGCACCAAACAGTTGTGCAAGTACAACGACGAGCTCGCGCAGTTCACCGGGCTTTCGGCCCAGGTGCTCGGCATCTCCGCGCAGTCGGTGGAAAGCCACGAACAGTTCGCGAGCAAGCACGGTTTTCGGTTTCCGTTGCTCGCCGACGTGGACAAGTCGGTGCACCGCGCGTACGGCGTGCTCGGTGTGATGGATCTTCCGCGCCGGAGCGTGTTCGTGATCGACGGTGGCGGCACCGTGCGCTACGCGCACCGCGCCTTGGTGGGTGTGACGTACCGTCCGGTCGACGAGCTGGTGGCGGCAATCAACGCCTCGCGCTGAGGCCTCCACTAGCATCAAACGCATGTTCGCCCCCCGCCCGGGCACCCCACGCGCGGCCACACCGAAGGCGGGCGCTGCTTCCGACGAGAGCGTCGACGGGGTGGTGCTGGGCATCGACCCGGGCCTCACCCGGTGCGGGTATGCCATCGTCCAACCTGGCACGACGCCCCGGCTGGTGAGCCTCGGGGTGCTCACTTCGTCGCATCACGACGACCTGCCGCAGCGCCTGGCGCAGCTGCACGCCGACTTGGAGCGGCTGTTCGACGAGTTCTCGCCTTCGGCCGTGGCAGTGGAGCGTGTCTTCTTTCAGCACAACACCCGCACCGCGATGAGCGTCGGGCAGGCGAGCGGCATCGTGCTCGCGATGGCCGCGACACGCGGCTGCCGTGTCGTGCAGTACACGCCCAGCCAAGTGAAGGCCGCCGTCGCCGGCGACGGTGCAGCCGACAAGATCGCGATGCAACGCATGGTGCAACTGCGATTCGGGTTGCGCACGCTGCCGACGCCCGCCGACGCCGCCGACGCCGCCGCGCTTGCATTGTGCCACCTGGCGACCGAGCCGTTCGCTCGCAGCGTGGCAGGAGCCATGGCACGATGACCATCGTCGACGGAAAGGCATCGCGATGATCGGCTCTCTGCGCGGGCGCGTGCTCGAGCGCATCAACGACTCGACCGCGTTGCTCGAAGTCGCCGGGGTCGGTTACGTCGTGCACGTCACGCCGCGCACGCTCGCCGAGCTCGAGCCGACGACCGAGGCGTTCCTGCACGTGCATCATCACGTGCGCGAAGATGCACAGACCTTGTTCGGGTTTCTCGAGCGCGACGAGCGCCGAACGTTTCAGGTGTTGATCGAGACCAACGGCATCGGCCCGACGTTGGCGATGTCGATACTCGCCACGCACTCGCCGCGTGCGTTGGTCGACATCGTGCTCGGCGGCGACGTCGCGGGGCTCACCGCCGTGCCGGGCGTCGGCAAGAAGACGGCGGAGCGACTGCTGCTCGAGCTGAAAGACCGTCTCAACCTGCCGACGATCGACGAACCGCGACCAGCTGGCGAGCGACAAGGCTCGATGACCGACGTTCGCGACGCCCTTGCCGGGCTCGGCTACGACGAGAACGAGATTCGCAACGTGCTGCGCGAAGTGACCGTCGGCGACGACGCGGCCGCGATGTTGCGCGAAGCGCTCAGTCTCTTGGGGGCCCGCCGTGCGTGAGGAATTCGTCGACCCGATCGCGCGCGACGACTCCGACGTGCGCGCCGACGGCGACCTGCGACCGCGACGCATCGGCGACTTCGTCGGCCAAGAAGAACTGAAGCGGCATCTTGCGATCGTGCTCGAAGCCGCCCGGCAACGCAACGAAGCGGCCGACCACCTGCTGCTGGCGGGCCCGCCCGGTCTGGGAAAGACCACGATGGCGGGCATCGTCGCCAACGAGATGGGAGCCAAGATCCACGTGACCTCCGGCCCCGCGCTCGAACGCGCCGGCGACTTGGCGGCGATCCTCACCAAGTTGGAAGAGCGCGACGTGCTCTTCATCGACGAAGTGCACCGATTGTCGCGCGTGGTCGAGGAGATTCTCTACCCGGCGATGGAGGATTTTCAGATCGACATCGTCGTCGGAAAGGGGCCGGCGGCATCGTCGATTCGCCTCACGTTGCCGCGCTTCACGCTGATCGGTGCCACCACGCGAACGGGCATGATCACCGGGCCGTTGCGCGACCGTTTCGGGCTCGTCGCGCGGCTCGAGTACTACGAGCCCGACGAGTTGCGCCAGATCGTGCAGCGTGCGGCCGGCATTCTCGGCGTCACCATCGAGAAAGACGCCGCGGGCGAGATCGCGTCGCGGTCGCGCGGCACGCCGCGCATCGCCAACCGTCTCTTGCGTCGCGTGCGCGACTTTGCCCAGGTGAAAAACAGCGGCAAGATCACCGCGGCGGTGGCCGACGATGCGTTGCGCACCTTCGGCGTCGATCGTTTGGGCCTCGACAAGGTCGACCGGTCGGTCTTGCAGGTGATCTGCGAACGGTTCGGCGGGGGACCAGTCGGTCTCTCGACGTTGGCCATCGCCGTCAGCGAGCAGACGGAGACGATCGAAGACGTCTACGAGCCGTTCCTCATTCGTGAGGGGCTGCTGGCACGCACCCCGCGCGGTCGCGTTGCGACGCCGGCGGCGTACGTGCACCTCGGGTTGACACCGCCGGAGCGCGGCCCCGAACTCTTCTAGGACCGGCACTTCAGCCCCCAAACCTTTCGCCAACTGGGACCGTGGTCCCGCAGCCCCAAACCGTCGCCCACTGAGATTGTGGCCCCGCAGTGGGGGTCAGTCGTTGCTGCCCGTCCCGCGGGTCCACACAAGCGTCGAAATCGAAGGCGTCATGTTCGTGCAGTCGTGCGAATGATTCTGAGAAATCCCGATAAAAGTTGTCAACATTGGCCAAATTTCTGGTACCTTCATTGTTGACCGAAATAGTCGGGTATTGCGACTGCTTCGAAATCACCAGAAACAACACCAACAACAGAGGGAAACATGACCACTACACGCAACGAAATCCGACGCGTGCGTCGGTTGCGTTGGTTGTTCGTCCTGCTCGCGGCACTCTTTGCGCCGTCTGCGGTGCACGCATCCAACACGCCGAGCACCGTCAACACCCCGCGCGCCACGATCGTGGAGGCGGACTGGCTGCAGGCCAACCTGAACAACCCGAAGGTGCGCATCATCGAGGTGAGCACCGATCCGGGCGTCTACGAAAAAGGGCACATCCCCAACGCGGTGAACTTCCGCTGGCACACCGAATTCGTGAATCCGGTGAACCGTGACATCGCGAGCAAAGAACAGTTCCAGCGAACGGCGCGGGCGGCCGGCATCAACAAAGACACCAAAGTGGTGCTCTACGGCGACAAGAACAACTGGTTTGCTGCCTGGGGAGTGTGGATCTTCCGTACCTACGGGCACCGCGACGTGAGCATTCTCAACGGCGGACGCGACAAGTGGGTGAAGGATGGCAGAGCCCTCACGCCGGTCGTCCCGGTGGTGAGGCCCGGCAACTTCACGGCGACCGAACCGAATCGCAGCCTTCGTGCGTTCTTGCCCGACGTGGTGAAGATCGCGACGAAACAGGATCGCACCACCAAGTTGGTCGACATCCGCTCGCCAGACGAGTTCAGCGGCAAGATCTTCGCACCGGCGGGATTCCAAGAGCTGGCCATTCGAGCCGGTCACATCCCCGGCGCAAAGAACGTGCCGTGGTCGACCGCAGTTTCTCCCGACGGCACCTTCCGCCCGGTCGCCGACCTGAAGTCGATCTACGCGGCTCAGGGCATCGACGGCAAGAAGAAGGTCACGGTGTACTGCCGAATCGGTGAGCGCGCAGCGCACACGTGGTTCGTGCTCTCCGAGATTCTCGGATACGACGTGAAGCTGTACGACGGTTCGTGGACCGAGTACGGCAACGCCGTCGGCGTTCCGATTGCCAACCCGGCCGGCACCGTGTGGGGCAGAGGCTGACCTCACCCCGCGAGACGTGACGCCGCCGGCATCTCGGACCCCTTCCGAGGCGCCGGCGGCGTTCTTGCGCGTCGTGGCTAGAGCGCGATTTTCCGCGGTCTGCGACGAGCCCTTCAATGCACAGAAAGCGAGCTTCCCATGTCAGTACACATCGAACGGCGTCGTGAGGGGCGCTGGTGGGTCGCGCCGGTCGTACTGGCCGCGATCATCGTCACCGCATTCGCAATCTCGGGTGGCGAGATTCCCGACCCGGGCCGCCCGGTGTCGTTGCTGCTCGGCGCCGCGCTCGGATTCACGTTTGAACGCGGGCGTTTCTGTTTTTTCTGCCTGTATCGCGACGCATTCGAGCAGCGACAGACGAGGCCGCTGCTCTCGATCGTCGCAGCACTGGCGGTCGGGGCGATCGGCTACGCGCTGATGTTCGGTTTGTACCTACCGAACCCGAAGGGCGAAGGTTTGCCGCCGTACGCGCACATCGCGCCGGTCAGCGTGCCGCTCGTCGTGGGGGCATTCGCGTTCGGTATCGGCATGGTGCTTTCGGGGGCGTGCATCAGCGGGCACCTGTACCGAATCGGTCAGGGGTATCTGCGCGCCGTTCCCGCACTGCTCGGCGCACTCGTGGGCTTCGGGCTCGGATTCTTCACCTGGAACACCTTGTATCTCGAGCAAGTGAGCGAGAGCCCGGTGTGGTGGCTGCCGCGCTGGTTGGGGTACTCGGGTTCGCTGCTCGTCACGCTCGCGGTGCTTGCCGTTGTCGCGTGGTTGCTCGTTCGTTGGGATCGGTCGAGCGACTCGGCCAGCGATTCCGGCACCGCGCGAGTGAAGTCAGTAGCCGACCTTCGTGACCTGCTGTTCGTGCGTCGGTGGTCGCCGGTGGCAACCGGGGCGATCGTCGGGGGGATCGGTGTCGCTGCATACTTGCGGACCACGCCGCTGGGCGTCACCTCGCAGTTGAGCACGATCTCGCGCAGTTACCTCGACGCGCGAGCCGCGCTGCCCGACGTGCTGCACGGCATCGACATGATGCGTGGTTGCGTCGCCATCGTGACGAGCACCATCACGAACAACGGCTGGCTCGTCATCGGATTCGTCGCGGCGGCACTCGCGGCGGCGGTGAGCGGCGGACGCTTCGTCGTGCAGAAGCCGACGATCGGCAACTCGGTCACTGCGTTGCTCGGCGGCGTGCTGCTCGGGTGGGGCTCGCTGACCGCGCTCGGATGCACGGTCGGGGTGTTGCTTTCGGGCACGCAGGCTTTCGCGCTCTCGGGCGTCGTCTTCCTGGTCGTCGTCACGTTCGCAGTGTGGCTGGGTACGCGTCTCAAGCTGCACCGCCTCTTCGGAGCGTGAAGAGTGTTTCGCGACACTGTCAGTGATCTCTGTTGTCGTTCGCAATAGCGTCACTTCGGCGTGCAGCTCTCGGACATCGACTACGAACTTCCTGACCGACTGATCGCGCAGGTTCCGGTCGAGCCGCGCGATTCGGCGCGATTGCTCGTCGACCAAGGTCTCGCGGGGCCGCGTGACGCGATCGTGCGCGACCTGCCGCAGTACTTGCGCGACGGCGACGTGCTCGTCGTGAACGACACCAAGGTGGTGCCGGCGCGACTGCATCTCGCGCGCGCCAGCGGCGGCGCCGTGGAAGTGCTGTTGCTCGAGCCGCTCGACGACGCGCATCGAACGTGGGAGGCGCTCCTGCGGCCGGGGCGAAAAATGAAGCCCGGCGAGACGCTGTTCGCGGCGGACGGTGCGCAGGTCGTGGTGGTGCAGGGTCGCGGCGCAAAGGGCGACACGTTTCGCGTCGAGTTCGTGCATCCCGACCCCGACCGCCTCATCGATCGGCTCGGCGAGATGCCGTTGCCGCCGTACATCACGCAGCGCCTGAGCGACCAGAGCCGGTACCAAACGGTGTACGCGCGCGACGCCAAGTCCGCCGCCGCGCCCACGGCCGGGCTGCACTTCACGCCCGAGCTGCTGTCACAAATCCGCGCGATGGGTGTCGCGACGGTATCGGTCGAGCTCGTGGTCGGTCTCGACACGTTCGCTCCGGTCACCGTCGACGATCCGCGCGACCACGTGATTCACACCGAGTCGTATCACGTGCCCGCAGAGACGCTGGCTACCGTCGAGGCCGCGCGACGGGTGGTCGCGGTGGGCACCACTGCCACGCGTGCCCTCGAGTCGGTCGGCGCGACGGGCAAGACGTCGGGTCGCACCGATTTGTTCATCACGCCTGGCTTCTCGTACCGCTACGTCGACATGATGCTCACGAACTTCCACATGCCGCGCACGACGCTGCTCTTGATGATCAGCGCGTTCGTCGGCGAGCGGTGGCGTCAGTTGTACGAGCATGCGGTGCGAAACGAGTACCGCTTCTTGTCGTTCGGTGACGCGATGCTGCTCGACCGCCACTCGTAGCCTGACGAGAGTGTTCAGGGCCACCGCGGCGATCAGCGCCACCGACGGCGCCGCGCGCGCAGGCATCGTCACGCTGGCGCGGGGCACCTACGTGACGCCTACGTTCATGCCCGTCGGCACGCGCGGGGCAGTGAAGTACTTGAGCGCGTCCGACTACGAGCAGCTCGGCGCACAGATCGTGCTCGGCAACACCTACCACTTGATGCTGCGCCCCGGCGCCGACACCGTCGCGCGGTTCGGCGGCGTCGCCGCGTTCGCCGGCTGGAAGGGGCTCACGCTCACCGACTCTGGTGGCTACCAAGTCTTCTCCCTCGAGCCCGACGTCGACGATGACGGCGTCACTTTCACGAGCACCTACGACGGATCGAAACATCGACTGACGCCGGAGATCGCGGTCGCGACGCAAGAAAAACTCGGCGCCGACATCCAGATGGCGCTCGACGTGTGCCCGCCGTTGCCGTCAAGCGACGACGTGGTTCGCGAAGCCATGCGCCGCACCGCGTTGTGGGCGGCCCGCGCGCGCGGCGCGCACCGGCGCACCGACCAGTCGCTCTTTGGCATCGTGCAAGGCGGCATCAACGAGACGATGAGGCGCGAGAGCGCCAAGCAGATCAGCGCCCTCGACTTCGACGGCTACGGCATCGGCGGCTTGTCGGTGGGCGAGACCCGCGAGCAGATGTTGCCTGCGCTCGCGGCCGCGATCGCCGAACTGCCGAGCGACCAGCCGCGCTACTTGATGGGCGTGGGCGACCCGGCGTCGATGATCGAGGCCATCGGTCTGGGCGTCGACCAGTTCGACTGTGTGCTGCAGACGCGCCTCGGCCGGCACGGCACTGCGCTCACGTCGCGCGGCCGCGTGAACGTGAAGCGGGCCGAATTCGTCGACAGCGACGAGCCGATCGACGGCGCTTGTGGTTGCGACGTGTGCAAGCGCCACACGCTCGGGTACGTGAGGCACCTGTTTCAAGTCGGGGAACCGACCGCGTCGCGACTGGTGTCGTTGCACAACCTCGCCTGGACGCTCGCGCTGATGCAGGCCGCACGCAGCGCGATTCTCGCCGGCACGTTCGCACAGTTGCGCAAGCAGGTATTGGACGTCTGGGCCTAGCCGCACCGCTAGCGTGTTTTCCTATGTTCAGCCTCGTTCTTGCCGCCGAAGAAACCACCCAGTCGTCAGGCGGCGGAATCCTCAGCCTCCTGCCCCTCATCCTCATCTTCGTAGTGATGTACTTCTTGCTGCTGCGCCCGCAGCGCAAGCGCCAGAAAGAGGCCGCCGCGCTGCAGTCGGCCATCCAAGTGAACGACTCGGTGTTGCTCACCAACGGCATCATCGGCGTCGTTACCGGCGTCGAAGACCGCTACCTCTGGGTGGAGATCGCCGAAGGCGTGCAGGTGCAGGTGATGAAGGGTTCCGTCGGCAGCCGCGTGAACATGGACGGGTCGCCGATCGTTCCGGAAAAGCCGGCCAAGAAGTCGAAGAAGTCGGCCGACGACGACAAGGACAAGAAGTAACCGCCCGACCGTTCTCACGGTCGTTGCAGTAATCGCACACTCCCGATGAATCGTCGTCTGCTCGCTTCGCTGATCTTCATCGTCGTCGCTGCCGCAGCGTCGATCGGTGTCACGATCGGTACGGGCAACACGCCATCGCTCGGCCTCGACCTGCAGGGAGGCGCATCGGTGACCTTGCAGCCCGAGGGTGGTTACGACGCAGCCGCCCTCGACGTGGCCGTGGAGATCATTCGCGCCCGCGTCGACTCGATCGGCGTCGCCGAGCCGGAGATCATCCGCCAAGGAGAGACGGTCGTCGTCAACTTGCCGGGCGTGAAAGACCAGCAACGTGCGCTCGACATCGTCGGTCGCACCGGCGACTTGCAGTTGCGCCCGGTGCTGCAGAGCGGCACCGTCGACCCGAACGCCACCGGCGCGACGGGCGAATCGACGGGCACGACATTGCCGACAGAGACCACCGTCGCGACGCAGTCCACCGTGCCGAGTGAGACCAGCGTTCCTGAAGAGGGCGGCCCCGGCGAGTCGCGAGGCGCGCGACCGATGACCGACACGACCGTGCCGAGCGAGACCACCGTGGCACCCGCCGCGGCAACGCCGGCGACGGAGACGACTGTTCCGACTGACACCACCGTGCCGGCAGAAGAGAACGTCGAGCCGATTTCTGCCACGACCGCCACACCACCGGAAGGTTCGGAAGTGCTGCTCGGCAGGGACGGCTTTGCCTACCTCGTGGGGCCGGTCGCCGCAACCGGCCTGGTGTTCGAGAACAACGCGACTGCGACGATCCAAGGTTCGGCGTGGTCGGTGGTCGTGCAGCTGCGCGGCGGTGCCGAAGGCGAAGACATTTGGAACGCGCTCACCACCCGTTGCTACGGCCGCGACGCGACCTGCCCGACGGCGCAGATCGCGATCGTGCTCGACGGCGAGGTCATCTCGGCCCCGGTCGTGCAAGAGGCGGTGTTCAGCGGCGGCGAAGTGCAGATCACCGGTGATTTCACCGAAGCCGACGCGCGCGACCTCGCCAAGATCCTCGAGTTCGGTGCCGTGCCCGTGAAGTTCGAGGTGTCGCAAGTGCAGACGGTTTCTCCGACGCTGGGCAGCGACTCGCTGCGCGCGGCGATCATCTCGGGTCTGGTGGGCCTCGGGCTCGTCTTCTTGCTGATGCTCGCGTACTACCGCTTCGTGGCGATCATCGTGTTCGTCGGTCTCGCGGTGTCGATCAGCCTGCAGTTCTCGATCATCACGTATCTGTCGAAGACCAACGGTCTCGCGTTGTCGCTGGCGGGCATCGCCGGCATCATCGTGTCGATCGGAATCGCCGTCGACTCGTACATCGTGTTCTTCGAGCGCGTGAAAGACGAACTCTCGAGCGGTCGCACGCTGCGCAACTCCGCCCAGCGCAGCTTCGAAGGAGCGTGGCGAACTGTGCTTGCGGCTGACACGGTGTCGTTCCTGGCCGCCGCGGTGCTGTGGTGGCTGACGGTCGGTTCGGTGCGCGGCTTTGCGTTCTTCCTCGGACTGGCGACGTTGGCCGACCTGGCGATCGTGTGGTTCTTCACCCGACCCACCATGTTGTTGCTGGCGCGCAGCAAGTTCATGGCGAATCGTTCGATGCTCGGGATCAAGCCGCCCAAGACGGCAGAGGCGGTGTCATGAGCGTGTTCGCAGGATTCGGTCGTCTGTACCGCGGAGAAACCACCGTCGACTATTACGGCAAGCGCAAGCCGGCCTTCGTCGTGTCGGGTGCGTTCCTGGCGATCACGGTCATAGCGCTGCTGGTCGGCGGATTGAACCTCGGCATCGACTTCCGCGGCGGTGTCGCGTGGGAGTCGCCCGTCACTGCGACGCTCGACTCCGACACGGTGCGCGAAGTGCTCGAAGCCAACGGAATCGAGACGTCCAACGCCAAGTTGCAGACGCTGCAGGGCACCGAAGGCGAGCGCATCCGCGTGCAGGTCGGCGACCAGAGCGACGAGGTGCGAAGCGCGGTGCAGACGCAAATTGCCGAACGAGCCAAGCTCGACGTACAAGAAGTGAGCGTCGCCGCGGTGAGTTCTTCCTGGGGTCGCAGCATCACGGTGAAGGCGATTCGTGCGCTACTGGTGTTCTTCGTGCTCGTTTCACTCTTCATCGCGTGGCGTTTCGAGTGGAAGATGGCGCTCGCGGCGATCATCGCGATGGCTCACGACGTGCTCATCTCGGTTGGCGTCTACGCGGTGTTCAGGTTCGAGGTGACGCCGGCGACGGTGGTGGCCTTCCTCACGATTCTGGGTTACTCGTTGTACGACACCGTCGTGGTGTTCGACCGCGTGAAGGAAAACATCGACCGCTTCAACACTTCGCGCATGTCGATGGGCAACATCGTCAACGTGTCGAGCAACCAGGTGCTCGCGCGTTCGCTGAACACCACGCTGTCGTCGGCGCTGCCGGTCATCGCGCTCTTGGTGGTCGGCTCGGTCATCATGGGCGCGACCAGCTTGCAGGAGTTCGCCATCGCGTTGCTGGTGGGCATGATCACCGGCACCTATTCGTCGATCTTCATCGCCACGCCGTTGTATGCCGTGTTCAAGAACCGCGAACCCAAGTACGCCCAGGTGAAGAACCAAGTGGCCAAGGGTGCGGAGATGGCGGCCTTGTTCGAACACTCCACCACGCGGGCTGCGCAGAAAGCCGCAGCCAGCGAGACGATGTCGCGTGAGTCGTCGGTGTTGAAGAACACCTCGAGCAACGTGCTGACGCATCCGCCGCGACCGCGCAAGCGCAAGCGTCGCTGATCTCCGTCGCGGTTGCTCCGGACGTGCTGACGTCTA
>DAIPHP010000034.1:0-13163 GCA_036771295.1 Ilumatobacteraceae bacterium
TCGCCAGCGCCTCGATCTCGTCGACCACCGCGTTGCCGCCGTAGTAGCGCTTGCCTGGGTAGCCCTCGCTGTACTTGTTCGTGAGCACCGAGCCCGTCGCCCGCATCACCGCGGGTGACGTGAAGTTCTCGCTCGCGATCAACTGCAGACCGGTGGTCTGGCGTACGCGCTCTTTTTCGATGAGTGCCTCGACCTGCGTGTCGGGTGTGCGATCAGACGGAAACGGCATTCGACCTAGCTTTCGCGACGAGCCGATTCCTCGGCTTCGATTTCATTCAATTGTCCCACACGTCGCGCGTGGCGGCCTCCCTCGAACGGCGTTTCGAGGAACTTTTTGACGATTTGTTCGGCCAGCTCGTTCGAAACGACGCGACCGCCCATCGACAACACGTTTGCGTCGTTGTGCGAGCGCGCCATCTCCGCCAACCACAGGTCGTTGCACAACGCCGCACGCACGCCGCGCACCTTGTTGGCCGCGATCTGCTCGCCCTGCCCGCTGCCGCCGAGCACGATGCCCAGGTCGGCCCGCGCGTCGCGCACCGCCCGGGCGACGCTGGCGCAGATGTGCGGATAGTCGGTCGCCTCACTGGAATGCGTGCCGTAATCCTCCACTCGATAGCCCCAGCCCTCGAGCAACCCGACGAGAAAGCTCTTCAGTTCGTAGCCGGCGTGGTCAGACCCGATGGCGACTTTCTTCGCCGACCTGCCGCCACCGGTCGCGTTTGACGTCGACGATGAACCAGCGTGCGATGACATCGCGCGTCAGCCTAGGTCGCGTCGATCGACGCATGCCGAAGTGAGAGTCGAAGGTCGGCGACTCATGCGTACTCTTGAAGCGCATGCCTGAGACCGCGCGAACGACGTGGAACTCGGCCGCGCTCGACCCGCGCACGCCGGTGCTCATTGGGCAAGGGCAAGCGCTCGACCGAAGCACGAACCCGGCCGAAGCAAAGCACCCCGTCGCGCTGATGGCGCAGGCGCTCGAGGCCGCGGCGCGCGATGCGTCGATCGCCCTGCCGCGCACCGTCGACTCGGTTCGTGTCGTGCGACTGCTGTCGTGGAAGTACACCAATGCCGCGCACGCGTTGGCCGCGGCGTGCGGCATCTCCGCCCGCGAGACGGCGACCACACCGCACGGCGGCAACATGCCCCAAACGCTCGTCAATCTGACCGCCCGGCAGATCGCCGCGGGCGAGGTCGACTTCGTCGTGCTCGCTGGCGGCGAGTGTGCTCGCACGCGAACCGCCGTGAAAGACGCGTCTCTCCTGCCCTGGCCGACGACGGATGACGCACCTGCTGCCGCCCACATCGTGGACGATCTGGCTCTCTTGAACGACGAAGAGACCCGGCTCGGCATCATGCTGCCGATCCAGATGTATCCGATGTTCGAGACCGCAATTCGTGCGGCCGCGGGGCGAGACGTCGCGACGCACGACCGTCGCATCGGTGAATTGTGGTCGCGCTTCAGTCAGGTCGCGGCGAAGAACGACTTCGCCTGGTCGCGAGAGCCGCTCACCCCCGAAAAAGTCGTCGAGATATCGCCCGACAATCGCATGATCGGGCTGCCGTATCGAAAGGTGATGAACTCGAACAACCAAGTGAACCTCGCTGCCGCGCTCATCATGTGCTCGGCGGAGCGAGCGGCGGCGTTGGGTGTGCCGCGCGACCGATGGGTGTTCCCGATTTCTGGCACCGACTGCCACGAGCACCAATTCGTGTCGAATCGCTGGTCGTTCGCCGAGACGCCGGCCGTCGCCCGCGGCGGCGCTGCCGCATTGCGACTTGCCGGCATCGGTGTCGACGACGTGTCGCTCGTCGACTTGTATTCGTGCTTTCCGTCGGCGGTGCAGCTGGGTGCCGCGTCGCTCGGCTTCGACTTGGAACGAACGCTGACGCTCACCGGCGGGCTGTCGTTCGCCGGCGGGCCGTGGAACAACTACGTCATGCACGCAATCGCCACCGCGATGCGCCGCCTGCGCGAATCACCCGACGAACGCGCCTTCGTGTGGGCCAACGGCGGATACGCGACGAAGCACGCTTTCGGCGTGTACGCCACTCGCCCGCCGGCATCGGGCTTCGCGTACGCCAACCCGCAATCTGAGATCGACGCGCTGCCTCGGCGCGAACTGGCGCTGGGCGACGATGCCGCGGGCGACGCGACCATCGAGGCCTACACCGTCATGCACGATCGCGACGGAACACCGGAGCGACTGATCGCCTCGGCCGTTCGCCCCGACCAGCGCCGTGCGTGGATCGTGAATACCGATCGTTCCGTCGCCGCGTCGTTCGTGAGCGGCGAGCACGTCGGCGACCGAGTGCGTCTGCTGCGCAGCGGCGAACTCGCCGTCTGATCACCGAGGCAAAAGAGGCCGGCTCAGGCTCGTGCGACTGCGATGCGGTCGTGCCCGGCAAGGTCGCGACGAATGGAAACGTCGCGCAAGCCCGCGGCATCCAACATGTCGCGAATGACGATGCCTTGTCGGTGACCGATTTCCAGCACGATCGTTCCGTTTTCGTTCAACCAGTGGCGTGCACCACCGATGATCGTGCTTAGCGCGGCCAGCCCGTTGTCATCGGCGAACAACGCGGTGTGCGGCTCGTAGCCGACGACGCTGGGTTCGACGGCAGTGTCGTCTTGCGCGATGTAGGGCGGGTTCGCCACGATCACGTCGACGGTTCCGCGCAACGACTCAGGCAAGGCCGCGTACCAGTCACCTTCCACGATGCGCACGTTGGCGCCGGCACGACCGATGCCCGCCACGTTCGCGCGCGCCACGTCGAGCGCGTCGGGCGATGCATCGGTGAGCCATACCGTGGTGCCCGTCAGCGGCAGTTCCTGCGCCAGCGAGAGACCTATTGCTCCAGACCCGGTGCCCAAGTCGACCACCACTCGCGTCGGTCGGGCTACCGACGCGAACTCCAACGCCGCCTCCGCGACGAGCTCGGTTTCGGGGCGCGGAATCAGCACTCTCCGATCCACCAGCAAGTCGAGATGCCGAAACGCCCAACGACCGAGCACGTACTGCAACGGTTCGCCGCCGAGTCGGCGGCCCACCATGTTCTGCACGTGCAAGCCCATTCGCTGCGTGACCGCGTCGCCGAGCGCCTCGTTGAACTCCGTTGCGTCGAGGCCGGCGGCGTGCTCGCACACGAACCTGGCTTCGCGCTCGTCACCGAGCGCCGCCGTGACGTCGGCAAGCACCTCGCGCCAGCTGCTGGCGTCGCTCATGACCGGCTCGCCGCGCGTGCGACCGTCATCACTCGCTGCCGACCTGCTTGGCGAGCTGTTCGGCTTGGTACTCGAGCGTGAGCGCGTCGACGACCGGGTCGAGGTTTCCGGCCAGCACGTCTTGCAACTGGTAGAGCGTGAACCCGATTCGGTGGTCGGTGATGCGGTTCTCTTTGTAGTTGTACGTGCGAATCTTCTCGCCGCGGCCGCCTTTGCCCACCTGCGCGCGTCGCTCGGCCGAGAGTTTTGCCTCTTGCTCGTCTTGCATGCGCTGCAACAGTCGCGTGCGCAACACCTGCATCGCTTTGATGCGGTTCTGCAACTGGCTGCGCTCGTCTTGCATCGCCACCACCACACCGGTCGGTTTGTGGGTGATGCGCACGGCCGAGTCGGTGGTGTTCACGCTCTGGCCGCCCGGGCCGCCGGATCGGTAGACGTCGATCTCGAGGTCGCGTTCGTCGATGTGGATGTCGACTTCCTCTGCTTCGGGCATCACCGTGACGGTCGCCGACGAGGTGTGGATCCGACCCGCGTTCTCCGTCACGGGCACGCGCTGCACGCGGTGCGGGCCGCCCTCGAAACGCAACCGGCGCCAGGCCGTCTCGCCCTTCACGAGCACTGTCGCTTGGTTGACGCCGCCCATCGGCGACCTGTCGTACGACATCACCTCGAACGCCCAGCCGTTGCGGCCCGCCCAGGCGCGGTACATCTCCAGCAGCTCGCCGGCGAACAAGTTGGCTTCTTCGCCGCCTTCGGCACCGCGGAACTCGAGCAAGACGTTCTTGCCGTCGTTCGGATCCGGCGGAATCAGCAGCACCTTGAGTTCTTCTTCAAGTTCTTGGATTCGTGCCTGGTCGGCGCGCATCTCGGTTTCGAGAGCGTCGCGCTCGGCAGAACTGGCGGACTCGATCAGTTCGCGTGCCGCTTCGACGTTGCCGAGGGTTGCCTTGTAGTCGCGAATGCAGGCGACGAGCGGGCCCATCTGCTTGTAGCGACGCGAGGCATCGCGCAACTTGTACTGGTCGCCCAGCACTTCGGGAGTGGTGAGACTGATCTCCAATTGCTCGAAGTCGGCGAGAATGGCGTCGAGCTTCGCAAGCACGGGGTTCAGGTTACGCCGAAACGAACTCCGCGGGTGCGTGCAACAGCGCCGCGAGTCGTCGTTGCGTCGGAACGATGTTGCGCGACTCGCTCACGATCATCAATCGCGCGCGCGGTGAAAGACGAGAGCGTGCGTCGGCAGCGAAGGGAACGGCGTCCAAGTCGACTCCCGCAACGAACACCGCGACGACCTCGTCACCGTCGACGGTTCGACCTGTCGCGCAACACGGAACGCTGTCTTTGAGGTTGGCTCTCGGCAGCGGCGGCTCGGCGATATGCAGGGCGGCAAAGCCGAATGCGTTCGGATTCTTGACCGCACGGTGCCGGAGCGCGCGTTCGGGGGCGAGCAAGTTCAACGGGTGCGTCGCGGCCCCCGGCGTGCGGTGGGCAGCGACCGTCTCGACCACGCCCCGCAACTGCGAATCGGTGGCTTCGTCACCGTGCAACATGCGGAAGGTCTCCCGATCGTGCACGCCGACGCCGATGCGCAACGTGGCCCGCCCGTCTTCGTCGACCACGCGAGCAACCTCGAGACCGGCGACTTCCGCCGCCACGACTCCGTGCTCGATCACGACGTCGGCACCGGCGCGGCGAAACATGTCGGTGAAGGCGAGGTGGCTCGCGTGCGGCTCGAGCGGCACGAGGTGCGCCGACGGTGCGGCGACGGAATCGGCGTCGAACACCGTGGCCGGCACGGCGAAATTCGACAACACGCGTGCGGTCACCCCCGGTTGTCGTGAATCGACAATTACCAATCGATGCTGAGTCGAGAGTTCTTGCTTCGCAAACCACGCGAGGGCGGCGGCCACTGCCGACGCGCGCGACTCGTTTGCCGTGATCGGTGTCGACGACACCCAGACTTCGTCACCCGCACGAAGTGCGGCGAAGTTGCCGAGTTCGAGGTCGCTGACGACCTCGCCCTGCGCCGGCCGGGCATCGTCGAGATTCGGCTGGGCTTTGCCGCGCTCCTTTGCCATGCGGCTGCGCAGCGCCACGCGCTCGCGTCGCAACGCGAACTCGGGGTGCTCTGCCGTCACGATCGACTCGTCCGGCCGGTGCCCCGCCGCGTCAGGCGGTGGGTTGCTTGGCGATTTCCGAGAGGAACTCGTCGTTGGTCTTGAACGACTTCAGTCGGTCGATCAACAGCTCGAGGCCCGGTGCGGCATTGCCGTCGGCGGCGAGGCCGCTCAACACGCGACGCAGCTTCCAGACCATCTGCAACTGCTTGCGATCGAACAACAGCTCTTCGTGGCGGGTGCTCGATGCGTCGACGTCGATCGCCGGATAGATGCGCCGTTCGGCGAGTCGACGATCGAGGCGGAGTTCCATGTTGCCGGTTCCCTTGAACTCCTCGAAGATCGCTTCGTCCATTCGGCTGTTCGTCTCGACGAGTGCCGTGGCGAGGATCGTGAGGCTGCCGCCTTCTTCGATGTTGCGCGCGGCACCGAAGAACTTCTTCGGCGGGTACAGCGCGCCGGCGTCGATACCACCCGACATGATTCGGCCGGTGGCAGGCGCCGCGAGGTTGTAGGCGCGCGACAAGCGAGTGATGCCGTCGAGGATGATGACGACGTCCTCTCCCGCCTCGACCATGCGCTTGGCTTTCTCGATCGCCAGTTCGGCGACCGCGGTGTGCTCGTCGGACGGCCGGTCGAACGTGCTGGCGATGACCTCGCCTTTCACGGTGCGACGCATGTCGGTGACTTCTTCGGGTCGCTCGTCGATCAACAACACGATCAGCTTCACCTCGGGGTGGTTCTTCTCGATGCTCGTCGCGATCGTCTTCATCACGGTGGTCTTGCCGGCTTTCGGCGGCGACACGATGATGCCGCGCTGTCCCTTGCCGATCGGCGAGATCAGGTCGATGATGCGAGCCGTCATGTTGAGCGGGTCGCCCGACGTCGAGAGCCCGAGCTTCTCGTCGGGGAACAACGGCGTCAGATCCTCGAACTTCTTGCGGTTGCGCGCCTTCTCGGGGTCGCCGCCGTTGACGGTGTACACCTCGAGCAACGCAGGGTTCTTTTCGTTGCGACCGGCCGGACGCGAGAGACCCGTGATGTGGTCACCCTTGCGCAGCCCGTACTGACGGGTGAAGCGCACCGAGACGTAGGAGTCGTTGCGAGTCGGCAGATAGCCGCCGATGCGCAAGAAGCCGTAGCCCTCGTCGCGCAGGTCGAGATACCCCTCCACCTTGACGGGTTCGTTGCTGACCGGCTCGTTCGACTCGACTTGCTCGAGCTCGTAACGATCGTCGCCCTGCGGGCCTTCGTCTCGGCCGCCTCCACGGCGTCGTCCACGGCGTCGGCGGTTGCGGCCGCCGTCAGAGAAATTGCGGTCGCGGAAGTTGCGGTCACCGCGATCGTTGCGGTCGCCACGGTCGTTGCGATCACCGCGGTCGCCGCGATCGTTGCGTTCACCGCGGTCGCGCCCGCGCGATTCGCCCTCGACTCGAGCGTCAGCGGCTATCGGGGTGCCCTCGTGCTCGGCGAGCTCGATCTCCCACTCCGACAACGGCTCGCCGTCGGCGCCGAGCGGGGTCGTGCTCGACGAGCGGCTGCTGGTCTTTGGTTTGGAGTCGCGCGGAGCGGACTCTTTGGGTTCTGGTGCCATGGTTTCCTCCAGGATCTTTTCGATGAGCACTGCTTTGTCGGCTTTCGCCACACCCTTGATGCCGAGGGCCGACGCGATCTGTGCGAGATCGTCGCGGTCCTTTTCTTCGAGTTGGGTTCGACCTAGCTGCGGGGCGGCCACAGTGTCCTTCTTTCAGGGCAACGACGATGGGTCGCTGCTTGTTGCGATGCTTTGCTCGTCAGGGTGCTTTCGCGTCAACCACTTGACTGCGTAGGGCATACTCGGCGAAACCGAGCAATTGCATCTTATCGCGTCGCAGAGACGCTCGCAACGAACTGCTCGACGGCGGCCAGATCGTTGGGCAAGTCACGGGTGCGCTCACGTCGCGACATCAGGTCGGCGAGGTGCGGGGGCAACTCGGGGCGCACGCCGGTGGCTTCCTCGACTGCGGCAGCGAACTTGGCCGGATGCGCAGTCGCCAGGGTGACGACAGGTTCGTCGGGGGTCGCGCACGCAGCCGTCGCAGCCAAGCCCACTGCGGTGTGCGGATCGACGAGCACGCCAGAGTCGCGGTACGTCCGGGCGATCGTCGCCAAGGTTTCGGCGTCGGAACACCGGTGCCCGCGAAACACCGGGCGAATCCATTCGCCGAACTGTGCGGGGGTCACCGTGAGCGCGCCCGTCGCGCGGAATCGCCCGATCTGCTCGGCGGTTGCTGCACCGTCGCGCAGGTTCATCTCGAACAGCAACCGTTCGAAATTGCTCGACACCTGGATGTCCATGCTCGGGCTGAGGGTCGGCACCACCTCGGCGGCGGACATCCGCTGGGTCTCGAAGAAACGGGTGAGGATGTCGTTCGAGTTCGAACCGACGATGAGGTGCCCGACGTTCGCACCGACGCGACGGGCAATCCAACCCGATAGCACGTTGCCGAAATTGCCGGTCGGCACGCTGAACGACACCGGTGCCGAGTCGGCCATGTGCAGCTGCTCGATCGCAGTGAAGTAGTAGACGGTCTGCGCGAGCACGCGCGCCCAGTTGATCGAGTTCACCGCCGACAAGCGGTGGGCGTCGCGGAACTTCGCGTCGTTGAACATCGCCTTCACGAGGTCTTGGCAGTCGTCGAAGGTGCCGTCGACTGCCACCGCATGCACGTTCGCGGCGTCGACCGTGGTCATCTGTCGTCGTTGCACCTCGCTGATGCGGCCCTTCGGGTAGAGGATCACCATCGACACGTTCTTGCACGCCTTGACACCGTCGATTGCCGCAGACCCGGTGTCGCCGCTCGTGGCTCCGACCACCGTGATTCGCTCGCCGCGCGCAGTGAGCACGTGGTCGAAGAGACGGCCCACCAACTGCAGCGCGACGTCTTTGAACGCCAGCGTCGGCCCGTGGAACAGCTCGAGCAACCAGCGGTTCTCCCCTAGTTCGCGCAGCGGCGCAACGAGCGGGTCACGAAAGGAGGCATACGCGTCGTTGCAGAGAGCATTGAGCGTGCTCGGCGCGATTTCGTTGCCCACGAACGGCGCGAGCACTGCCGCCGCGCGCTCGGCGAACGGTGGCGCCGAGTCGCCGTGGGCGACGCGCGGCCATGCCGACGGAACATAGAGACCGCCGTCGACCGCCAGTCCGGCGAGCAAAGTGTCGCAGAACTCGAGTGCGGGCGCTTGACCGCGAGTCGAGACGTACTTCATACCGACACGTCGTTCACGTCAACCCGTCGTCGTTCAGGCGCCGATGATGCGGAGATACCCACCGACCTTGGTCACGACGTCGAGTCGCTGAAATTCGGCGACGCACGCCTTGATGTCGGCGGTGCGGGCGTCGTGGGTGAGAAACACCAGTCGTGCGTCGTTACCGATGCCGTCTTGTTCGGCGGCGCGGATGCTCACTTTGTTGCGCGCGAACACGCCGGTGACCGCGTGCAATACGCCGGGTCGGTCGGCAACCTCGAGCGTGATCATGAACTCGCTGCGCACGTCGTCGAGCGGCGCGAAGTCGGCCTTTGCGAAGGTACCGAGCGACGCGTGGGTGCCTTTTCGCAAGTTGACCGCGGCGTCGATCACGTCGCCGAGCACCGACGACGCCGTCGGGTCGCCGCCCGCCCCGCGGCCGTAGAACATCAACGAACCGGACGCCTCGCCTTCGACCAACACGGCGTTGAAGGCCTCTCGAACGCTCGCCAGAGGGTGCTGCAGATGCACGAGAGCGGGGTTCACCCGAACGCTGACTGCGCCGGTCTTCGCATCTCGCTCGGCGACGCCGAGCAGTTTCACGACGTAGCCGAACTTGCGGGCCATGGCGATGTCCCCGGCGGTGATCCTGGAGATGCCTTCGGCGGCCACGTCGTCAGCCACCACGTGCACGCCGAACGCGAAGTTGGCGACGATGGCGATCTTGGCCGCCGCATCGAGGCCCTCGACGTCGGCGGTCGGGTCGGCTTCGGCGTAGCCGAGTTCTTGCGCGCCGCGCAGCGCCGTGACGTAATCGAGACCATCCTCGGTCATGCGGGTGAGGATGTAGTTCGTCGTGCCGTTGACGATGCCGAGCACGCGACGGATCGGCTCGCCGCGCAGGCTCTCGCGCAGCGGTCGAATGAGCGGGATCCCGCCGCAGACCGCCGCTTCGAACAACAAGTCGATGCCCCGTTCGTCGGCGATCTTGAACAAGTCGGCTGACTGCGCGGCGAGCAGTGCCTTGTTCGCGGTGACGACCGGCTTGCCGTGCTCGAGCGCCGTGCGAATCACGTCGCCGGCGAGCGTCGTGCCGCCCATCACCTCGACCACGAGGTCGACGTCGTCGGCGCTCGCCACTTGCAAGGCATCGGTGCTCACCGTGGCCGAGCCGACTCGCGAAGCGTGCTTTGCGGCGTCGCGCACGGCGATGCGGGTGACTTCCAGCGAAATCCCGGTGCGAGCGGCGATCATTTCTTGCTGGCGGGCCACGAGCGCAGTGAACGCCGAGCCGACTACCCCGTGGCCGACCACGCCGATGCGCACGAGATCAGCAGGGTTTTGCGCGCGATTGGCGGCTTTCGCCATGAATCAAACGCTATCGGTCACGTCGTTACGCACGAGATCGTCGTAGGTTTCGCGACGCACCACCACGCGCGACGCACCGTCGCGCGCGAACACCACGGCAGGTCGCGGCACCTTGTTGTAGTTGGAACCCATCGAGTGTCCGTACGCGCCGGTCACCGGCGTCGCGACGATGTCGCCCACGCGCAGGTCTGCGGGCAGCACCGCTTCGGAGATCAGCACGTCGCCGCTCTCGCAGTGCTTGCCGACGAGTCGCACGGCCAACGTTCGCTCGGCTTCGCAACGCGACGGCACGAACGCCTCGTACCCGCTGCCGTACAACACCGGCCGCGGGTTGTCGCTCATGCCACCGTCGACCGCCACGTAGGTTCGCACGCCCGCGATCGGCTTGATGGTGCCGACTTCGTAGAGCGTGATCGCCGACGACGCAACGATCGACCGGCCGGGCTCGACGAACACCTTGACGTCGGCAGCGAGCCCGCTGGTGGCAGCCCGCAGCGCGTTCGCCCACTCGGTGATGCTCGGCGCCTGCTCGCCGTTGAGATAGGCGACTCCGAGACCGCCGCCGAGCGTGAGTTCGGGCAGCCTGCATTCGTTGGCGAAGGCGACCATGACTTCTGCGGCCTTCGTGAAGTTCGCGGTCTCGAACACGTTCGAGCCGATGTGGCAGTGAATACCGACGAGCTCCACCGATTTCGACCCGCGGGCCCGGTCGATCGCCCGCTTGGCATCGCCGTTGCCGAGATTGAACCCGAACTTCGAGTCGTTCTGTCCGGTGCTCACGAACTCGTGGGTGTGCACGTACACCCCCGGTGTGATGCGCAGCTGCACGCGCGGTGCCGTCGCACCGTCGGCGACGATCGCGTCGATGCGGTCGAGCTCGTCGAAGCTGTCCACCACGATGTGGCGCACGCCGGCGTTGATCGCCTCGCGCAACTCGCGAACACTCTTGTTGTTGCCGTGCATCACGCAACGGTCGGCCGGCACTCCGGCAGCGAGCGCGACGTGCAGTTCTCCACCGGTCGCCACGTCGAGCAGCAGACCTTCTTCGTGTGCAAGCCGGGCCATCGCCGTGCACAAGAACGCCTTGGTCGCATAGACCACGGCGTCGGCGCCGAAGGCGGCCACCGCCTCGCGGCATCGGGCGCGAAGATGCGTCTCGTCGTAGACAAACAGCGGCGTGCCGTGGCGTGATGCCAGATCGTTCACGTCGCAGCCGCCCACGAAGAGCCGCCCGTTCTTCACATCGGCGGTGTCGGGCAGCAAGTGGCGGCTGATCTTGCTCACATCTGCTCCGGAGACTCGATACCCATCATGCGCAGACCGTCGGACAAGACACGTGCGGTGAGGTCGCACAAGGCGAGTCGGCTGTCGCGAGTCGCGGCATCGTCGGCCTTGAGCACCGGGCAGTGCTCGTAGAACGCCGTGTACCGGGTGGAGAGTTCGTAGAGATAGGTGCACAGACGGTGCGGGCTGTACCGCTCGAGGGCGTCCCACACGGCGCTGTCGTACTGCAGAAGCCACAGCGCCAAGGCGCGCTCGTTGGGGTGAGCAAGCGAGATCTTCGCCGAACGCACGGACTCGCGCGACACCTGCGCACGACGGAAGATGCTGCAGATTCGCGCATGGGCGTACTGCAGGTACGGCGCCGTGTTGCCGTCGAACGACAACATGCGCTCCCAATCAAAGACGTAGTCCTTGATTCGATCGTTGGAAAGGTCGGCGTACTTCACCGCGCCGATGCCGATCATTCGTGCGACGTTGCGTCGTTGTTCGGCCGGCAACTCGGGGTTCTTCTCCGCGATCGACGCATCGGCCCGCTCGACGGCTTCGTCGAGCAACTCGACGAGTTTGACTGCCTGCCCGGAACGGCTCTTCAGCATCTTTCGGTCGCTGCCGAGCACGCTGCCGAATGCCACGTGCACCATGCGCACCGGCGGCGCGAGCCAGCCGGCCTTGGTGGCGACTGCCTCGATCATCGAGAGGTGCTGGGCCTGCGGAGCGCCGACGACGTACAAGAGCAACGTCGCACCGATGCGCTCGACGCGGTCGATCACGCAGGCCAGGTCGCTCGTCGCGTAGTTGTAGCCGCCGTCTTTCTTGCGGATGATCAGCGGCAGCGGTTCGTTGTCACGATTCGTGAAGCCGTCGACGAACACGACTTCTGCGGAGTCATCGACCGTGAGCAACGACGCGTTCTTCAACCTCGTGACCACCTCGGCAAGCAGCGAGTTGTAGGCGCTCTCACCGCGCAAGTCGGCTTCGGTGAGCAGCACACCCAGCTTCTCGTACACCGTGGCGAAGTAGCGCGAGCTCTCGGCCACCAAAAGCCGCCACAGTCGCAGCGTCTCTGCGTCGCCGCCTTGCAACGCCACCACGCGGGCTCTGGCGCGCTCTTGAAACTGCGCGGACGCGTCGAACTTCTCGCGTGCCTGCTTGTAGAACCCGTCCAGGTCGCCAACCGACAGTTCGCGGGCGGCACCCGTCTCGCCGAGATCGACGAGGTGCTCGATGAGCATGCCGAACGGTGTGCCCCAGTCGCCGATGTGGTTCTCGCGATCGACCTTGTGGCCGACGCGCTCGCACATGCGGACCAACGCGTCACCGATCACCGTCGATCGCAGGTGGCCGACGTGCATCTCTTTGGCCACGTTGGGTGCCGAATAGTCGATCACCACGTGCTGCGGCGTCGTAGCACGGCGAATGCCGAGCATGTCGTCGCGCGACACACCGTCGAGCAACGTCGCGAGATGCGAATCGTCGAAGGTGAGATTCAGGAAACCGGGGCCGGCGACTTCCACCTTCGAGCAGATGCCGCGCACGTCGAGTTGGTCGACGATTTCCTGGGCCACGTCACGCGGCTTCTTCCCGACTTTGTTCGCCAAACCCAAGGCGACGTTGATCTGGGCGTCGCAGCGATCGCTCGGACGCGCGGCCGAGTCGAGCCCGTCGGTCACCGACGGATACAGCCGCGCAACCACGGCGCCGATGCGCTCGACGACGACGGCTGCCGCGTCAGTCACGCTGCCCCACCGACCACGCCGGGCACGTGCGCGCCGACCGGCACGCACACCTCGCACACGAGCGCTCGTTTCACCCTTTCATTGTTGCGGATACGACTCGGATAGCGACGCGACGCCCGCGAGATAGCGTCGGCGCGCAAGGCACACGCTGCCCTCGTAGCTCAGCGGATAGAGCACTGGCCTCCGGCGCCAGGTGTCGCA
>DAIPHP010000035.1:0-12671 GCA_036771295.1 Ilumatobacteraceae bacterium
GCGCTTGGTGGCACGTTGCACCAGGATCTTGGTGACGTGCTCCCAGATCGTGAGAGTCACTGGGACACGTACCACCCGATCTTGCTCGAGTCGGGATCGCGGATTGCAACCGCGATGGCGACTCGCTCACCAGAACGGTCGCACTCGTTTCATCACCAAGCCCTGAAGGAAGTCGCGATGGATCTGATCGTTACGGCACGTGCACCAGACGGTGTCATCGAGGCCGTCGAGCATCGACACTGCACATGGGTCGTCGGCGTGCAATGGCATCCAGAAGATGATGCAGCGGAGTCAGCAGATCAACGGCGACTGTTCGAATCGTTCGTTCACGCGTGTCGTAGGTGACTCGTCCGTCGGAGAGCCCTGAGTCCGAGCCTGGCGGCTAGCCGGAGAACAGTTCGCTGAGCCCGTCGAGGCGGAGGACGACACCGGGCACGACGCCGAGCACCAACGTGATGGCGACGGTCGCAATCATCGTGAACCGAGACGCGATTCCGAACGACAGCGGTTTCGGCGAAGCCGCCTCGGCCAGCCACATGCTCACCATGATTCGCAGATACAGGTACGCAGCAATCACTGCAGCGATCATCGCGAGAATTGCGAGTGCGTAGCTCTCCGTCGAGACAGCCGCGCGAACGACCCCGAACTTCGCGACAAAGCCGCTCGTGAGCGGCACGCCGGCCTGCGCCAGCAGCAACACGGTGAAACCGAGAGCAAACACTGGGTTCGTCTTCGCCACACCCTTGAATGCGTCGAGTGAGGTGCCACCCAGGGCGTTCGCGTCGCCGATGGCGACACCGGTGGCGCCGCGCGACACGATCGAGACGGCTGCAAACGAGCCAACGGCCAGCACGGAGTACAGCACCACGTACACCAATGACGACGAGACGCCGTCTTCCGCCGAGGCTGAACCGAGACGGCCTGCAGCTTCGAGACCGACGAGCATGAAGCCGGCGTGGCTCACGGACGAGTACGCGAGCATCCGTTTCACGTCGGTCTGCACGATGGCCAGCACCGAGCCGACCACGAGCGTGGCGACGGCCAGAACGAAGAGTGCCGGACGCCAGTCGTCAGCTCGAGTCGGGAAGGCAACGACAAAGAGACGTACGAGGGCGACGACCGCGGCGATCTTTCCGAGTGACGCCATGAATCCGGTGACGTACGTAGGCGCGCCCTGATAAACGTCGGGTGTCCAGGAGTGGAACGGCACCAACGACACCTTGAAGGCGAATCCCACCAACAGCAGCGCCACACCGGCGAGCAGCATCGTGTCGTTGCGCGGCACCGTGACTTCGTCGGCCAGCACCGTGCCTATCGCGTCGATGCTCGTCTGGCCCGTGGTGCCGTACACGAGCGCGATGCCGTACAGCAAGAACGCCGACGAGAAGCCGCCCAAGACGAAGTACTTGAGGCCGGCCTCCTGGCTGGAGGCTCGGCGTCGGTCGCTCGCCACGAGAACGTACATGGAGATACTGAGAATCTCAATGCCGAGGAACGACACCACCAAGTCGTTGGCGGTCACCATGACCGCCGCCCCAATCGCCGACGTCAACATCAGCGCGTACGGCTCGAGCGAATCGTTGGCGGACTCGCTGGCGATCATGCTCGTCAGGATCACCGCGACACAGATGGCGACGAAGGCGAGGAGCCCGAATCGATCGTGGGCAAGGGCACCCTTCACGAGGGTGCGCGGCTGCTCGTCGGCGAGTGCCGCGAACTGCATCGATGTCAGCACGCCCGCCGCACCTGCTGTGACCGCGGCAACGATGGCGTACCACCCGCGCGGCCAGCGAGGCGTGAGCGAGCCCACGAGCAGCAGCACCAGTGCGCCGGCGAGCAGCACGATGTACGGCGAGAGCGCGTACCAATCGATCGACGGCGGCGCAAAGTCAGCAACGAGATCCACTGGTTACTCCCCTGCCTCGCCCTGCGCGGGCTGTCGGTATTCGGTGCGCGATTCGACGTGCTCGATCAGCGCGTTCACGCTCGGTTCGATGCGGGTCAGCATCGGCTTGGGATACACGCCGGTGAACACGATGATGGCGACGAAGGCGGCGAGCAGGAGACCTTCGCGGGGTCGCAGCTCGGCAAAGCCGCGGTTGGCATCGTCGACCTCGCCGTGGAACACCCGTTGGTATGCCCACAGCAAGTACAGGGCGGCCAGAACCACGCCGACCGTGCCGACGATCACCCACCAGCGCGCGGTGTCGAACGCGCCGATCAAGATGAGAAACTCACCGACGAACCCGTTGAGACCGGGCAAACCGATCGACGAGAGCATCACGACCATGAAGAAACCGGCGAACACGGGGGCCACCTGCTGCAACCCGCGCAACTCGGCGATTTGTCGAGTGTGGCGTCGCTCGTAGATCATTCCGACGAGCAAGAACAGTGCCCCGGTCGACACTCCGTGGTTCACCATCTGCGCGACGCCGCCGGTCACCGCTTGGTCGGTGAGTGCGAACGTGCCGAGCACGATGAAGCCGAGGTGGGCGACGCTGGAGTACGCGACCAGTCGCTTCAGATCCTTTTGCATCGTCGCCGCGATCGCCCCGTAGATGATGCCGATGACGGCGAGCGTGTAGAGCACCGGCCGCGCCCACACGCTGGCTTCAGGGAACAGGTACACGCAGAATCGCAACAGACCGTAGGTGCCCATCTTCAACAGCACGCCGGCAAGAATCACCGAACCGGCCGTCGGAGCTTGCGTGTGAGCGTCGGGCAGCCAGGTGTGCACCGGGAACAGCGGCACTTTCACGGCAAAGGCGATTGCGAACGCGACGAAGAGCCAGCGGCCTTGGGTGACGCTGAGCGCCCCGCTCTCCGCCAGTGCGACAACGTCGAACGTGACGCCGCCGACCGCGTCGCGGGAGAGCAACGCCGTCGCGACGATGCCGACGAGGAGAAATGCCGATCCGGCCATCGTGAAGAGGAAAAACTTGGTCGCGGCGTACACGCGCTGGTCGTAACCCCACCCGCCGATGAGGAAGTACATCGGCACCAGCACGATCTCGAAGAACACGAAGAAGAGGAAGAGATCGAGGCTGACGAACGAACCCATCACGCCAGCTTCGAGCACGAGCAGCCATGCGAGATACGGCCGCTCGTCGTGGTGCGGATCGACGCCGGCGATCACGAGCGGGAACAGCACGCCGGTGAGCACGAGCAAGAAGAGCGAGATCCCGTCGACGCCGAGGTGCCAAGAGATGCCCCACGCCGGAATCCACTCGTGCTTGGAGACGAATTGGAATCCCGCATCCGACCCGTCGAACGCCTGCAACATCCAGATGCTCAGCCCGCCGGTCGTGACGCTGGCCGTCAACGCGACGAGCTTGCTCCACTCGTCGCGAACTCGCCCGAGCAGCACGACCAACAGCGCACCCAACAACGGCACCACGACGAGCGACGTCAGAATCGGGAACGGCAACGACGAGGTCGAGGCGGCGAGCATCATGCGAGCCATCCTCTCCAGACGAACCACGCGAGCAGACCGACCGTTCCGAGCGCGATGATCGCCGCGTAGGCGCGCACGAAACCCGTCTGTGAGCGACGCACGACCGAACCGAGCCCGCGTGCTAACGCAGCTGTCCCGTTCACTGCCCCGTCGACGACGCGAGCGTCAAACGCGGTGACTCCTCGGAAGGCCGCCGCACCGGGACCACCCACGACACGAGCGACGGACGCGTCGTAGTACCACGCGTTCTCCAGCAGCTTCGGCTCGACCGCAGGGAGGCGGCGTTTCGCATACACCGCCACCGACAGCGCGATGCCTGCCAGCGCGACGACGATGGCGACGCCGAGCAACACGTACTTGTTGTCGTAGGCCCAGGTGCCTTTGATGTCGCGCTCCGCGCCTTCGATGACCGGCTCGAGCCAGTGCTCGAGAAAGTGCAGGCTCTTGGAGAACGGAAGTTGCATTCCTCCGCCGACCACCGACAACACCGACAGAACGACGAGCGGCACGAGCATCACCTTCGGGCTCTCGTGCGGACGAAAGTCGCCGTGCGCCCCGTGGTCAGCGGAGGCGTCGTGCCAGCGGGCCTCGCCGAAGAACACGAGAATCACTTGTCGCGTCATGTAGTAGGCCGTCAACAGCGCGGTGACCATGCCGACCACGTAGAGGAGTCGGTTGTCGGCGTACACGTACAACAAGATCTCATCTTTCGACCAGAAGCCGGCGAACGGCGGCACGCCGGCGATGGCGAGCCATCCGACGATGAAGGTGAAAGCCGTGACAGGCATGGCGATGCGCAACGCGCCCATCTTGCGCATGTCTTGTTCGTGGTGCATCCCGTGAATCACGGAGCCGCTGCCGAGGAAGAGCAGCGCCTTGAAGAACGCGTGGGTCACCATGTGGAAGATCGCCGCGACGTAGGCGCCGCTGCCGATGGCGAGGAACATGAAGCCGAGCTGCGAAACCGTGGAATACGCGAGTACTCGCTTGATGTCGTGCTGGGCGACCGCGATCGTCGCCGCGAACAACGCCGTCGCCGCGCCGACGACCGCAATGGTGTCGGGTACCCAGGCGTACGACTCGGTCACGACGGGCGCGACACGCGTCATGAGGAACACGCCGGCGGTGACCATCGTCGCGGCGTGGATGAGCGCCGACACGGGGGTCGGGCCTTCCATGGCGTCCGGCAGCCAGAAGTAGAGCGGTAGCTGCGCGCTCTTGCCGCACGCGCCGACGAACAACAAGATCGCGATTGCGGTGATCGACGCCTTGGAGATCGAGCCCTCGTGCGCTGCCTCGTTGATCGCCTTGTACGAGACCGAGCCGACAGCGGAGAACGCCACGAACATCGCGGTCATGACGCCCCAGTCGCCGATTCGGTTGGTGACGAACGCTTTCTTGCCGGCCACTGCCGCGCTCTCGCGCGTGTGCCAGAACGAGATGAGGAAATACGAGCAGGCACCGACGCCTTCCCAGCCGAGGAAGGTGACGAGCAGGTTCTCGCCGAGCACGAGCGCCAGCATCGAAAAGACGAACAGGTTCAAGTACAAGAAGAACTTCGAGAATTTCGGGTCGCCGTGCATGTACCCGATCGCGTACAGGTGGATGAGCGAACCGATGCCGGTCACGAAGAGCGCCATCGTCACGCTCAACGGGTCGGCAAGGAGCGCGAAGTCGATCTGCAGCGAACCGACCGGAATCCACGAGAAGAGCGACACCACGTGCGAGCGCTCTTCGGCGGGCATGCCGAGCAAGTCGAAGTAGACGAACACGGTCACGACGAACGAGGACGCAGTCGCGAGCGTCGCCAGCCATCCGGCACGCGGCTCGCCGATACGGGCACCGAACGCCATCAGCACGAGCCCTCCGACGAGCGGGAAGAGCGGTACGAGCCAGACGAGATCGGTCATCGGCTCAGCCCTTCAACTCGGCGAGGTCGTCGGCGGTGAGTGACGAGCGATTGCGCATGATGGCCACGATGATGCCGAGACCCACCACGACTTCTGCGGCTGCGACCACGAGTACGAAGAACACGATCGACTGTCCGTCGATGTCCGTGAGCTCCCGGGCCAACGCCACGAACGAGAGGTTCACTGCGTTGAGCATCAATTCGATGCACATGAACATCACGAGGGGATTCCGGCGAATCATCACGCCGACGGCGCCGATGACGAACAGCAGTGCGGCCACCACCAGGTACGAGAGCGTCGTGGGGACTGGCATCAGGCCTGCCCTGCGGTTCGTTTGCGGGCGAGCATGACGGTGCCGACGACGGCGACGACGAGCAACACCGATGTGAGCTCGAACGCGACGACGTAGTCGCCGAACACCGAACGTGCCAATTGTTGGATGTTCGCGTCACCTCCGGCGTTCTCCGCCGACGTCGCGAGTCCTTCCGACCGCATGGTGAGCACGTCCGCCCCGCGGGCCACGGCGATGACCAGCAAGCCGAGCAGCCCGAGACCCGCCACACCGGCGAGCCAACGTTGCGTGACGAGCGGCTCAGTCGCCAAGTCTTCCGCCTTGTCGACTCCGAGCAGCATGATGACGAAAAGGAAGAGCACCACGATCGCCCCGGCGTACACGATGATCTGTACTGCCGCCAAGAAATACGCCTCGAGCGCGACGAAGTGCACCGCGACGCCGAACAGCGTCAGCACCAACGACAGTGCGGCGTGCACCGGATTCCTGCGGGTGATCACCCCCACCGCCCCGACGAGCATCATCGCGCTCGCGATGACGAACACCACCAGTTCCATCGCGGCTACTTGCTGCTCCGGGCATCGCTCGGCTGCGAATCGACCGCCGCATCGCGCGAGTCGGCTCGTCGTTGCTCGGCTTCCGCCGCACGTACTCCGTACCCGAGCTCGCCCGCCCACGACACCACGCCGACGAACGAGGCGTCGCCGGCGGGTGCGGTCGCGCGCATCCACGCCGAGGTGTGCTGGTCTTCGCCCGGTCGCCAGTCTTCCCACGGCAGGTGCTTGGGCTTGCCGTCATCACCTACGAGCAACTCGTTCTTCGTGTAGATCGCGTCTTTTCGGTTCGTGAACGAGAACTCGAACAGCTTCGTCTCGGTGATTGCTTCGGTGGGGCACGCTTCGACGCAGAGGTCGCAGTGGATGCAGCGGAGATAGTTGATCTCGTAGATCCAGCCGAATCGCTCCCCCGGTGACGTCGGGTTGTCCGGGTCGTTGTCGGCACCGCGCACGTGGATGCACTTGGCCGGACACACCGCCGCGCACAACTCGCACCCGATGCACTTCTCCATGCCGTCTTCGTAACGGTTCAACACGTGGCGGCCGTGCAGACGCTCGGGCTTGTCGATCTTCTCGTCCATCGTCCCGGCCTTGCGCTTCTTGCGCTTGAAGAGACGCCCACCCGAGTACTGGGTCGTCACACGGTTCTTGCGACCGTGCTGACGCATCGTGACGAGGAAGCCGCCGAGATAACCCATCTAGAACTGTGCTCCTTCCGACTCACGAGTCTTGTTGCTCACCGAGAAGGCGGACAACATCAGGAGATAGCAGCCCGCGAGAACGACCACCGAGATCCCGGTGACGACGAAGACGTTCCAGCCCTCGTCACGGGCGAGACGCTGAGCAGCCAGCAACAAGAACCAGGCGAGGGATGCGGGGATGAGCACTTTCCAGCCGAGGTCCATGAGCTGGTCGTATCGCAGGCGCGGCAGCGTGGCCCGGAACCAGACGTAGATGTAGAGGAAGACGAGCACCTTGAGCAAGAGCCAGACCGTGCCCTCGAGCGCGTTGGGGATGAGCGGGATGTCGAGCGTGACTCCGCCCACGGAAACCGGCTGCGGACCGCCGAAGAACAAGGTGACGATGAACGCCGACATGCTCACGGTGTTCATGAACTCCGCGAGATAGAACAGCGCGAATCGGATCGAGGAGTACTCGGTGTTGAAGCCGCCGACGAGTTCCTGCTCGGCTTCGACCAAGTCGAACGGCGGGCGGTTCAGTTCCGCGGTCGCGGCGATGAGGAAGATGATGAACGGCACCACGCCGGTGGCGACGACGTGCCAGTCGGTCAGCGATGACTGCGCCGCCACGATGCCGCTCGTCGACAGGGTGCCGGCCACGAGCAACACGCTCGCCAGCGACAGCCCGAGCGCCGCTTCGTAACTGACCATCTGCGCCGATGCCCGAACTGAACCGAGCAACGGGTACTTCGAGCCGCTCGACCAGCCGGCCAACATGATGCCGTAGACGGCGATCGACGAGATCGCCAACGCGAACAGCACGCCGACGTGCGGGTCGGCGAGTTGCACGCGGGTCTGCACGCCGAACCACGTGACGGTGCCGTCATTGCCGTCGCGGAAATCGCCGCCCAGCGGAATGATCGCGAACGACAAGAAGGCAGGAACGAACGCGAGGAACGGGGCGAGCGCGAAGACGAAACGGTCGGATCGGCGCGGCAACAAGTCTTCCTTGAAGAACAACTTGATGCCGTCGGCGAGCGTCTGCAACAAACCGTAAGGGCCCGCCTTGTTCGGCCCGATACGGTTCTGCATTCCCGCGATCACCTTGCGCTCGAACCACACCATCAACATCGTCGCGACGAGGCCGACGACGAACACCACGAGCACCTTCAAGACCACGATGAGAAGCGGCGTCCACAACACGTCACCCTCGAGCGCCGGGTCGAGCATCGGACGCAGCGAGACGTGATGTCTCATCACACGGCCTCGATCACGGCGTCGGTGACGGGCACGTCATGTCGAATCACGCTTCGCACGTCGCTGCCCCGCTGGTTGAACGGCACGAACGCGACCCCGCGGCCGACGGCCTCGTCGAACACCACGGGCAGCACGACGGCAGATCCGTTCGCTGCCACCCTGACGTCGGCTCCGGCTCGCACGCCGAGTCGCTGTGCGTCGCTCGGGTGCAGGTGCACCGCTGCGTCACGCGCGAGCGGGGCCAGCGAAGGGCTCTCCGCCGTCGAGACTGCCCGGTCGTAGAGCACGCGCGCGACGTGGAGTCGGAAGTGGTGGTTCAATCTCGGCGCAGCAGGCGTCGGAGCAGCGGTGATCCGTACCGACGCTGGGTGTGCGACGACCACACCCTCGCGGCGCACGGCGCCGGCATCGGCGGCAGGTGCGAACGCCGGCACTCGCGACGTGAGCTCGTCGTGCAACTGCGCGTACGAGGTGAAGCCGAGGTCGTTCCCCAGTTCCAGCGCAAGTTCGGCCGCGATCATCCAGTCCGGTCGAGCGGTGCCCGCCGTGGTGATCTTCTGCGCGACGTCGCTGACGCGACCTTCGCAGTTGGTGGTGGTGCCGACTTTTTCCGCGTACGCCGACGCCGGCAAGAACACCTCGGCGTGCCGCGCTGATTCCGTGACGAAGGTGTCGACGGCGATCACGTGTTTCACGCTGGCGAACGCGCGACGGGCCAGGTCAGCGTCAGGCACGTCGACGAGCGGGTCGGCGCCGAGCAACACGAGGCACTCGACCTTGCCCGCCGCAGCCGCGGCGAGTATCGAGTTGGTGTCGCCGTCCTGCGACGCCGGCGTGAGACCCGCGGTCACCGCCCCGCGCACGTTTCCTCGCCGAACCACCGGCAACACTCGGGCATCGGGCTTGGCGTTCAACACCGCACCCACCGCCAGCAGGGCGTACTCGGGCGACTCTGCGAGGTTTCCGCGACCGACGACGACCGTCACGGCCCCGCGGGCGAGTTGCGCTGACACCTCGGGGGTCGCCAACAGCTCGCTCACCACTCGCGGCTGGTCACCCGGGTCGTGGCGCACCGACTTCCACGCATAGTCGGTGAGACCGCCGGCTCGCGGCGACACCTCGATGATGCGGGTCTTTCGTTTCTCTGCGGCGTCGCGCAGTCGCAGGTAAAGCACCGGCAGTTCTTCTTTGAGGTCAGGTGCCAGCAGGATCACCGTCGACGACGCGCACGCCTCGGCAATGGTGGCTTGCGGCAGCGCGAACACTTGGGCCGGCAGGCCGTCGCCGAGTTGCGCGTCGCGTGCCGTGATGCCGAACGTGTCGGCGAACTTCGCCCAGGCGTACGCGTCTTCGTTCGTTCCGCGCGCTCCGCCGATGATCGCGACTGCACTCGCCCCTTTGTCGTTCATCACGACCCGCAGGACGCGACCGGCGGCGTCGAGCGCCGAGGCCCACGTCGTTTCGACGAGCGAACCGTCTTTTCGCACCATCGGCGTGCCGACGCGGTTCTTTGAATTCACCGACTCGAAGTTGAAGCGCCCGCGGTCGCAGAGCCAGCCCCAGTTCACCGACTCGACGTCGACGCCTTGGTATCGCACGATCTCGTCCCTGCTGCTCTGCACGACGGTGCGGCAGCCGACGCTGCAGGTGGTGCAAGTGCTCTCGAGTTGCTCGAGGTCCCACGGACGGGCCTTGAATCGGTACGGTGACGCCGTCAGCGCACCGACCGGGCAAATCTGCACGGTGTTGCCGGAGAAGTAGGAGCTGAACGGCTCGTCGGGGAACGTCATCACTTGGGTGTTGTTGCCGCGGCTGGTGAATGAAATCAGCGGGTCACCGGCGACTTCGCTGGCAAACCTCGTGCAGCGGTCGCACAGGATGCAGCGCTCGCGGTCGAGGTAGACGAGGTCACTGATCGGAATCGGCTTTTCGTAGTGACGCTTCTCTTCGACGTAGCGACTCTCGCCCGGGCCGTGTGAGAACGCCTGGTCTTGCAGCGGGCACTCGCCTCCCTTGTCGCACACCGGGCAATCGAGCGGATGGTTGGCGAGCAACAGCTCGAGCACGCCTTCTTGCGCGCGCTTGGCGGGCTCGGACGTGGTCGACACGACTTGACCCTCGGCGACGGGAGTCATGCACGACACGACGAGCGCCTTGCCGCGCGGTCCTTCGACCTCGACGATGCACTGGCGGCACATACCGACCGGCGACATGCGCGGGTGGTAGCAGAAGTGCGGGACGAACGACCCCGACTCTTGGCAGGCGTCGATCAACAGCTGACCGGGTTTGGCCTCGACCGAACGGCCGTTGATGGTGACGCTGACCGTGGTCTTCGGTGCTGCGGTGTCGGTCATCGTGGTTTCCTAGGCGTGACTCGCGGCGTGCGAATGGAACGGCGACTCGACGCCGTCGACGGGGCGGCCGTGCTCGATGTAGTGCTCGAATTCGTGACGGAAACGTCGTACTGCCGACGCGATCGGTGACACCGCCGACGGCCCGAGCGGGCAGATGGTCGTCTGTCGCGGCGGCCAAGCGATACCGGGGCTGATGCTCTCGCTGACCTCGAACAGCAAGTCGATGTCTTCGGGTCGACCGTGTCCGTCGAGCATGCGCTTCAGCACGCGCTCCAGCCACGTGGTGCCTTCGCGGCACGGCGTGCATTTGCCGCACGACTCGCGGGCAAAGAAGCGCACGATTCGCCAGCACGCCGCGACCATGTCGGTGGTCTGATCCATCACGACGATGGCGCCCGAGCCGAGCATCGAGCCCGCCTTGTCGACGGTGGGCTTGTCGAGCGCCATGTCGAGATGCTCGGGGAAGAACCACATCGCCGACGCGCCGCCGGGAATGAACGCCTTCACGCTGCCGCCGTTGCGGACTCCCCCGCAGTATTCGGACGCTTCGAACAGCATGCGAAACGTCGTGACGCCGTTGGGCACTTCGAACACGCCCGGCTTGTTCACGTGCCCGCTCACGGCGAACATGCGCATGCCCGTCGACGTCGGCGCGCCGATCGACTTGAATTCCCCGCCGCCTTTGCCCACGATGTACGGCACGTTGGCGAGCGTCTCGACGTTGTTCACGATCGTGGGCTGCATGTACAGGCCCTTCACCGCCGGGAAGAACGGCGGCTTCAGTCGCGGCATGCCGCGTTCCCCCTCGAGACTCTCGATCAAGGCGGTCTCCTCGCCGACGATGTAGGCACCGGCGCCCCAGGTGAGCGTCACGTCGACGGAGAAGTTGCTGCCGCAGACGTTCTTGCCGACCATGTTGTTGGCGTACGCATCGTTGAGCGCCTGGGCGAGTCGTTCTTGCGCGAGCGCCATCTCGCCGCGCACGTAGAGAAACGCCTGCGCCGCGTTCAGCGCGTAGCACGCGATGACGATTCCTTCGATCAGTTGGTGCGGGTCGCGCTCCATGAGCAGGCGGTCCTTGTACGTGCCCGGCTCGCTCTCGTCGCCGTTGATCACGAGGTACCGCGGATGCACGTCGGCGGGCAGGAAGCCCCACTTCGTGCCGGCCGGGAACCCTGCCCCGCCGCGTCCTTGAATCTCGGCTGCCTTCACTTCGTCGTGCACTTGCTGGGGCGACATCGACGTGACGGCTTTGCGCAACGACGCGTACCCGCCCGTGCGCACGTATCCCGCGTAGGTGTGACCGTCGGCGACGTCGAATCGCGAGGTGATGATGCGCGGGCCGGTGGGAACGCTCATCGTTCGTCTACTTTCGCCTGCGCTTCGACACCACGGTTGCTCCAGGTCTCCGTGGTCTGTTGGCGCACGGTGGCGAGCGTGCCGTGCGGCGGCACTTCGCCGCTCAGTTTTCCTGCGCGCAGATCGTCGATCAACGCGTCGAACGACTCCGGTGTCACCTTGTAGCGGTAGCGGTAGTTCACCTGCAGCGCCGGGGCTTCCGTGCAGGCGGCGATGCATTCGACGTCTTCGATGGTGAAGAGGCCGTCTTCGGTGGTGCCGCCCGACTTGATGCCCAGGCGTTCTTCGGCATGGTGCAACAGGTTCCACGCGCCGACGAGCTGGCACGAGATGTTCGTGCACACGTTGATGCAGTACTTGCCGACCGGGTGGAACTTGAACATCTCGTAGAAGCTGGCCGTGCCGTACACCTCGGCGGGCGCCAAGTCGAGCAGCTCGGCGATGTGCACCATCGCGTCTTGCGCCACGTACCCGTCTTGCTCCTGCGCGAGATGCAACAACGGAATGAGGGCCGACTTCTTGCGCGGAAACCTGCCGATGATCTCCTTTGCGGTCTTCACGCGGTCCTCGGTGAGACGGCTCATCGGTCGACCTCCCCGAGCACGGGGTCGATCGACGAAATCACCGCGACGGCGTCAGCGACGAGCCCGCCGCGCATCATGTGCGGCAGGCACTGCACGTTCACGAAGCTCGGCGCACGCACGTGCATGCGGTACGGCACCGAGGATCCGTCGCTCGCGATGTAGCAACCGATCTCGCCGCGAGGAGATTCGATCGCGACGTACACCTCGCCCTCGGGCACTTTGAA
>DAIPHP010000036.1:0-12005 GCA_036771295.1 Ilumatobacteraceae bacterium
GACGCGGTCACCGCGCTGCAGTTGGACACCAAGATCGACGGCATCCCGAGCGACGTGCTCGCATCGGCGTTGCAGCAGGCCAAGGAAGCCCGCCTCAAGATCCTCGACGTCATGACGTCGGCGATCCAGGCGCCGCGCACCACCGTGGCCGAGAGCGCGCCGAAGATCGTGTCGTTCACCATTCCGCTCGACAAGGTCGGTGAGGTCATCGGCCCGAAGGGCAAGGTCATCAACACGATCCAGCAGGAGACCGGCGCGGACATCGCCGTCGACGACGACGGCGCCGTGGGCATCGTCACGATCGGTTCGCCCGACTCGTCGAAGGTCGAAGACGCGAAGACTCGCATCCTCAACATCGTCGACCCGCCGACGGCGGAACTCGGTGCCACCTACACCGGCCGCGTGGTCAACATCGCGCAGTTCGGTGCGTTCGTCAACATCCTCCCCGGACGCGACGGACTGGTGCACATCTCCAAGCTCGGCAACGGCCAGCGCGTGGCGCGAGTCGAAGACGTGCTCAACCTCGGCGACGAGGTCACGGTGCGCGTCGATGACATCGACGACCGCGGCAAGGTGAGCCTCTCGCTCATCGGCCCAGACGGACAACCAATGGCTGGCAGCGGCGGTGGTGGCGGAGATCGCCGCGACCGTGGCGACCGTGACCGCGGCGGACGCGACGACCGTGGTGGTCGAGATCGTGACCGCGGCGGACGTGGCGGACGCGACCGTCGTGACGACCGTGGTGGACGTGGCGGTCGAGACCGTCGTGACGACCGTGGCGGGCGCGACCGAGATCGTGACCGAGGCGGCCGAGACGACCGTGGCCCGCGCGAAGATCGTGGCGGCCGTGACCGCAACGACGACCGCGGCGGCAACGACCGTGGCAGCGCGCCGGTGTCGGTGAGCTTCGAAGAAGAGTTCGACGCCGACTTCCGCGGCTGAACATGATTCGCGTCGGCGTCGTCGGTGCAGCAGGGCGCATGGGCGCCACCGTCTGTGCCGCCGTCGCCGCCGACAACGACCTCGAGTTGGTCGCGGCCGTCGACACCGTCGGCGACGCGACCGCTCAAGGCGTGAAGATCAGCCGCGAACTCAAGGCACTCGCAGACGCGAAGGCCGAAGTGGTGGTCGACTTCACTGTCGCGTCAGCGGCACGCGTGACGTTGCCGTGGCTCGCGCTGCACGGCGTGCACGCGGTGGTGGGCACGACGGGTTTCACCGACGCCGACCTGAAGACCTTCAAGCAAGAGTTCTCGCGAAGCAATTGCCTGATCGCCCCGAACTTCGCCATCGGAGCAGTGCTGATGATGCGATTCGCCGAACTGGCGGCACCGTTCTTCGACACCGCAGAAATCATCGAGATTCACCACGACGGCAAAGCCGACTCACCGTCGGGCACCGCCGTCGCGACCGCCAATCGCATGGCTGCGGCGAGCAGCAATTGGGCGAAAGATCCCACGACGCACGAGGCCATCGCCGGTGCGCGAGGCGCCAAGGGGCCGGCCGACATTCGCATTCACGCAGTGCGCATGCGCGGGGCAGTGGCGAACCAAGAAGTGGTGCTCGGCACCCAGGGTCAGACGCTGACGATTCGTCACGACACGGTCGAGCGAACCAGTTTCATGCCTGGTGTGGTGCTCGCGTGCAAGAAGATCGCTAGTCGGCCTGGCGTCACGCTCGGCCTCGACGCGCTGCTCGGCATCTAAGTCGAGCGTTCTCGGCGGGTCACTCGCCTTCGCGAGCCCGCCGAAGCGGGCGACTACTCGTCTTTCGAGAGCACCTCGGCGGCCTTTTGCACCAGCAACTCGCGCTCGGCGTCGGTCAGCGGGCGAGTGGTGCGCACGTTCAATTCGACGCGGTCGCCTTCGCCACCAGCTGCCTGAATCTCGTCGATGAACAACACGGTCGTGAGCCCCTTCGTGCCCGCCAGGTCGCGCACGGTGGAAGAGACACGGTGGGCGTCTGACGACTTCACGTCGAAGTGCAGCATCTCGCGCACCGGCTCTTGGCTGAGGTTGCGGATGATTTCGAGTTTCGAGTGCGGCACGTGGTAGGTGCTGTTGCCGTCGCGCAGTCGGGTGGTGATCACGCCGACGTGCTCTACGGTGGCGCGAACGGGTTTCTCCCAGCCGATGCTCGCTTCGACCTCGTCGCCGACGCCGAAGCGGTCCTCGAGCAGCACGGCCAAGCCGGTGAGATAGTCGCTCACTCGGTGCTGGCCGCCGATGGCCAGCGCCGCACCGATGAAGCCCGCGCTCGAGAGAAAGAAAGCTGCGTCAAGCTCCAGCACGTTGAACACGGCGATGATCGCGATGATCCACAAGACGAAGCTCGTCAATTGGTGCAGCATGCCGGTTGCCGCCTCGATGCGCTGCCGGCGGCGGTTCTCTCCGCCTTCGATGGTCTCGGCGCCGACGCGACGCATGGTGTTTTTCCACCAGCCCTTGCCGCGGCCCGGCTTGCTGTCGGCGACCTTTCGCACCACGGCACGCAAGATCGCGTAGGTGATTCGAGTGAGGATGAAACAGCCGACGATGATCGCGATGGCGATGACCGGGCGGGTGAAGAAGCGCTGAATACCGTCGGCAGCTTCTTCGTCGGCAGCGACGACGATGAACGGTGACACGATTGAGAAATTGTTCACCCCTTCAGTGTGGCGGAGATTTCTCGCCGAGTGGTGCCGCTTTCCGTTGCGACATGCGCCACCGCGCCAAGCGCGCACCATAGTGTGAACGCAATGAAACTCCGTCGTGTGGCCGTCGCCGTGCTCGCACTCTCCGTGATTTCTGCGTGCAGTCAGGCGGACGAAGCGACAGACAACACCGCGGCCGAAGCGCAGCCCGCGACGACTATCGCCGATCAGGGTGCGGTCACGACGACCGCGCCAGAAACCACCACCACGGTGGAAGCCACCACGACCACCACGACGACCGTGCCCGTGACGACCACGACCGTGCTCGACATCGCTTGCATCAAGACCACCACGTGTCAGTACGCGAACCTGGTCGGCGTCGACTTTTCGCGGCTCAAGCTGGATTTCATCGACTTCTCGGTGGCGAGCCTCGCTGGTGCGAGTTTCGTGGGCACGAACCTGACCAACTCGATCTTCATTCGCTCTGACCTGAGCGCGGTGAACTTCGAGGGTGCCACCTTGAAGAACGTCGATTTCACCGCGGCCGTCATGCCGGCGGCGTCGTTCAAAGGCGCCAATCTCGAGGGCGCGGTGCTGTGCGACGTGGATCTCGAGCAGGTGCTTGACCTCACCAAAGAACAGCTCGACAAGGTCAAGAAATTCAAGACCAAAGGAAAGGTGTATTGTCCCTGATTGACGCCTGAAGGGGGCGTCGACATCGCCGGTCTTGCGGCCGTGCGATCCGACGAAGGGGGCAACATGGCAGCGGCGATTCCGACCTCGATCGACGAGGTCACTGCGGAGTGGATGAGCGCGGCGACCGGCTGGAAGGTCACGGCGGTACGTAACGAGATCATCGGCGTCGGTGTCGGTGTGGCGAGCGCGGTGTACCGATCGCACCTCACCGGCAGCGGATGTCCGGCTTCAGTCATCGTGAAGATGCCGGCGCTCGACCCGAACGCGGCCTTCACCAGCACCGTGCTGCGCATGTACATCCGCGAAGTGCGGTTCTTCAAGACGTTGGCCAAAGACGTTCCGTTTCGGGTGTCGAAGTCGTACTACGGCGAGGTCAACGAAGAGACCAGCCAGTTCGCGATGGTCGTCGAAGACCTCGGCAATCTCCGCGCTGTCGACCAAGTGAAGGGCATGAACATCGACGACGCGCGCCGCGCGGTCGACGGCCTCGCGGCGATGCACGCCAAATGGTGGGGCAAAGCCGACGCCCTCGCGGCCGACGGCACCACCATCAGCCTCGGCGATCCGATTTACCCGGCGATCGTCCCGATGGTGTTCGCCGAAGGCTGGGAGAAGTGCACGAAAGAAATCAAGATGCCCGACTCCATCATGCAGGTGGGTCCGCGATTCGGTAACGCAGTGGCGCCGCTCTTGGCGTCGCTGGCAAAAGGGCCGAACACGCTGGCGCACGGCGACTATCGCGCCGACAACATGTTCTTCGACGAACAGAACAAGTTGGTCGTGCTCGACTTCCAACTCATCGGCACCGGCATCGGCGCATACGACCTCGCGTACTTCATCACGCAGAGCATCGCTGCCGACGATGCGAGCAAACACGAACGCGAACTGTTCGACCGCTGGATCGACGGAGTCTTGAGCGGTGGAGCACCGAAAGAGCTGGTGGACAAGAAGGCGTTGTGGGAGCACTATCGATCGGCCGCGTTGTTCTGCCTCGCATACCCGATCGTGGCGAGCCGCGGCATGGATCTCAGCGACAAGCGATCGTTCGAGTTGGTCGACTGCATGAACACGCGCTTTGATCGTGCGGTTCGCGAGTTGAATCTCGTGTCGCTGTTGCCCGCCTGACGCGCGGTCGACTCATCTCGTTCGCTCGTCGCGTCGGTCTCGCGACTCGGTCGTAGCCTCACCGCAATGGAATTGTTGCTCGTTCGCCATGCCTTGCCCGTGCGTCGTGAACTAGTCGAAGGTGTCGCCGACCCGGAACTCGCACCCGACGGCCGTACGCAAGCCGATCGTCTCGCGTCGTACCTGGCGTCGGAGAAGATCGACGCGGTGTACGTGAGCCCGCTGAAGCGCGCAATTGAGACGGCGGCACCGTTGGCGGCGAAGATCGGCATCTCACCGGTCGTCGAAGAAGACATCAGCGAGTTCGACCGCAATTCGAAGGAGTACGTGCCGATCGAAGAGCTGCGCGGCACCGACGACCCGCGATGGCTGAAGATGATTCGCGGTGAGTGGGAAGACGGCCACGACGACCCCGAATTGTTTCGTCAGCGTGTGATTGCGGCCTGCGAGCGCATCATTGAGCGGCATCCGGGAGAGCGGGTGGTCGCCGTGTGTCACGGTGGCGTGATCAACCAGTACCTCGCGCACATCTTGGGCATCGAGACGCAGCTCGGGTTTTTTTATCCGCAGTACACGTCGATTCACCGTGTGGTCGCGTCGCGCAACGGCTTGCGAAGTCTCTCGACGCTGAACGAAATCGCCCACCTTCGCGACTAAGAAGCACGCGCGCGTGCGGCACGAACGCCCGTCAACTGGTCGAAAGCGCGAGGCGAGCGACTACTTGAGCGCGGCAAGTGCCGCGGCAAACAACTACTTCAGCGCGGCGAGTGCTGCGTCGTAGTTGGGCTCGTGGGCGATCTCTTCGACCAGTTCGGTGTGCGTGACTTTGCCCGACTCGTCGACCACGACGATCGCCCGAGCAAGCAGACCCTTCAGCGCGCCGTCGACGATGGTGACACCGAAGGTCTTGCCGAAGTCGGTTCGAAACGACGAGGCATTCTGCACGTTGGTGATGCCTTCTGCGCCACAGAAGCGCTTCTGAGCGAACGGCAGGTCGGCTGACACGCACAGCACGACGGTGTTGTTCATCTGCGAGGCGAGCTCGTTGAACTTGCGGACGCTCTTGGCGCAGGTGGGCGTATCGACGGAGGGGAAGATGTTCAGCACCACGCGCTTGCCCTTGAGGTCGGCGTTGGTGACTTCGGAGAGGTCGTCTTTCACGAGCGTGAAAGAGGGGACCGGGGCATTGGTGGAGGGGAGCGATCCGCTGGTGTTCACCGGATTGCCGCCGAGTTTGGTGGTTGCCATAGAGGGGCAGTCTCGCACACGGGTGTGCGCACGTGCAAGCGCGTCGCCCGACACATGCTCAGGTCTGCGCACGTGCAAGCGCGCGCACTGCAGAAATTTTTTTGGTGGCTCCTACGTAGTAGGAGCCACCAACTTGCGGAGGTGCTTGCAATTTCGCACACCGTTACCCCACAGTGCTGCCCCATATTTAACCCAACACCCCGCATCACTCACCGCTGGCAGTGCCCAGATTGCGACAACGGCATCACATTGCACGTTCGCGTCAAGCACGCCCCGGTGTGCAACAACAAGGCGGCGCACAGCCGTCGCCACATCGAGATGAAACGCGAAAAGAAAGGCGACCAGCAATGAATGACGAACGCACACCGTCCCGCACCTACTACACGGCCCAGGAAGTCTCCGACATCGCGCTCGCGTACGGCGCCCGACCGACGATCACGGACGTCGACGACCAGATTGTGATTGATCTCGAGCGTGACAGCTCGACGCTTCAGCTCGTTCTCGGCCGCCGCTCGGAGTTCTACGACCAGATGCTGTGCCGCACCTGGGTGTTCGTGCAGAGCGCGCCTCATCAGTTCTGCGACGAATTGAACGAAGATCCGCAACTCGGCACGTTCTCGGTGGTGTACGACGATCGCGGCGTGCCGCTCCTGAACGAAGCCGGCTTCGTGGTGCGTGCGGTGCAGATCATCGATTTCGAGCGGTGCACGTCGGAGGAAGACATGATGCTGCAGGTCAGGGTGTTCTGGTACGGCGTCGAGGTAATCCAAGAAGCAATCGTCGCTGGTGGCGACGTGCTGTCACATCTGACACGCGAGAAGCTGTCGCTCGGCTTCGCGAATTGGTGGTTCGGCGACGAAAACCCGCCGAGCGAGCCCGACGTTGACGCGTAGACGCTCAGTCGGGTCGCGACGGGCCGCGACGAATCTGCCCCTGCAGCAGCGAGACCGCGAAGAGTCCGACGACCACCCACCACTGGTATTGATCGACGAAATCAAGAAAGGCGCGGATCTCGCTGTCGAAGATTCGGCCGAACACCCGCAGCACCCACAATTTGATGCCGATGCCGACGCACACGAAGGCGAGGAACGTTCGCGGTTTCATTCCGCGATGACCGACCAAGAGACACACCACGTTGCTGCCCGGAAAGATGATCACGGCCCACACGCCCAACTTGTCGACGGCGCGCTCGAGCCACACGTATATACGAGGTGGTTCGCCGGCTTGGCCCTCCAGCCATCGCACGGCTTTTTCCCCGAAGAATCGCCCGCAGTAGTACAGCGCCAGCGCGGCGGCGAGCACGCGGAAGAAACCGATCAGCACGTATGGCGCCAGCTCGATGTACGGCACCGATGCGAACAGGTTGCGGTTGCGCGACGACAGCAACAGCACCAGCTCGGGACGCTCGTCGACCAGGGCGGGCCCGATGTTCGAACCGATGGTGCCGAGCACGAAGAGACCGGTGGTGAATGCGAGCACCGAGCGGCGGGCGAGCGGGGTGGCCACGCATGAACGGTAGTTGGCGGCCGCACGCCGAAGTGGTCGGTTTCGGCGGTCATGTGTATTCTTCGGAAGGAAGCACGGCGCCGCACAGCGACCTGCACGAGAGGGGATTCCACATGAAGGGTTTGATGCAGCCCACGCAACTCACGCTCGTTCACTTGTTCGAGCGAGCCGAGCGGTACAGCCGCGACAAGAAGATCATCACCGCGACGGCGACCGGCAAGGTGACCACGACCTACGGCGAGTGGGCCGACCGCACGCGGTTGCTCGGCGGCGTGCTCGACAACTTGAAGATCTCCAAGCACGGTCGTGTCGCGACACTGGCGTGGAACTCTGCCCGGCACCTCGAGTTGTACTTCGCGGCACCGTGCTCGAGCCGCGTGCTGCACACGTTGAACTTCAGGCTCTTCCCCGAACAGCTCACGTACATCGTCAACCACGCCGAGGACGAAGTCGTGTTTTGCGACACGTCGTTGTGGTCGATTCTCGAGCCGCTGATGCCCACGTTCACCACGTTGAAGCACCTCGTGTTCATGAACGACGGCAAAGGCGAGGCGCCCAAGAGCGTGAAAGGCGTCGAGGTGCACGAGTACGAGACGCTGCTCAAGCAAGCCAAGGCGGTGGAGTGGAACGTGGCCGACGAAAACCAGGCCGCGAGCATGTGTTACACGAGCGGCACCACGGGCAACCCGAAAGGCGTCGTGTATTCGCACCGCAGCACGTTCTTGCACACCATGGCCGAGATGGTCGCCGACTCGATCGGCATCCGCGAAAGCGACACGGTGTTGCCGGTGGTGCCGATGTTCCACGTCAACGCGTGGGGTCTCACGCACGCCGCCGCCACGTGCGGCGCCAATCTGGTGATGCCCGGGCCGGATCTCTCCGGCAAGGCGATCGCCGATCACATCGTGAACGAGAAGGTCACCGTCGGTGCCGGAGTGCCGACGATCTGGATGGCCGTGCTGCCGGAACTGAAGGGTCGCGACACGTCGTCGCTACGCGCCATCGTGTGCGGCGGCGCGGCAGTGCCGAAGGCGTTGAGCGAGTCGTACCGAAAAGAGATCGGTCTGCCGATCTTGCAGGCGTGGGGCATGACCGAAACGTCGCCGATCGCCGCAGTGTGCACGTTGAACACCGCCGAGCAGCAGTTGCCGGCGGAGGAGCAGGCCGACTTGCGCACCACCGTGGGGCGCATCGTGCTGGGCGTCGATTTTCGAGTGGTCGAACCCGACACCACCACGATGGTGCCGTGGGACGGCGAGACGAGCGGCGAACTGCAGTGCGCCGGCCCGTGGATCGCGAGTTCGTACTACAACGACCCGCGCTCAGCGGAGAGTTTCACGAAAGACGGCTGGTTGCGCACCGGTGACGTCGCCGTCGTCGACTCGGCCGGACGCATCCGCTTGGTGGATCGCACCAAAGACCTCATCAAGTCGGGCGGAGAGTGGATCTCGTCGGTCGAAATCGAGAACGAGTTGATGTCGCACCCGAAAGTGAAAGAAGCCGCCGTGGTCGGCGTGCCGCACCCGAAGTGGTCGGAGCGACCGCTGGCTTGCGTGGTGCCGAAAGACGGCGAGACCGTGACGAAAGAAGAAATTCTGGAGTTCTTGGCGCCGAAACTCGCCAAGTGGCAGCTGCCCGACGACGTGGTGTTCATCGACCAAGTGCCCAAGACGTCAGTCGGCAAGTTCTCGAAGAAGACGTTGCGCGACCGCTTCGCTGACTACAAATTGCCGGGGGCCTGAGCCGCGCGCCGCGTCGTGTCTTGGCAGCCCGGCTGTTTCTGGCGTGTCAACTCATTCGGTCGAGACGTCGAGAGATTTCGGCCAAGTGACGCTCAATCCGGCCAAAGCTGGCCTGCAATTGCCCGAGAGAAGAATTGAGTTCGTCGCGAGTCGGTAGATCGCGCCAACCGACTGGTGGAAGATACGCCATCAGAATGTCGGCAATATTCTCGGGCATAAGTTTTCGGAGCGTCAGGTGAAGCTCGAAACGCTCACCCGCGGAAGCTGGTTCGAATTGGTTCATGGGCGGCATCGTAGACAAGCGGCCGAGTTTGTCAAGTTACGGCGCCCAGAATTGCGAAGCCGAATCCTGTAATGAGTCCGGCGAGCGTGAGGCCGGTAGTGACGACATAACGCTTCATCGAAGCGAGATTGTCGATTTTCACCTCAAGTCGGTCGACGCGTTCGCGGAGGTCGTCGATGTCGTGTTTGGTGGCGGCGCCAAGTTGATCGATCTGGTGTTTGGTGGCGGTGCGGAGTTCGTCGATGTCGTGTTTGGTGGCTTCCCGTAGTGCGACAATGTCAGATGTGCGGGCGACGTCGCTCCAGCCCGCCGGTGGCAGGTACGACATCAGTGTGTCGGCGACGGCTTCGGGCATGAGGCCGCGAAGGGTCTGGTGGAGGGTGAAGCGCTCGGCTTCAGACGATGGCACGAAGGCCCCGTTTCGATTGCTGTTCATGCATGGGTGTGTGCATCGCTAGGCGTTTGCGGAACAGAAGTTTGCGCGCCGCGAGCGGCTGATACAGAGGCGTCACAGGCGGCACCATAGAACATCTGCCGGGTTTGTCAAGTCACACCCATGGGGCATCGTGCGTATCCCATGTACCCCAACAGGGGCACCCACGAAGGGCGAACCCCTCGCGGTCCGACAAACCAACGAAAGGCAATTCAATGACCACCGCACTCCTCACCGACATCACCAGCCTCAAGCCCGGCGCACCGATCACGCACGAGGGCATCACGCTGATCCCGATCTTCGCCCCGGAAGGTCGTGGTTCAAAGATCAAGGTCGCGGGCGACGAACTCGTCGTCTCCGAGCTCGAGACTCCGACCGTGCCGCAGTTGCAGGTGCACAACCCCACGGCGGACGACTTGTTGATCCCTGCCGGCAAGATCCTCAGCGGCGGGCGTCAGACTCGCGTCGTGAACGTGTCGATCGTGGTGCCCGCAGGTGCGACCATCGTGATCCCGGTGTCGTGCGTCGAAGCTGGCCGCTGGTCAGGCCTCTCGCAATTCGCCGACTCGCGCCGATTCGCGTCACGTCGCGTACGCGAAGCCAAGGCCCGCAGCGTGAAACGGAATCTCGACGTTGCGAAATCGAAAGCGTCCGCCCAAGGCGAGGTGTGGAACATGATCTCCCTCGAGTTGAGCTCGCGCAACCTGAGTTCTGACGGCGAGCTCTACCTCGGCGTCGACGAGCACCTCGATCGTCGCGGCGACCGCATGCAGGTGGTTCGTAAGTTCGTCGACAACGGCGTGCAGCCGGGCCAGGTAGGTGTCGCGGTCGCGCACGGCGACAAGATCCTCGGTGTCGAGGTGTTCCCCAGCACCGAAGCGCTGCAAACGTCGTGGGAGGCCATCGTTCGCGCCGCAGTGATCGATGCCGACGAGTTCTCCAGCAAGCCCGAGGCCGCCGACGCCGAGCGCGGCATCGCGGCCCTGGAGAAGTTCCTCGCGCAAGTGGCGTCGACCGAGGGCACCGTTTCTGACGGCGTCGGCCGCGGCACCGAGGTGCACATCGAGACCCCGGCGTACGTCGCGCACGGCCTGCGCGTCGACGGCGAGCTCGTGTACTGCAACGCCTTTGCCAGCAACGTCTCGGCCTGAGCCTGGCCGTGCTGGCGTAAGCCGGCTTTTTGCGGCACGGTTTGGCACGACGCCTCACCGAGTTGCCAAGATCAAGAAGTCGGTTCTACCGATGGCAGATTCCCCGGTGTCTCTCCGCCGAGCGCCGGGGGTCTGCGTTGGTGCTTCACCCCTCGCTCTACACTCGCCGTAGCAACAAGTCGAAGCGACGCGATGGAGGCACAGCAGTGAAGTTGTTTCCGGGTCTCACGTTCTCGTGGAAGCGAGCCCTCGGCATCACCGCGGCAAAACGAAAGATCTCGAAGTCGACCGGTATTCCGCTGACCAGACAGGGACGCCGCGCGAAACTCGGCAAGTGGATGGGAATGCGCTGACGTGAAGCTTCCGCTCGCGCCTCGCGCCAACAACAAAGACGCCGCAATCGGTGCTGTCGGCGCCGCGATCGGCATGGCAATCACCTGGCTGATCTGCGACTGGGCGCTCGACGGCACGGCCCCGATCCTGGTGATGTCGATGGGTGCGTCGGCCGTGCTGCTCTTCGCCACGCCGACCAGCCCGCTCGCACAACCGCTGCCAGTGCTCGCGGCGCACGCGTTCGGCGCGCTCGTCGGTGTGGCGGCCGCAAAGTCGATCGACAACACCGCGCTGGCAGTGGGCGTGGCCGTCGGCGTCACCGCCGGCGCGATCATCCGTCTCGGCATCACGCATCCACCGAGCGGCGGCACCGCACTGAGCGCCGTCGTCGGGGGACAAGCAATCACCGACCTCGGCTGGCAGTTCGTGTGGCGACCCGTGTTGTTGAACGCCGTGGTGCTCGTCGTGCTGGCGGTGTTGGTGAACGCGCCGTTCGCGTGGCGTCGCTACCCAGTTCGCACGTGACGCAGCTGCGCGCCGCGCTGGTCACCGGATGCGGTTCGGCGAGCGGCATCGGCTTTGCCACTGCGAAGCGATTGAGGGCTGCCGGTTGCAACGTGGTGATCGCGAGCACCACCAGTCGAGTGCACGACCGAGTCGCCGAACTGAAATCGACCGGCGGCGCGGGTGAGGTGCTGGGAGTGGTCGGCGATCTCACGCGCGAACCCGACGTCGAAGCGCTGGTGAACACGGCTTCGAGTGCGTTCGGTCGCATCGACGTGCTCGTGAACAACGCCGGCATGGTGACGGTCGGCAACGAGTTGTTCAATGCTCCGCTCTCCGGCACCACGTTGCA
>DAIPHP010000037.1:0-7314 GCA_036771295.1 Ilumatobacteraceae bacterium
GCCGGAACGCTCGTCATGCGCGTTCGCGCCGCAGACGGCGCGTCGCTCGCGACACCGTTGTCGTAGCCTGCCAGCCGTGAACCCGCTGGCGTTGCTCGAAGAACTCGACGACGACCAGCGACGCGCAGTCACGTGCCCGCCGAGTGCCACCATCGTGCACGCCGGAGCGGGATCCGGGAAAACCCGTGTGCTCACCCATCGCATCGCCTGGCGCATCGCCGAGGGTGGGGTCGACCCGTCTCGCGTGCTTGCCATCACGTTCACCCGCGAGGCCGCGGCCGAGATGCGACGACGATTGCGCGCGCTCGGCGTGACCCGCCATGACCGTCCGGGCGACGTCGATCAGCCGACGATCGGCACGTTTCATGCCGTCGCGCTCGCGCTGCTGCGGCGTCGTGCGACCGACACGTCGTCGTCGGTGCCCACGATCGTGGGCAATCGAGTGTCGTTGCTCGACCAGGCCCTCGGCGAACACTCGCTCGGGCGCCAGAGCCATGCCGTGCTCGCCGAGATCGACTGGGCGCACGCCCGCATGGTCTCGCCCGACCGCTACGTGCGCGAGGTGCAACGCGTCGGTCGAGCCGCGCCGATCGATCCTCAACGAATCGCCATGGCGTACGCCGCGTACGAACAACTCAAGGCAAAGCGCGGCCTCGCCGACCTCGACGACCTCATCAGCCTCGCCTCGCGCGCGCTCCACGACCGGGCCGACTTTGCCGAAGCGACGCGATTCCGATTCCGGCACCTCTTCGTCGACGAAGCGCAAGACATGAACCCGCTGCAGTTCGCGTTCTTCGAGGCGTTGCGCGGCGACCGCGAAGACGTCTTCATCGTCGGTGACCCGCTGCAGGCCATCTACGGCTGGAATGGTGCCGACCCCGCGCTGTTCCGCAGTCTTCCCGATGCGCTACCCCGACCGACCGTCCTCGCGCTGCCGAGCAACTATCGATGCACGCCGCAAGTGTTGCAGGTTGCCACACACGTTCTGACACACGATGCCGATGCGAATGCCGCCGGCATGTCCCGTGACAAGGCAGGCACTTTGGTCGGTGCGTCGTCGCTGCGTTCTCGCCGCACCTCCGGTCTGCCGGTCGAGTACGTCGAGGTCGAAGACGAAATCGACGAGGCCGACGTGGCACGACGAATCATCGAACGTCACCTGCGATCAGGGGTCGAGCCGTCGATCGCCGTGCTCGCGCGCACCCACGTGACGCTGGAGCCGGTGAAAACTGCACTGACGAACGCCGGTGTGCCCGTGGCGTCCCGCCGTGCCAGCACGATGCGCAGCAACGCCATCGACGACGTGGCGGAGTGCCGAACACGCCACGATCTCACCGTGTGGGCGGCCGACGTCGTCATCGAGTCCAGCGATCCCGACGAGCGCATCGTCGCCGAACAAGTGCAGGCGTATCTGCGCAGCAGCACCAGCGGCACGGTCGACGGCCGCAGTGCCGCGGCGTACCTGCGCGCCAGCCAGAGCACCCCCGATCGCTACGGAGTCGAACTGCTCACGTTCCATGCCGCAAAGGGCCGCGAATTCTCCGTCGTCATCATCATCGGGGCGGAGCGTGGCCTGCTTCCGCATGCTTCGGCGACGAGCGACGAACAACTGCGAGAAGAGGCGCGTCTCGCCTACGTCGCGTGCACCCGCGCGGCCGACCATCTGATCATCGTCCGCGCGCGACGCAGGAAGAACCGAGTCACCGCGCCAAGCCCCTACTTCAGCGACCTGCCCGACGAAGTGCAACGACGCGCCCAGGCATCGCTCGAGCCGGCACCGGCAGCACTGCCCCGCCTGTCGACGCCGGTCGACCCGCAGGTGACCGCCGACAAAGACCTGAAGCGCCGGTTGCTGGTGGTGCGCGAAGTGATTGCCCGCGCCAACTTCACCCTGCCTGAGGCGGTGTTGAGCGACGCCGAGGTGTCTCGCATCGTGTCCGAACGACCGCACGACACCGAGCAACTTTCTCGCATCCTCGGCCCGCTGACGGCGAGCCGTCTCGGCGCGGCAATCCTGCGAGAAGTCGGCGTGGCACAGTGAACTCGGTCGCGCGCGCGTCGGCGCCCGACTCGATGACGCCCATCAATGACGTGCGCTTCGCCGTGGTGGACACCGAGACCACCGGTCTCTCCACCGACGACGACCGCGTGCTGCAGATCGGTGTCGTCGTGGTGCGAGGAGACGCGACGGTCGAGCACCAGTTCGTCACATACCTGAAGCGGCTCACCTGGGGTTTCGGGCACGTCGGTGCTTATCACGTGCACGGCATCACTCGCCGGCAATTGCGCAACGGAATGAAGCCGGCCGAGGCTCTCGAGATGCTCAACGTGCTGATCGATGGCTGCGTGTTCACTGCGCACAATGCCAAGTTCGATCTCGGTTTTCTTCGAAGCGACTCGACCCGGCTCGAGGTGCCGCTCAAAGTGACGGGGCCGCTCTGCACGCTCACGATGTCGCGAAAGCTCGACCCGACTCGCAGCATGTCGCACAAGTTGCGCGACGTGGCGGCGCGCTACGGAAAGTCGACCGACCGGCCGCACGATGCGCTCGCCGACGCAGAGCTCACGGCGGCCGTGCTTCCCTCGCTGCTGGCTGCTCACCACGTGACGACCTACGGCGAACTCACTGCGCACTTCGGCTGACACGCAGTCGCGCGAACAGCGGGTTACCGCGGGTACTTGGCTCGCACCGCCGCGGCAGTCGCCGCCTGCAATCCCTTGTACTTCGACGGCTCGAGCACCTCGACGTTGCGTCCGCCGCGCAACAGCAGGCGCGACAACCAGTGCTCGCTCGTGATCCGCAACGAAACATCGATTGACCCGTCGCGGTTTTTCGACCGCTTCACGGTCGGGTACGCCTCGGCGATCCACGCTGCGTCGTCGCGCACGCGCAGCGTCACCAGTTCGAGTTCCGAACCGAACCACTCGCGGTCCGTCTCACCCTCTGCGCGGCGAGCGACGTCGGCCTGGTCGAATACCTTCCCGGTACGCACGATCGACTGAATGCGGTCGACTCGGAAGTTGCGCATCGCACCCGACTTCTCGTCGTCAGCCAGCACGTACCAGTGACCGCGCTCGCTGAAGATCTTCGCCACCCGGATCGTGCGCATCGAGGCTTCGGAGCGAGACGGGTTGAAGTGCGCGATGCGCAGCTCGAGCGACTCTTTCTGGGCATGCTGCAGCTCTTCGAGCAGGGGGTCTTTGGGCAAGTCGATCATCACTGGCGCGTCGTCGGGGTCGGGCGCAAGACGCTTCAGTTTGGTGACGGCACTTGCCAGCGCGGTTCGCGACGCGGCGCCGGGCAGGCGTTGGGCAGCCTCGACCATCGCGATGATTGCATACATCTCAGCGCTGGTGAGGCGCAGAGGTCGCGAGAACAACTTCGGAATCTCGGCGATCACCCAACCGTCGTCGATGAACACGTCGACGAGTGCGTCAGGCGTGTACGGCGGCACACCGCACACGGCGGCCATCTGCAGGTCGGCCACGAGGTCTTCTTCGTTCATGCGGAACTGCTTTGCGACGTCGCTCAGACGGACGCGCTTGCGCTTCATCAACCAGGGCAAGATGATGAGCAGTCCGGCGACACGCTCTGACGCGCTGCGGGGGCCGCGACGCTTCTTGGCCGTCGGTCGCTTCGCCGCCGGACGAGCCGTGCTCGATCGCTTGGTCGCCGGCCGCTTGGCAGACGCGCCACTCTTGGCCGGGCGCTTCGATGTGCGCTTGGCGGCAGGCCGCTTCTTGGCCATCAGGCGGTCCTCGCCAAGTCATCGAGCCATCGCGCCACGCTGTCGCGCACGTCCTGGGGTTCGAGCACTTCAGCCTTGTCGACCATCGCGAACAACCACAGCCGAAACGCGTACGTGTTGCTGCACGGCACTTCGAAAACCGCCGAACCGTCGGCGTTCTCGCTGACGATCGCCTCGCGCCCGAACTCGCGAGTCACGCTGCGCACGAGAGCCGAATCGATACGAACGCGCGCGGTGGGGTGCTCGTAGTCGCCTGCCGCCATCATCTGACGGTCGGTCGGCACCTCCTTGGCGATGTTGATGCCCTTGGGCATCTTGTACGACTTGGGTTTTCCGACTTTCACGCTGCCTTCGATGCGGTCGACGCGGAACACGCGCTGCGCCTTGCGCAGGTGATCGAACCCGACGACGTACCAGAAGCCCTTGCGTGCCAGCATGCCGTAGGCGTCGACCACACGCGCATCACCCTTGTATTCGAACGACAGCGGCGCGCGCTTGGCGATGGCGTCGAGAATCACGTCGAGGTGCGGGTCGGTGAAACCGATCGTCACGCGCGGGCCGATGCTCGGCTTCACGATCTCGGCCCCCAGTTTCCAGAGTGCGACCTCGCTCTCGCTGGCGGCGAGACGTACGGTCGCCGCCGCGATCTGCAACGCCTCGACTTCTTGGGCGGTGAAGTTGGCGTCGGACAGCTCGTAGTTGTTGCGGCTGACTTTGTAGGCGGTCTCACCGGCCTGGTCGCCGCCGAGCACGACCGTCTCGATCGGGATACCGAGATCGCGCAGGTCGCTCTTGTCGCGCTCGAACTGCGCGCGCGCGGCGTTGTAGTCGTCGCTGTACTGGCCGCCGAGCTCTTGGCGAATCTGCTTCAGCGTGACGGGTTGCGAGCGCACCGAGAGCAACGCGAGCAGATTCAGCATGCGCTCTGCCGCGTTCACTTTTTTCGTGTTTGCGTTCTTCGCCACGGGGTTTCCGAGTGTAGTCAGCGACCGTTGCGCCAACGGCGATGTCGTTCGACGAGCAGAGAGGTGGAGGCATCGGTTTTGCCGCTCGGTGTGCCGTTGATGTCCGCGGCGACGTTGCCGGCGAGTTGCTTGCCGAGCTCCACGCCCCATTGGTCGAAACTGTTCACGCCGAACATGACTCCTTGTACGCACGTTGAGTGCTCGTATGTGGCGATCAGCGCCCCCACTGCTCGCGGAGTGAGGCTCGAGAACAGCATCGTGGTGCTCGGTCGGTTGCCAGGCGTGGCACGGTGGGCGCGCAGCACGGCGTCGCCCCCGACCTCGTCGGCAGTCACCCCGAACGCGAGGGCTTGCGACTGGGCGATCATGTTTGCCACCAACGCGTCGTGGTCGGTGCTCGACGCGCCGAGCGCCGCGCTGTGACCGACGAAATCGCACGGCACCACCTGCGTGCCTTGGTGCATCATCTGGAAGAACGCGTGCTGCGCGTTGGTGCCCGCTCCGCCCCACACCACCGGCGAGCTCGCAGAGAGAGACGTTCCATCGCGGTCGACCGACTTGCCGTTGCTCTCCATGATCAGCTGCTGCAGGTAAGCGGGCAACAGCGACAGCGCCCGCGAGTACGGCACCACGGCCACGCTCGGGTGCCGCAACACCGCGCTGTTCCACCACCACAACAGACCGTGAATGAGCGGAACGTTCTGCGCTGGCGGCGCCGACACGAAATGCTCGTCGACCAGGCGCATGCCGTCGCGAACATCGTCGAACGCGTCGACCCCGAAACACAGTGCGACGACGAGTGACACCGACGACGACACCGAGAACCTGCCGCCGACGCTCTCGGGCATTCCGAGCACACGACCGACGGGCAGTCCGCTGGGCGGTACTCGCTGTGGTTGCGACGTGACGGCCACCATGTGGTCGCGGGCGTCGTCGACGTTTCCGGCCTTGAGCCATGCCGCCGCGCGCCGAGCATTGGCGAGCGTTTCGCTCGTGCCGAACGACTTCGAGCACACGACGAACATCGTGTGTCGCGGGTCGAGGCCCGCGATCGCCCGGTCAAAGTCGAGCGGGTCGATGTTCGAGGCGAAACGCGCCGCCCGTAACGGTGGTCGTGTCGCGGACAACGCGTCACACAACAACGCAGGGCCGAGGTCGCTGCCGCCGATGCCGATGTTCACCACGTGGGTGATGTTCGACGGTGTTCTGCTGACGACGTCGCGAACTTCGCGGCGGCTCTGCTCGGCTTCGGTCAAGAGCGAGTCGGTGGCCGTCTTGGTGCTGGTGGCGCGCATCGCCACGTGCGTGACCGCGCGATGCTCGGTGTGATTGACCGCTTCACCACGCACCATGCGCTGCACGAAACCGGCGACGTTCGCCTTGTCTGCCGCAGCGAAAAGCCCATCGAGCGTCTCGGCGGTGACGTGCTGTTTGGAGAAGTCGAAGAGCAATTCCGTGTCACCGAGTTGCAGCAAGCGCGAGAACGTCGTGGCACGCGCGGGATCTTCGGCGAACAACTGACGAAGCGTCGTCGCACTCAACGATTTGGCGTGCGACGCGAGGTGGGTTGGCACGCTGCCAGCGCCGCTCATTACCTCCATCATCCTACCCGTCTCGTTAGTGTCGAAGTTCGGCATGAGCGAGGATGTGCAACGCGATTCGCGCGCCGGAATCGCGAGCGGTCTCAGCGCCTACTTGTTGTGGGGCGTGATCACCATTTACTGGAAGTTGCTCGACGACTTCGACGCCCTCGACCTGATTGGTTGGCGAATCGTCACCGCGACGGTGTTGCTCGCCTTGTTGGTGCTCGCCCAACGTCGACTGGGCGTGGTTATCGGCGCCCTCCGCGACCGCGCGTTGCTGCTTCGCATCGCCGGTGCCTCGGTGATGCTCGTGGCCAACTGGACGCTCTACGTGTGGGCCGTAGTCAATGAGCATGTGATCGAGACCGCTCTCGGTTACTTCATCGCCCCGCTCTTCACGTCGATCATCGGAGTGGTCGTGTTGGGCGAGCCACTGCGCAGGCTGCAAAAGATTGCGCTCGGCTTTGCCCTCGCATCGGTCGTGGTGCTGAGCGTCGCGTACGGCAAACCACCGGTGATCGCGCTCGCAATCGCAGCATCGTGGGCCGTCTACGGGCTGCTCAAGAAACAGGTGCCGTTGCGCCCGGTTGACAGCCTCACCGCCGAGGCAGTGGTGCTGTTGCTCCCGGCGATCGGCATCGTCTGGTGGACCCTCGCGCGCACCAACCCGATCTTTGACGGCGCGTCAACCGGTGAAGTCGTGCTCGTTCTGTTGACCGGGGTGATCACCGCCGTACCGCTGCTGTTGTTCGCGCATGCCGCACAGCGATTGCCGCTCACGGTGATCGGGCCGATGCAGTACCTGGTGCCGGTGATCAACTTCTTGCTCGGCTGGCTCGCGTACGGCGAGCCGATGGAAGCCTCGCGGTTCGCCGGATTCTTGTTGGTGTGGGTCGGACTGGTCTGCTCGTTCGCCGACACGGTGCGAGACACCAAGAAACAGCCGACCCTCGGCTAGGTGTTTGCTGCGGCGCGCGGCACCGGCGCCGACCGCAACGTGCGCGGCCTAGACGCCGG
>DAIPHP010000037.1:7414-11750 GCA_036771295.1 Ilumatobacteraceae bacterium
GCGCGGCCTAGACGCCGGCCGCGGCGCGCGACAAGGCGCTTCGCGCCATGGTCTTGTACACACCCGCGACGGCCTGCAGACGACCTCGATCGCGTGACGTGACCGCGAGTCGCGCAAAGCCGCCGATGACGCCCGACATGGCATCCACGACGGTGCGCACCGGCATCGACTCCGGCAACTCGCCGCGCTGTTGCGCGGCCAGACACATGCGGCCGAGAAACTCTTCTTGGCGCGGGGGCAACTTCGCCAACGCCTCGCGCAGGTCGGGGTGGTGGGCCGCCTCGGTGATGACGCCGACCACGAAACCGGCGAGCATCGGGTCTTCGTTGCTCAAATCAAACATGGCGTCGAAGATCGAGTCGAACTGCGTGAGAAACGTGTCGTGCCGGGCGACCGCCGCGTCGAAGGCATCGAACACCTTGGTCTGCACGTCGAGAAACACGGCGACGAACAGGTCGACTTTCGACGGAAAGTAGTGGTAGATCGCCGCGGCAGTGATGCCGGCCGCGCTCGCGATTTCACGGTTCGTCGTGTTGTCGTATCCGCGTGTCGTGAACGCCCTCTGCGCTTCCCGCAGGATGCGCTCGCGAGTTTCGGCGGCGTCACCCTGAGTCGGTCGTCCGAGTCGGCGTTTCACGAGAGGGACCCTAGGTCAACGACGCTCAAAATGCCGAGCCGTAGTTACAACTCTTGGCGCACGAGCGCGGCGAGTTCGCGCGGTCTGTCGCCTTGCACGCTGTGTCCGGCACCGTCTACTACGTGCACGACGGCATCAGGTTTGCGACGGCGGAGTTCGGCGACGTCTGCGTCATCGACGACGGGCGACGTGCCACCTCGCACCAAGGTGAGCGGGCACGGTAGTCGCTCGATCATCTCCCACATTCCGGCGGCGACACTCTCGCTTCGCTCGCGCCGCGGGTGGCTGCGGCGGTCGTAGCGCCACACCCAGCTGAGGTCGTCGAGCTGGCGGGCGTTGTGCAAGATTCCCCGTCGTAGCGACGAGTGGCTGCGCGTCGGGTTGTGCTCGATGGTTCGCGCGAGCAGGTCGTCGAAACTGGCAAAACTCTGCGGCCCGTTGACGAAGTCAGTGATCGCCTTGGCCTTTTCACCGGTCACGCCGGGAGTGATGTCGACCATCATCAACCGGTCGACCAAGTCGGGCCGCTGGTAAGCGAGCGCCAAGGTGGTGAGCCCGCCGAGCGACATTCCGCAGACGAGTGCGGCGTCTGGTGCGTGCTGCTCGACGATCGGTGCGATGTCGAACGCCAGTGACCGAGGCGAATAGTCGCCGTCGTCGCGCCACGACGAGTGCCCGTGGCCAGGGAGGTCTACGGCGAGTGCGGGCTCGCCGAGAGCCAGGCACACGGTGTCCCACGTGTGCGCGTTCTGTGCGCTTCCGTGCACGAACACGATCTTGGGAGACGCGCTTCCCCACTTGAGGGCGCTCACGTGGCGGCCGTCTTCCAACGCGTGGCTGATGCGAACGACGCGCGGTGCGGCAGACACGCCGAGCGAGTATTCAGCGACGTTCTCACCGAAGAACGAGAACTCGTCGTAGGCGACCTTGCCCGCAGAACTCATGGGTTCATCGTGCCATGCGGCGCCAAGATGCTCGGTTCACGGCTGCGACGACGTGGTCACGGGAAGCGTCGTCTTGGTGACGGTGGTCGAAGTCGCGACAGTGGTTTTCGTGACCGTCGTGGTCGTCGCCACGAGCGTGGTGTCGGGCACCGACGTGGCTGGCACCGTGGTTTCCGGCACCGTCGTCGGCACCGTGGTGTAGTCCGGATCGGGCCGATCGGCGGGCGGCAGTGGCGAGCCGTATTCCTCGGGTTCTTTTATTCCGTCGAATACATAGACGCGATCACGGAACTGCACCAGCGCCGGAAACAACTGGGCGACCGACATCGGTATTCGCACGCACCCGTGCGACGCCGGCTCGAGCGGCACGAGGATCGCGCCGTGCACCGCGATGCCTTGGTTGAAGTAAACGGGGTTGTAGAGCGTGCCGAGTTTCGTCTCGCGTGTGCCGGACGAGCGTCGGTAGAACGTGAAGATTCCCGGCGGTGTCACCGAGTCACCGCAGATGCCCACCTTCAGCGGCTGGCCCGCTGCGATCTGTTCGGGGCTGTCGTTGCCTTCTTCGCCCGGGTCGATCACCACTTCTTCGCACCACGGCTTGCCGTCGCCGCTGGACATGTGCGAAACGAGCGTGGCCTGCCCGCCGAGGAACGTGACGATCACCTGCTCGGGCAGGTAGATCTCGGCGTGGCGGGGCGTGTCGGCTTGCCGGCGCGGAACGATGCGCACGTCGTTGCGCATGACGTCCCACATCTCGGGAGTGACCACTCCCGTCGCTTTGCTGCGCGGTGTCTTCATGACGAGTTTTTCGAATGCCCACACCGCTTGCACCGTCGAGCGGCCGAACAGGCCGTCAATCGGGCCCGGGGCGAACTTCAACTCCGCCAGGCGGGTCTGCAGCATGCGCACGTCGTCGCCTTCGACACCCTCGTTCAAGTCGCGCGCGATTGGCGGCAGCATCGGTGCCGGGCGCGCCGTCGTGGTCGTGACTACGACAGCACTCTCGTTGACAGCGTTGTCGACGACGCGTCGTTCGACCACCACCGCCACCACCACCATGACGGCCATGACGAGAGCGGCGGACACCGCGAGCGTGCGGGTTTGGCTCTGCGGCGACATGCCCGGCGACTATTTCGCGGAAATCGGCTTGATCGCGTTCAGTTCGCGACGGAGCGCGAAGGCTTCGCGCAAGATCTTCACGATCACCGAGGGCTTCGACAACGTCGACACGCCCCTAGTGCGCGGGAAGTAGTCGACACCGAACTGCACGATCGGATGCCCGAGTTTCTTCGCTCGCACGATGAGCTCGGCGTCGATGAACGAGCCCTCGCTCTTCAGCGAGATGTTGCGGAAGATCGAGCCGCGGCACACCTTGAACGCAAAATTCACGTCGCGCACCCGCACGCCGAACAGCACGCGCACGAGCAAGTTGTAGAACGCGGAGTAGACCACCCTGACGAGCCCTTCGTCGGTGCGGTCGAATCGGTAGGCACTGACGACGTCGGCCTCGTACTGCCGCAACAGTCGAAGCGCCTTGTGCAGTTCCCGCATGTCGAACGGCAGGTCGGCGTCGGTGTACACGATCACGTCGCCGGTCGCGGCAGCAAAACCCGACTTCATCGAGCCGCCGAGCTTGCGGTTCGCGGGATGATGCACGACCCGCACGTGGCGGTCAGCCGCTGCCGCCTCGTCGGCCAGCCGGGCAGTGGCATCGGTCGACGCGTCGTTCACGACGATCAACTCGTAGTCCGCTACTTCGCCTGACGCCATCAGTTCCCGGGCGACGTCGTGTCCGGCGTTCAACGCGCGGTTGATGTACTGCTCCTCGTTCCACATCGGGAAGAAGATGGAGAGCTTCGCAAAGTGCGCCATCGATACACAGGCTACGAGCACAGAAAGACCGCTATTTCCGCGCGAATCGCTCACTACCCTTGATGCGGTGAACGTGACGAGCGGCAATCGCACATGGCGCACGCTCGCAACGATCAGCTGGGTGGGAGTGTTGCTCTGCCAGGTGGCAGTCGCGGTGACCAGTCGCAACATCGGCAAGTCGGCGTGGTGGCTGGGGCCGGAGTCGAATCCGCAGTTTCCCCTGGTGTGGGCGATCCCCTTTCTCATCACGATCGCGGCATTGGTCGCCACGCAGCGACCGCGCAAGTACACCATCGTCGTGCATCTGGCATGCGTGGCGATGCTGGTGGCCGTCGCGACCGGCGACGTGCAGAACTCACCCGGCGTCGCGGCCCTGCAGTACGGAGTCGCGGCCATCGCTCTTCTGGTCTCGTTCGTGTCGTTGGCGGCACGGCCGTGAATGACGCACTGGTGACTCAGCCATGACTCGCGTGCTCACGTCGTTGCCCGTCGGTGAACGGGTCGGTATCGCCTTCTCCGGCGGTCTCGACACTTCCGCCGCCGTCGCGTGGATGAAGTCGAAGGGTGCGATCCCCTGCGCGTACACCGCGGATCTCGGCCAGCCCGACGAACCCGACCTCGACGCCGTCGCCAAGCGCGCGAAAGAGTACGGCGCCTCGGTCGCCCGAGTCGTCGACTGCGTCGAGCAGCTCGTGCACGAGGGTCTCGTTGCGCTGCAGTGCGGGGCATTCCACATCTCCACGGCCGGCAAGACGTATTTCAATACCACCCCGCTCGGCCGCGCGGTCACCGGCACCTTGCTGGTGCGCGCAATGCAAGAAGACGGCGTCGACATCTGGGGCGACGGCAGCACCTACAAGGGCAACGACATCGAGCGCTTCTA
>DAIPHP010000038.1:0-11625 GCA_036771295.1 Ilumatobacteraceae bacterium
CGCCCGGTCAGCGAAGTGTGCCCGGTCGAGTGGGCGACGATGCCGGGTCGCAGCGTGCTGCAGTGGGACAAAGACGACTGCGCGGCGGTGAACCTCGTCAAGTTCGACTTGCTCGGGCTCGGAATGCTCTCTGCACTGCACCGCGCGATCGACTACATCGAAGAGTTCCGCGGCCGGCGCATCGACTTGGCGGAGATCCCGCAAGAAGACGAGGTGTACGCCATGTTGTGTCGTGCCGACAGTGTCGGGGTGTTCCAAGTGGAGTCTCGCGCGCAAATGTCCACGTTGCCGCGCCTCAAGCCGCGGCGGTTCTACGACCTCGTCGTCGAGGTCGCGCTCATCCGTCCCGGCCCGATTCAAGGCGGTTCGGTGCATCCGTACATTCGCCGTCGCAACGGGCAAGAGCCCGTCACCTACTTGCATCCGCTGTTGGAAAACAGCCTCGGCAAGACGCTCGGTGTGCCGTTGTTCCAAGAGCAACTCATGCAGATGGCCATCGACGTCGCCGGCTTCACGGCGTCGCAAGCCGACGAGTTGCGCCAGGCGATGGGCTCGAAACGTTCGCGGGCGCGCATGGCCCGCCTGCGCGACCGGTTGTACGAAGGCATGGCGCAGCGCGGCATCGTCGGTGCGGTGGCCGACGAGATCTTCGACAAGATGGCGGCCTTCGCCAACTACGGGTTTCCCGAGAGTCATTCGGTGAGCTTCGCCTACCTCGTGTACTCGTCGTCGTGGATCAAGCTGCACGAGCCGGCGATCTTTTGTGCCGCGCTCGTCAACTCGCAGCCGATGGGGTTCTGGTCGCCGCACACGCTGGTGCAAGATGCGCGACGTCACGGTGTGGTCGTGCGCACTCCCGACATCAACGCGTCACGCGCCGACGCGTGGCTGGAGCCCGACCCGCAGTCGACCGGCGGCCTCGCCGTGCGTCTCGGTATCGGTTCAGTGCGCGGCATCGGCGCCGAGCTCGCCGCGCGCATCGAGGCAGCGCGACCGTTCAACGACGTCGAAGATCTCGTGCGGCGCGTGCCCGGCATCTCGGTGAAACAGCTCGAGGCACTCGCCACCGCCGGCGTGTTCGGTGAGTCGTTCGACGTCTCGCGCCGCACTGCGTTGTGGAACGCGGGGGCCGTCGTCGAGTCGTCGCCTGATCGTCTCGCCGGCACGGCGACGGTGTCCGCGCCGCGGCTGCCCGGCATGCAACCGGTCGAAGAGGCGGTCGCCGATTTGTGGGCGACGGGGGTGTCGCCCGAGGGGCATCCCACCCGGTTCTTGCGCGAGTCGTTGCGCGAACTTGGCGTGATCACCGCGCTCGAGCTGGGCGAGCTCGCCGAGCGCCAGTCGGCGTCGGATACGCACGGGTCGAACGAGTCCGGGTCACGCGTGCACGGGTCGAACGGGCCCGGGTCGAACGAACCTGGGTTGCGCGTGTTGATCGCCGGTGTCGTGACGCACCGTCAGCGTCCGATGACCGCCAAGGGCACCACGTTCTTCAGCCTCGAAGACGAAACGGGGCTCATGAACGTGCTGTGCTCGCGCGGCTGCTGGGTGCGCCACGCCGAAGTGTTGCGTCGTGCGAGCGCGTTGCTCGTGCACGGCCGCGTGCAGTACGCCGAGGGCGTGGTGAACGTGATCGGGGAGCGTTTCACCGAGCTGCGCGTGCCGATTCGCATGGCCTCGCGCGACTTCCGTTGAGCGTCGATGTGGCATTCGGCGAACACCGACCCATGCGTGACGTGCGCGGCTATTCGCTCGGCGTCTCGTTCAGTCCGTCGTTGAACGCGCGGTACGTGTCGTAGATGTCTTTGCACTTCGCGCACAGCGGCAGTTGCTTCGGGTCGCGCGACGGCACCCAGCGGTGACCGCACAACGCTTCGAGCGCGGTGCCCTCGATGCGCGCCTGCAGCACCTTGGCCGCAGCCGATTCGTCGCCGTCGGTCTTCACGATGTGCGCGCACTCCGGCTCGCCGGTCTGCGGCTCGTGTTCGCGGCGAGTCTCGACTGCGCCAGCCGTCTGCGTGCTCATCGCCTGCTGCGAAACGATCACGAGCGAGTCATCCCTGCACGAAAGCGACGGCGATGGCGACGCATGCTCCGCTCACGGCCAGCGGCACCGCCACGCTCGCCCAACTCGGCACGCGCCACGAACGCGGTGCCAAGGTGAGCGCGCCGACGAGCGCGCCGATCGCCGCTCCTCCGAAGTGGCCGCCCACCGACACGCCCGGCACCGCGAGGGTGAACAGCACGTTGATGGCGAACGTGACACCGAGACCCGTGCGCAACGGGTTGACGCCGCGCTGTCCGACGCCGACCACGCTCGCAGCCATGAGACCGAACACCGCACCTGACGCGCCGCCGGTGGCGGCGTCGGGGGAGAGCAGCAGGGCGCCGAGCGATCCGCCGAGCAGCGACGCGAAGTAGAGCAGCGAGAACCGGAACGACCCGATCACCGGCTCGATGAGACGTCCCAGTTGGTACAAGAGCAGCATGTTGAACCCGACGTGGATCACCCCGAAGTGCACGAAGCCGCACGAGACGAGCCGGTACCACTCGCCCTGCTCGAGAAACACCCGCGAGATCACGAAGCTGAGCGTGCGGTCGTTGTCGGCGTTGCCGAACATCACCGAGCCAACTTCGCCGAGCGTCATCCAGATGAAGAGCCCGACGTTGATCGCGATCAGCGCGTTACTCACCACGAACGGCGGCGTGTTGCGAAATCGCGTGGACGGCCGGCGGAATTCGAACGGCACTCGCGGTTCGCGACGCACGGCGCGGTCGTCGTTCGACCGTTCGCGTCGTGCGGGCGGCGCCCCTGGCAGGTCTCTGCTCGGGTCGGGCGGCGGAAACTGTGGCGGCGGCAGGCTCACCGCGGCGCGGCCTCGGCGATCGCGCGATTCGCGAGATACCACTCCACGGTCGCGCGCAGGCCGTCTTCGAAACTCGTGTGCGCGTGCCAACCGAGAGCCGACTCTGCGCGGGATGCGTCGACCCGTCGACGCGGTTGGCCGTCGGGTTTGGTGGAGTCCCACACGAGGTCACCGTCGAAACCGACGACACGCGCGATGGTTTCCGCGGTCTCGCGAATGGTGATCTCGCGGTTGTTGCCGAGGTTCAGCGGCGCGGTGCCGTCGTGCAGCTCGGCCGCCAGCACGATTGCTGCCGCCGCGTCGCTCACGTAGAGATAGTCGCGGCTGGCGGCACCCGTGCCCCACACGTGCACTTTGTCGACGCCTTTTTCTTTCGCTTCGACGCACTTCTTGATGAGCGCGGGGATCACGTGCGACACCGACTCGTGGAACTTGTCGCCCGGCCCGTACAAGTTGGTCGGGATGACGAACGCGAAGCGCTGCCCGTACTGCTGCTGGTTCACCTGCGCGTGCACGAGCAGTGCCTTCTTGGCGATGCCGTACGGCGCGTTGGTCTCCTCGGGGTAGCCGTCCCAGATCGACTCTTCACGGAACGGCACCGGAGTGAACTTCGGGTAGCTGCACACCGTGCCGAGAATCGTCATCTTCTCCACGCCGGTCGTGCGCGCCGCTTCGATGACGTTCACACCCATCTGCAGGTTGTCGAGAAACAGCGGTGCCGGTTCGGCCTGGTTGTAGCCGATGCCGCCGACGCGTGCGGCGAGGTGGATGACGTGGCTCGGCTTGTGCGCGGCAAAGTACGAGTCGGCGACGCCGTGCTTGGTGAGGTCGTGCTCGGCGTGTCTCGGCACGACGACGCGCGCGCCTGAATCGGTCAGTCGTTTCACGACGTGGCTGCCCAAGAATCCCGCGCCGCCGGTGACGACGACCACGCGATCGCGCCAGAACTTCGGGTTCGTTTGCGGTGCGTTCACGGTGCCCCCAGCGTATGCGAGGAACGACCGACAGAATGTAGTCAATGAGTCGTGTGCGCGTGGCGCTCACCTTCGAGCACTGTTGGCGCGAATCGCCGGGCGGTACGGGTGTCGCCTCGGTCGAACTTGGTCGTGCGCTTGCATCGCGCGACGACGTGGAGGTAGTGGGTGTCGCTGGTCGCCATCGTCGGCCGGCCACTGCGGGCTACGAGCCCACGGTGCGGATGACGCACCTCCCGTTGTCGGGTCCGTTGCTCGTCGAGTCGACGCTTCGTCTGGGCTGGCCGCGCATCGAGCGGGCGAGCGGCCAGGTCGACGTGCAGCACGCGACGAGCATCATCCCGTTCGCCTCGGCTCCGACGCTGCCGCTCGTCGTGACCGTGCACGACCTCGCGTTCTTGCGCCATCCGCAGTTCTTCACCGCCCGGGGAAGAGGAGTCTTTGCTCGGTCGCTCGATCTCGTCCGCGAGCGTGCCGCGCTGGTGCTCTGCTCGTCGCGTTCGACGCTGGAGGACTGCGCCGCCAACGGGTTCGACGAGAGCCGCCTTCGCTTGGTGCCGCTCGGTGTTCGTTTGCGTAGTGCCGACGCCGCCGCGGTCGCCCGCGTGCGCGGCCAGTACTCGTTGCCTGCCGACTACTTGCTCTTCGTCGGCACGCTCGAGCCGCGCAAGAACCTTCCGCGACTGCTCGACGCGCACCAGGCGCTCGGCTCGTCGGCCCCGCCGCTGGTGGTCGCCGGTGCCGCCGGGTGGGGAGACGAGGATCTGAAGTCGCGCGTCGCAGCCGCGAACAACGTGGTGTTCATCGGCCACGTGCACGAGCACGACTTGCCTGCGGTGTACGCCGGGGCTCACGCGTTGTGTTATCCGTCGTTGATGGAGGGTTTCGGTCTGCCGATTCTCGAGGCGATGTCGCAGGGCACCCCCGTGGTCACCAGCGTGGGCACGTCGACCGAGGAAGTCGCCGGAGGTGCCGCGGTGCTGGTCGATCCGTTCTCGACGGAGTCGATTGCCGAGGGAATCCGCGATGCACTCGAACGGCGCAGCGAGTTGTCGCAACTCGGCAGCGAGCGCGCCAAGGGAGCCACGTGGGAGAGCACGGCGAGTCTCGTCGTGCGGGCGTATCGCGACGCGGTGCAGATGGGGGCGCGTCGATGACTCGCGCGTTGCCCTGCGAGGTGCGGTCGTGACTCGCGTCGCCGTCAATCTCCTGTGGTGCGTGCCCGGTCGCGTCGGTGGCTCGGAGCAGTATCTCGTTCGGCAACTTGCTGGTCTGCGCGAAGCCTGTGGGAACGAATTCGACCTGCAGGTGTTCGCGCCGCGCGGTTTCGGTCGCGCCCATCCTTCGCTGGCGAACGCGGCCAAGTTGCACGAATCTCGGTCAGAAGAGCACGTGCGCCCGCTGCGCGTCGCGCGCGAGGCAACGTGGTTTGCTGCTCGGGCGCGCGGGTGCGACGTCGTGCATCACGGTGGCGGCACGGTGCCGCCGCGTAGCCCGCAGCCGGCGCTGCTCACGATCCACGACTTGCAGTACCTCGCGTACCCCGAGTACTTCTCGCGCACGAAACTGCGTTACCTGTCTTCGCGCTTGCCGGTCTCTGCTCGTCGTGCGCGACACATCGTGGTGCCGAGCAACTACGTGAGATCGACGGTGATCGACCGCCTCGGTGTGCCGGCAGACAAAGTCAGCGTTGTTCGACACGGGGTCGAATCCGCGATCGGCGCGCAGCGAACGAACGCCGAGGAGTTGCGCTCGCGGTTCGGGCTTGGTGCCTCCGTCGTGCTCGCGTATCCGGCGATCACGCACCCGCACAAGAACCACGACTTTCTCTGCGATCTTGCGGCTGGTCCGCTGCGCGGTCGGGACGTGCAGGTGGTGTGCGCCGGCGGCGAGGGTCGTGCCCACGACGCGTTGCGCCGGCGAATCGCCGAGCAGCGACTCGACGGCACGATCAAGCTCGTCGGTCGCCTGAATGACGCGGACCGCGACGGACTGCTCGCCATGTCGGCGGCTCTCGTCTTCCCGAGTTCATACGAGGGTTTCGGTGCCCCGGTCATCGAGGCGATGGCGCTCGGTACCCCGGTGATCGCAGCCGACCAGACCGCCCTGCCCGAAGTAGTGGGCGACGCCGGTCAAGTGGTGAGTCTCGACGTCGCAGCGTGGGCTGCGGCGATCGATGACGCCGTGCAGCGTCGCGACGAGTGGGTTCGCCGCGGTCGCGAGCGAGCGACGCAGTTTCGCTCGGTCGACTCCGGTCGCGATCTCGGTTCCGCTTATCGGCTCGTCGCACAGGGTGGTGCGTGATGTCGGTGCGCGGGGAACCGGATGGTGCGGCGCCGACCGGCGCCAAACGCTTCGTGGTGTTGTGCCCGCACTTCGCGCCCGACATCGCGCCGACCGGGAAAGTAATGACCAGTCTCGTGCGCGAGTGGGCAGCTCTTGGCCACGAGATCCACGTGGTGACGTCGTTGCCTTGGTACCGCGAGCACCGAGTCGAGCCGGCATGGCGCGGGCGCCTCGTGCGCCGAGAGCGCACCCCGTGGGGTTCGGTGACGCGCATCAACCCGTTCGCGTCGAAGTCGAAGGCGAACCTCGTCGCGCGCGCCGCGGCGTTCGTGCTGTTCAGCCTCGTCGCAGGTGTTTGTGCCGCCACGGCCGGGGTCGCTGCTCGCCGAGACGTCGGAGCCGGTCGCTCGCGTCGTGTCGACGCGGTCATTGCGATGTCGCCGCCGCTCACGCTCGGGGTCGTCGGCTGGTTCGCGGCACTGCTGCGCCGCAGTCGGCTCGTCTTCAACGTGCAAGACGTGTTCCCCGACGCCGTCGTGAAGACGGGAGCCGTAAAGAATCCGATCGTGATCGCGCTCGCTTCGTGGTTGGAACGATTCACGTATCGCCGATCGTCGGCGGTGGTGGTGTTGTCGGAAGACCTGAGACGAAACGTAGTCGCAAAACTGCCCGAAAAGTTCGCCGGTCGTGTGCGTGTCATCGAGAACTTCGTCGACACCGCTGCGGTGTCGCCGCGCGATCGAATGACTGCGTACCGTCGGGAACTTGGCATCGGCGACGAAGTCGTGGTGATGTACGCGGGCAACGTCGGTTTCTCGCAGTCGCTCGGCACGCTCGTCGATGCCGCCCGCCGTCTGCCTGCGGTCAGCTTCGTCGTCAACGGTTCGGGTTCGGCGCTCGCCGATCTGAAGTCGCAGGCTCGAGAGTTGAGGAACGTGCGGTTCGGCGACTACCAGCCCGAAGACCGCCTCGCCGAGGTGCTCGCCACCGCCGACATTCACGTGGTGCCGCTTCGCGCCGGACTGGCGAGCGTCAGCGTGCCGTCCAAGACGTATTCGATCTTGGCCGCCGGACGCTGCGTCGTCGCCGCCGTCGACACCGACACCGAGATCGCCCGTCTCGTGCAGCGTTCTGGTGCAGGTCTCGCCGTCGCGCCCGACGACGTCGATGCGCTGGTTGCGGCAATCACTCGGCTGGCGGGCGACGCTTCGTTGCGCGAGTCGATGGGCGCCGCCGGGCGAGCATTCGTGGAACGTCATGGCTCGGCGCGCGACGCCGCTCGGGCCTATGCCGCGTTGGTGTCCGATAGCCTGAGCGACTCGTGACGTCGTCTGCCAAGAAGATCGCCCGGCTCGCCGAAAAGAGCAAGACCCGCAGCCCGCGCGGCATTCGCCTGCGCGGAGGCTCGCTGTTCCCGACGGTCATCATCGTGGTTCTCGCGCTCGGCGCCGCGCTCATCGCCTACTCGCGCCAGACGCTCGAAGATCGCACGGCATCCGACATCACCAACGCCACGTACTACTTGTCGTTCGGTGTCTACGTGTGCGACGACTGGGTCGCGCTTCCTGACACCGCGGTGCTCTCCGACCTCGCTGAAGTGCAAGAGGGCGCCGCGCTCGTCTCGGGCAAGCCCGGCGTCGTCGAGTGGCAGCCGCAGGTGTTGAGCGGCCAGCGCCGCGCCCGCTTGTCTGCGGTGCTCGACCTCTACGCGATCGAGGTGTCGGATGACTCCATCACCTTCCCCGCATCGATCAACGGCGGAACGACCCTCACCGAGTCGACCGAAGCGTGTGACGGCAAGGGCGGCTCGCTCTTCGTCGACACGTGGGACGTCGAGGGCACCGACCCGTCGCGCAAGACGTCGATCGCCAGCCTCGGTTCTGTTCGCTTGAACAACGACGGTCTCGCCGTGGCGCTCGTCTTCGCGCCGGACGGCACCGAAGTCGACCAGCCGCCGGCAGCCAGCGAAGTGGCGCTGCTCGTCAACTCGGGCGAGTAAGTCGCGCGCGGCATGCACGCCGTAGTGCTGGTCGGCGGTTTCGGGACGAGACTGCGCCCGCTCACGAACACGATTCCCAAGCCGCTGTTGCCGCTCGGCCAGCGCACGATCCTGGAGTGGCTGATGGTGCATCTCGCGCGCGGCGGGGTGACCGATGCCGTGCTCGCGCTCGGTTTCAAACCTGAGCCGTTCCTGCGCGCGTATCCCGATGCAATGTGCGCCGGAGTGCGGCTCACCTACGCGATCGAAGACTCGCCGCTCGACACGGCTGGGGCGATCGGATTTGCGGCTCGCGTCGCCGGATTGCACGAGCGCGGCGAGGCGTTCGTCGTCGCCAACGGCGACATCGTGACCGATCTCGCGGTCGCCGACTTGGTGGCGCAGCATCGCAAGAACTCGGCCGCAGGTGCGCTGGCGACCATTCATCTGACCCCCGTCGACGACCCGTCGCAATACGGTGTGGTCGAGCACGATGCGAGTGGCAACGTGCGCGGTTTCATCGAAAAGCCCGCCCCCGGCACCACGACGAGCCGTCACGTCAATGCCGGCACGTACGTGCTCGAAGCAGCCGTGCTCGACTCGATGCCCGGCACTGCACCGTTGTCGATCGAGCGCGTCACCTTCCCCGAACTCGCCCAGCAAGGTGCGCTGTTCGCGTATCCGACCGACGACTACTGGCTTGATGCCGGTCGTCCCGATGCGTACCGTCGCGCGAACCTCGATCTCATCGGCGGGGTGCGTCGCGATCGTGACGAAGCGGTGCACCCCACTGCTCGCATTGACACGTCGGCGGTGGTACGCAACAGCGTGGTGGGCGCCGGAGCGACCGTCGCCCGTGGTGCGCAGGTGTCTGACTCGGTGATCTTTCCCGGCGCACGTGTCGGCGAGGACTCGCAAGTGTCGAGTTCGTCAGTGATGGGCGACGTCGCCGCTGGTTCGGTGGTGCGCGACGCGCTGGTTGGCCGCGACTAGGCGACGGCTCGTCTCGATTCGCTGATCGCGACTATCGAAACAAGTCTTCTTGTGGCGGCCTGATCAGCTCGCCGACTGAGGACTCACGAAACCACGCAGGGTCGGCACCGCGCACGACCGCAACGGGAATGCCTGACGATTTGCCCATCACCAGTTCGGCTGCACTCGCCAATTCGTCCGCCACCGCAACTTCGGTCACTTGCATGACTCGCCCGAGCGCGTCGGGTGTGCCGCGCAGGTCGACGACCGCGGCGATGCCCGCGACGCCGATGGCGACGTCGGTCAATCCCTTGCGCCACGCGCGACCGAAGGTGTCGCTCACGATGACACCCACTTCCACGCCGAGCTGCGCGCGAACGATGTCGCGAATGCGCCGAGCCGATCGGTCGGAGTCCTTCGGCAGTAGCGCTGCTTGGCCGCGTTCCACGTTCGACAAGTCGACGCCGCTGTTGGCGCAGACGAACCCGTGCTCGGTCTCGGTGATGATCAGGTCGCCGCGTCGACGAACGACTCGGACAGCCTCGGCTTCGACGAGGTGTTTGTGGCTGAGCGGGTCGTCCGGGTCGACGGCGACCAGTCGGCCCTCTGCCTTGCTCACGATCTTCTGGGTCACGACGAGCACGTCCCGATCAAGCAGCGGGCCGTTCGGCTCGCGCCGGCACGCCTCGACGATGACGTCACCCAACTGCATGCCCGGCGTGACCTCCGGAATTCCCGTGACGCCCCAGGCGGTGAGTCGGGTCATTGAGAGCCTGCCTCGACCACCGTGGCGGCGAGCGCGCGGGCGACGTCGTCGTTCTTCATGATGGTGTCGGTGACGATACACCGCATGCCGAGTGCTTCGATCTGCGGCGCCAGAGGCGCGTCGACGGTGTCGATGACGAAGGTGCCGCAGATGTCGGCGTAGAGCCGGGCCACCCCGAGCGCGGTCGGTTGCATCCCGAGTTCGCGCAACATGCGGTCGGCCGGGCCCTTCAGCGCCGCGCCGCCGATGATGGGGGAGATGCCGACCACACGGTTGCGTCGCTTCACGAGCGCTTCGTTGATTCCGCGCAGTGCGCGGACTGGGCCGATCGAAACGATCGGGTTCGACGGTGCGACCACGACGAATCCCGCGTTCTCGATTGCATCGACGCCGTTGGGTCGTGCCGTTTGTGCGCCGACGAATTCGGCTCTTGAAATGGCTACCGAGTGTCGCAGCCGCACGAAGTACTCCTGGAACGACACGCTCTCGCCGGCTCGGTACTGGTGTCCGTCGTGTGACATCGCGTCTTCAGCGAGCACGACTCGCGTCTCCACGCGGTCGTCGCTCATCGGCACCACGTCGAACGGCACTTCCCAGGCGCGGGCGATCTCCTGCGTCACTGCGGAGAGGCTCGCGCCTTCACCCAACCGCGCCGTGCGATACAAGTGCGTTGCGAGGTCGCGGTCGCCGAGGTTGAACCAGTCGTTGGGTGCGGCGGACCCTGCGCTGCGGCGTGACGCGTATCGCGCGAGCGACTGCATCGCAGTCCATGTTTCGTCGCGCAACCCCCATCCTCGCGAAGGGTCGATGGCGTCGGCCAAGGTGTAGGTGACTGTGTCGATGTCAGGGGAGACGTAGAGACCGTTGATCACGGTGTCGTCACCGGTGTTCACCAGTGCCGTAACGCGGGCAGGCACTTCAGTGAGTCGCATCGCCCGCAAGAATCGCGCCGCACCGACACCGCCAGCGATGACCGTTGCATCACCGTTGCGACTCACCAGATTGAGCGTACGAGTAGCCTTTATCCGATGCCACGCGCGCTGATCACGGGTATCACCGGGCAGGACGGTCAGCACCTCGCGGAGTTCCTCCACGAAAAGGGCTACGAAGTGTTCGGCCTGATCAAAGGCCAAAACAACCCGAAGATCGCGCCGTTACTTGCCGAGTTCCCGTACATCAACGTGGTGAGCGGCGACCTCACCGACTTCTCCAGCCTCGTGGCTGCGCTGCGCACGGTGCAGCCCAACGAGGTGTACAACCTCGGCGCGATCTCGTTCGTCGCGATCTCGTTCACGCAGGCCGAACTCACGTCAAACGTGACCGGTCTCGGCGTGTTGCGCATGCTCGAAGCCATACGGCTCGTCGGCGGAGAACGCGACAACCCGATCCGCTTCTATCAGGCGTCGTCGTCGGAGATGTACGGCAAGGTGCGCGAGATTCCGCAGACCGAACTCACCGCGTTTCACCCTCGATCGCCGTACGGCGTGGCGAAGGTGTTCGGCCACCACATGACCGTCAACTACCGGGAGTCGTACGGTCTGCACGCATCGTCGGGCATCCTCTTCAACCATGAAGGGCCGCGGCGTGGTTACGAGTTCGTCACGCGCAAGATCAGCAGTTCAGTGGCGCGCATCAAGCTCGGTCTGCAGGACAAGTTGCTGCTCGGCAACTTGGCCGCCAAGCGCGACTGGGGCTACGCCGGTGACTATGTGCAAGCGATGTGGCTCATGCTGCAGCAGGATCAGCCCGACGACTACGTCATCGCGACCGGCGAGACGCATG
>DAIPHP010000039.1:0-11113 GCA_036771295.1 Ilumatobacteraceae bacterium
GCCGCCTTCTGTTCGGCGAGCGCTTGCAGTCGCGCCTGCAACGCGGCGATCTCGCGACCCGCGACGTGCAGGCGAAGCGTGCGAAGCTCGGCCACCAGCGCACCGTGGCGTCGTGCGGCGTCGGCTTGGCGCTCGAGCGGCTTCAGTTGACGGCGCACTTCGCGCAACAGGTCTTGTGCGCGCATCAAGTTGGCTTCGGTGCTCTCCAAGCGGCGCTCGGCCTTCTCTTTGCGCTTGCGGTGCTTCAGCACACCGGAGGCTTCTTCGATGATGGCGCGACGATCTTCGGGGCGGGCGTTCAGCACCGCGTCGATCTGGCCCTGGCTCACGATCACGTGTTGTTGACGACCGACGCCGGCGTCAGAGAGCAGTTCTTGCACGTCGAGCAATCGGCAGGTCACCCCGTTGATCGCATATTCGCTCTCGCCCGTGCGGAACAGCGTGCGAGTGACGGTGACTTCAGAGAACTCGATGGGCAGCAGTCCGGCGGAGTTGTCGATGGTGAGCGACACTTCGGCGCGACCGAGGGCGGGGCGCTTGGCGGTACCCGCGAAGATGACGTCATCCATCTTCTGGCTGCGCACCGAGGACGGGGCTTGGGCGCCGAGCACCCAGGCGATGGCGTCGACGACGTTGCTCTTGCCCGAGCCGTTAGGGCCGACCACGACGGTGACGCCGGGTTCGAGCACGAGGGTGGTCGAGTCGGCGAACGACTTGAACCCCTTCATCGTCAGCGACTTGAGGAACATCCCCGAAAACAGTAGTTCGTGGCGGCGCCAGCGCTGCGTTTTCGGCGACCGCGAGCGCGCGTCGGGGTCGGTACGTCAGTGCTGGCAGCGGGGACAAAAGCACGTGCTTCGTCCCGCGACGACGCGTCGCACGATGCGTGCTTTGCGGCACGTGATGCACCGCTCGCCGGCGCGGTCGTACACGCGGTGCTCGGTCTGAAACCAGCCCGCGTCGCCGTCGACACCGACGTACTGCGTGTCGTCGAGCGTGCTGCCGCCCTTTTCGACGGCGTCGTTCAACACGTGGTGAATCGCGGAAACAAGCCGTTTTCGTGCGGCGAGATCGAGCCTGGTCGGCAGGCGGTCGTGACGCAGTTTGGCGCGGTGCAGGATCTCGTCGGCGTAGATGTTGCCGATGCCGGCGATGCGGTGCTGGTCGAGCAGCAGGGCTTTGAGGTTGCCGCGGCGGCCGCGCAGGATCTCTGCGAGTCGCGGCTCGTCGAGCCCGTCGACGATCGGGTCGGGGCCCAGCTTGGCCAATTCGGGCGCGGCGCTTCGCTCGTCGTCGCGGTCGAACACGACGACTTCGCCGAAGGTGCGCGGGTCGACGAACCACATCTCGTGTCGGTCCCCTGCCTCATCGGGCGACAGGTGCATCACCACGTGCGTGTGCGCCGGTCGGTCGGTGCCTGCCGCCACCACCAGCACACGGCCGCTCATGCGCAAGTGCATCATGAGCACGCCGCCGGTGTCGAGATCGCACAGCAGGTACTTGCCGCGGCGGCGCGCAGCCACGAGACGTGCACCGCTCAGCCCGTCGATGATCGCCTCCCGACCCTGACGGCGCACCGTGCGCTCGCGGAACACTTCGACGCGCTCGATGACGCGACCGACGGCGCGACGTTCGATGCCGCGACGCACGGTCTCCACCTCGGGAAGTTCAGGCACGGCGAATCACCGCGCAGCGCGCATCGGTGTCACTGCTCAACCGTCGTGCGCGCGCAACGACTCGATCGCTTCGGCGGCGGCCTGCTGTTCGGCCGCTTTCTTCGTGCGACCACTGCCCGACCCGCGACGTCGACCAGCGACGAGCACCTCGGCAAAGAACGTCTTGTCGTGGTCGGGGCCTTCGTCTTCGAGCACGTAATTCGGCGTGCCGAGCCCGAGCTCCGCGGTGAGCTCCTGCAGCTGCGTCTTGGGGTCGAGCATGCGAAGCCCCGGCACCGCACCGGCGATCTCCGGCGCGAGCAGTCGCAGCGACAGCTGGTAGGCCGTCGCGAGACCGGCGTCGAGGTGCACCGCGCCGATGACCGCCTCGAGCGCGTTGGCGAGAATCGAGGTTTTGTCCGAGCCGCCGCTCGTCGCCTCGCCGCGACCGAGACGAACGAACTTGCCGAGGCCCAGACGACGCGCGGCGACGGCGAGCGTCTGGGCGTTCACCACGCTCTTTCGCAGGTCGGTGAGCACGCCCTCGTCGAAGTCGGCGTGACGTCGGTACATCTCGTCGGCGAGCACGAGACCGATCACGGCGTCGCCGAGAAACTCGAGCCGTTCGTTCGACGGCTCGTCGTCGTGCTCGGCGGAATACGAGGAATGCGTCAACGCCAGACGCAACAGCGCGAGATCGCGGAAGTCGTGACCGACCACCGCCGCGCATTCGCGCAGGACGGACTCGTTCATCACCGGGTGCTGCCTGACTCGGCGCTCACGCTGCGCCGCTCACCGCCACGGCAGCGCGGATTTTTTCCACGATGTCGCCTTGCACCATGTCGCGGGCGACCTTGATGCCGTTCACCATCGCCCGCGCGCTCGACGACCCGTGCGAGATGATGCACACGCCGTTGAGCCCGAGCAGCATCGCGCCGCCCGTGGTGTCGGGGTCGAACTGCGAGTACAAGTCGAGAAAGGCCGGCATCAGCGCGTCGGCGTGCTCTTTGTACTGCGGGGCGCCGATCGCCGTGAACAACGACTTCACCACCGTCTTCAACGCGCCTTCGAGCGACTTCAACGCGACGTTGCCGGTGAAGCCGTCGGTGACGACGACGTCGACTTCGGTGGTCATGATGTCGCGGCCCTCGACGTTGCCGATGAAATTGATGCCCTTCTGCGACGACAGCAGCTCGTACGCCTCCTTGCGCAGCGTGTCCCCCTTGCCCGGCTCTTCGCCGATTGACAAGAGACCCACCTTCGGCGAAGCGATGCCGTACCTCGCGCTGGAGAACACCGAGCCCATCGTCGCGAACTGGGCGAGCCAGGCCACCTCGACCTCGGCGTTCGCGCCGGCGTCGAGAAGAATCGTCGGTGTCGACCCCGGGACGGGAATCGGCGTGGCGATCGCCGGTCGCTTCACGCCGTCGATGCGACCCATGCGCAGCAGCGCGGAGGCCATGGTGGCCCCGGTGTTGCCGGCGGAGATCATCGCGCTTGCCTTGCCGTCGCGCACGGCTTCGGCGCTGCGCACCAACGTGGAGTCTTTCTTCTTCTTCACCGAACTGGCGGGGTCTTCGTCCATACCGATCACTTCTGTGGCGACCAACAGTTCGAGATCGCCTCGGTCGGCCAAGTCGGCCGGGCCGACGAGCAACACCGGGATGCCTTCGGCGGCGGCCTGCTTGGCACCGGCCACGATTTCGGCGGGGGCTTTGTCGCCACCCATGGCGTCGACTGCGACGGGCTTCATGATGTGACCGTCAGACTAAACGGCGTGCGGGGTTCGCTGCGTGGCGAACGAGGAAGATCGGTGTCGAACCGGCGAGAGCGCGCGGAGCGAGGTTCAGTCGACCGCGTAGGCGACGCGACCCTTGTACCAACCGCAGTTGGAACACACGACGTGCGGCTTCTTCACGGTGCCGCAACGCGGGCACACGCTCTGGGCCGGGGTGTGCAGCTTCATGTTGATCGAGGCTTTGCTGCGTCCGCGGGCTTTGGAGCGCTTTTTCTTTGGAATTGCCATTTCGTCACTCTACCGCGTCGCCGAGTTTGCCACGCAGGGCGTCGAGCGCGGCCCACCGTTCGTCGCGCGTCTCGACGACGCACGCACACTTCGTGGTCGCTCGGTCGGCCCCGCACTGCGGGCACAAGCCCGGGCAGTCGGCTCGGCACAACGGTGCTTCGGGCACGGCGAGCAGCACCGCTTCGCGCACGGGCAACGTGAAGTCGATTTGGTCGCCGACGATCGGCTCGGTCTCGCTCAACGCGTCGCCCGCGGTGTCGCCGCGGTGGTGCGCGGCCGGCGCGACGCCGCGCGAGAACGCTTCATCCAGTTCGGCCTCGACGGAACCCGACACGGGCCGCAGGCAACGCCGACAGATCGACGACCACGCGATCGTGGCGGTGCCTGAGGCGACGATGCCCGTCGACGAACTCTCGAGCTGCATCTCGACGTGCACGTCCGACGAGTCGTCGATGCGCGAGTCGGCGAAGTCGAAATCGGCCGCCTTCGCGACGACCGACACGTCTTTCTGCGAACCTGGCCGACGCAGGAGGTCGAGCACGTTGACGACGAGCGTCGAACTCATCTCAGCCGGCTCTTCGGACTGACATCGGGCGACTCATCGCGGCGCGACTCAGTTGACGTCGCGGGTGCGATCAGCCTCTTGGTCGAAGAACTCGCCCGACATGTCGGGGGCGTCGTTGGTCATCTGGTCGTTCGCCTGCTGGATGCCGGTGATCGAGAGGCGGTCGCGACCGTGCTTGATGGTCTTCATCAGGCGGTCGATCAAGATCTCGACGCTGCCGAGGCGGCGATCAAGGAAGTCTTCGGTCTCGCTCTTCAGACGTCGCGCGGTGGCTTCGGCCTCGTCGATGATCTGGCGGGCGCGGGCCTCGGATGCTCGCACCACCTCGGTGCGCTGCACCATGCGCTCGGCCTGCGTGCGGGCCGCCTCGATGATTTCGTCGGCCTCGCGCTGCGAACGGTTGAGGAAGTTCTCCTTTTCCTTCAGGAGGAACCTGGCCTCGCGCACCTCTTGCGGCAGGCAAGCGATGGCGTCTTCGAGCAGGGCGACCACTTCTTCGCGGTCGATGCGCGGGGTGCTCGACAGCGGCACGTTCGGGGCCTTGGAAATCAGCTCGATGAGGTCGAGCAGGATCTCCTCGGCGTCGCCCATCTGCACCTCGGGCAGTTCCTCGGTAGGAAGATCGTCGTTGTCGCTCATGTTCGGGCTCCGAGAGTGTCAGCGGCGAGCGCGGCTCGCCAACGCCTTGGCAACCGATGCGGGCACCATTGCCGAGGCATCTCCACCGTAGTGCGCGATCTCGCGCACGAAGCGACTACTTATATAAGCGTGCTCGGGCAACGCGAAGAGCACCATCGTGCGCACGCCCGACACGGTGTAGTTGGTGTGGGCCATCTGCGATTCGACGTCGAAGTCGGTGGCACTGCGCAGGCTCTTCACGATGCAGGTGGCGCCGACTTTCTTCGCCGCGTCGATCGCCAACCCGACGTGGGCCTCGACCGACACGCCAGCGAGGTGCGAAGTGGCATCTTTCGCCAATTGCACGCGCTCGTCGATGGTGAACATGCCGCCCGACTTTTCGGGGTTGTGCATCACGGCGACGACGACCCGGCCGAAGATGCTGGCGGCTTGGGCGGCGACGTCGAGATGCCCGAGGTGAAACGGGTCGAAACTGCCCGGGTACAGCACCGTTTGCTGCGCTGCCATCGGCTTCTACGGTACCCGTCAGCGTGTGGCTACTTGACGCGGCGAAGGAACGTCACGTGGGTGCGTCCGTAGCGCTTTTCGCGCAGCACTTCCCATCCTTCCGGGGCGGTGACGGGTGCTCCAGCTTCGGCAACCACCAGATCGCACGGCACGGCGGCGAGAAACTCGGGCCATTTCGCGAAGTCATACGGCGGGTCGGCCAAGACGAGCGTCGCGTCTTTGCACTGCCCCACCTGCGTGAGGGCATCACCGCGCACGACCGTGCTGCGGTCGACGAGACCGAGGGCCTGCAGGTTCTCGCGCAACACGTCGAGCGCCATCTTGTCGCGCTCGATGAACGTCACGTGACCCGCCCCGCGAGACAACGCTTCGATACCGAGCGCCCCGGTGCCAGCGAAGCAGTCGACGATTCGCGCGCCAGTGAGGTCGTAGTGACTCCCCAAACTGTTGAAGATCGCCTCGCGAGCCATGTCGGTGGTCGGGCGCGTGGTGTTGCCTTCCGGAGACTCGATGCGTCGACCGCGCAAGGTGCCGGCAACCACTCGCATGCGTTCAACGCTATTGCGGTGCCGAGAAGTGGTTGACTGAGTCAGTGAGCCAAGACACGAACGACCAACCATCGGCGCGCGTCGAGACTCCTGCCGCCACCATTATCTGTGTTGATTGCGGCGGCACGGCCCATCTCGTGTCCGCATCGCGCGAGGACGGAGACTGGTACGCCGGCGACATCGCTACGTATCGGTGCAGCGATTGCCGCGACCGCTGGGATCTGGTGCTCGAATAAACCAGTCATTGTCCTAGCCTTGGCGCCTGAGACCTGACATGAGCCGTACTTCACTGACCGAATCACCTGAGGTGTTGGCAACGAAGAGTCGTATTGCCGCGAGCACGCTGAAAGAAGTTCGCAAGCACGGGATTCTCGGCTTGCGCCTGGCCGACGTCGCGGAAGGCGCGAACGTGTCCATTCCGCTGATCTACAAGTACTTTGACGATCGAGACGGGTTGCTCGCTGCCGTGCTGGGCGAGATCATCGAGCGTCACTTCGCCGAAGAGCTCGACAGCATCCATCAACTGATGGAGATGCTGTCGAAGAGCACGAAACTCGAGGACATCGCTGCGCTGATGCCCAAACCAGGCGACACATGGCGCCGTGAGCGTCGCTGGTTGCGCGTCGAAGCCAAGGCCGCAGCACGCGAGATCCCCGCTCTCAGGGCGCAGATCGCGACTGCGATGGCGAATGTCGAGCAGGCCACCACTCTGCTCATCGAGAAAGCCCGGTCGATCTCGGGAAATCAGTCGAAGGTGCCGGCGCGAACCATCGCTTGGATGATCATCGCGTTCTCCGACGGATTCACCAACAACGACCTGAGCAAGGACCCGATCAGCGACGAACAGTACGAACCGCTGATTCGTGATCTGCTCGCGTCGCACGTGTTCTAGTCCTTCGTCAGAAACTCTTTCTCTTCGCGGGCGAGCAGCAGGTTGACTTCGCTGGCCAGTTCACGGTGCTTCGACAGCGTGGGGTCGGCGTCGATGATCTCGAATGCGATCGCTCTTGCCTGCTCGATCAGCTCCTTGTCGCGCCGCAACGAAGCGATCTTCAGGTCGCTCGCGCCTTTTTGGTCGGTGCTCATCAAGGTGCCCTCGCCGCGAAGCTCGAGATCCACCTCGGCGAGGTAGAAGCCGTCGGTCGACTTGACCAGCGCGTCGATTCGTTCGGCTCCCACGTGCTCGTTCTGTCGAACCAACCAACACCGGGATGCGATCGATCCGCGGCCGACGCGACCGCGCAGCTGGTGCAACTGTGCGATGCCGAAACGGTCGGCGTCAAGGATCACCATGCACGTCGCGTTGGGAACGTCGACGCCGACTTCGATCACCGTGGTCGAGACGAGCACGTCGTATTTTCGTGAGCGAAACTTGCCCATGACTTCGTCTTTCTCGTTCGACGTCATGCGACCGTGCAGCAGACCCACCTTGTGCTTGGCGAGTTCACCCTTGCGAAGCGACTCGTAGATCTCCTCGGCTGCCGCGACCTCGAGCTTCTCGCTCTCTTCGATCATCGGGCACACCACGTACGCCTGCTGACCGTCGGCGATCGCACGACGGACGTCCGACCACATGTTCTCGATCTCGAGCGGCGCGGTCGCGGCGATGGTCTCGATCGGCGTGCGCCCGGGTGGCAGTTCGTCCAGCACGCTCACTTCGAGGTCTCCGTACTGCGTGAGCGCCGCGGTGCGCGGGATCGGCGTCGCGGTCATCACCAGCACGTCGGGGGTGGTCTTCGCGGCGCCCTCCCCTTTGCCGCGCAGGGCTGCGCGTTGCTCGACGCCGAACCGGTGTTGCTCGTCGATCACCACCACGCCGAGCGACTTGAACTCGACGCCTTCTTGAATCAGCGCGTGCGTGCCGATCACGATGTCGACGCGCCCGTTCGCGAGATCGCCGAGCACCTCCCGGCGACGCTCGCCCGTGACTCGGCCCGTCAACAGCTCCACGCGCAACTGCCGCTCGCCGAAGAGGTTGCCGTCGTCGGGCACCTTCAAGTCGTGCAGCAGCCGCTGGATGCCGGCGTAGTGCTGTTCGGCGAGCACTTCGGTCGGCGCCATCAGTGCACCCTGGTGGTTGCCCTGCACCGCCGCCAGCATCGCCGTGACTGCCACCACGGTCTTGCCGCTGCCGACGTCGCCCTGCAGCAACCGATGCATCGGGATCGGCTTGGCGAGATCGGCGTTGATTTCTGCGATCACGCGCTTCTGGGCGCCGGTGAGCGGAAACGGCAGCGCAGCGATGAATCTCTTTTGCATCTCGCCGTCGACCTGATGGCGGATGCCGATGTTTTCACGCTCGAAGCGACGCTTGCGTTCCACGAGCACCAACTGCACCCGCAGCAACTCGTCGAATGCGAGCCGCTGTCGTGCACGTTCTTTCTCGACGATGCTCTCCGGAAAGTGGATCGTGTTGAAAGCCGAGTGTCGGTCGAGCATCGCCAACCGCTCGCGAATCTCAGAAGGCAGCGGGTCGCCGATGGTGCGCGGCGCTGCACGCTCGAGCGCGTTGCGCACCCAGCCGGCGATCTCCCACGTGGAGAGATTCACTTTCTCGCTCTGCGGATAAATCGGCACGATGCGCCCGGTCTTGTCGCCGATGATGTCGACCACCGGGTTGGTCATCTGCAGCTTGCCTCGATAGAGCTCGGGCTTGCCGAACACGGCGATCTCCGCGTCGGTCTTCAACTGACGCTCACGCCACGGCTGGTTGAAAAACGTCAGCCCGATCGACCCGGTGTCGTCGAACACCGTGGCGGTCACCATGCTGCGCCGGTTGCGAAGCGGCACGCGGCGCACGTTGCGCACCTTGACGAGCACCAGGGTCTCCACGCCCTCGACGATCTCTGCGACGTGCGCCTCGTTGGTGCGGTCGACGTACCGGCGCGGATACGTCGTCAGAAGCTCGAGCACGTTGGTGATGCCGAATTCAGTCAACGCCTCGCGGCGTTTGTCGCCGACGCCCTTGATGTTGCCGATGTCGATCTGCGCGAGATCGTTGAGCGTGAGCGGTGCGTCGGCCATGCCGCGCCGAAGTTACTCCACCCCGAAGAGATACGGGTACAGCGGCTGGCCACCGCGGTGCACCTCGCAGGCGATGGAGGGAAACTGCTCGCCCACCCATGCCACGATCTGCTCGGTGACGGCGGTCTTGGCGTCGACGCCAGCGATCACGGTGAGCAACTCGCGGTCGTCGGTGACGATGTGCTTCAACAACGCGGTGGCGCACTCGAAGGTGGTGGGCGCGATGGCGACGACACCGTCGCCGCGCACGAGGCCGATCGAGTCACCGGCCTTCACGTCACCGGCGTCGGTCTTGGTGTCGCGTACGGCGGTGGTGACTTCGCCGGTCACGACGGCTGCGGCGGCCTTGGCCATCGCGCTGCCGTTGTGCTCGGCCGACGCTTCGGGGTCGTACGCGACGAGAGCGGCGAGCGCCTCGGGCATCGAGCACGTCGGCACGACGCGAACTTCTTTCTTCGTGAGACCGTCGACTTGCTTTGCGACGGGAATGATGTTCTTGTTGTTCGGCAAGATCACCACTTGCTGGGCGTTCATGTGCTCGACGGCGTCGAGCAGCTCTTGCGTCGACGGATTGAGCGTTTGGCCGCCCGTCACCACGCCGTGCACGCCGAGGTTGCCGAACAACTCGGCGATGCCGTCACCGCTCGCCACAGCCACCACGGCACAGGTGACCTCGGGCAGCGCGGCGTGCGTCTTGAAGCTGGGTTTGCCGCCGTGCGCGGATGCGTCGGCGCTCGACGGAGCGGCGAGCTGCGCCTCTCGCTTCTCGTGCTCTTCGGCGACTTCTTCGAACAAGTCGGTGACTCGAATCTGGTGCGGACGCCCGCCGAGAGAGATCGGCGCTTCGATTGCCGCCCCGATGTCGTTGGTGTGCACGTGGCAGTTGTAGAGACCGTCACCGCCGACGACCACGATCGAGTCGCCGATCTCGCCCCACTTCTGCATGAAGGCACGCGACTTCGTGTCGTCGATCTCGAGCAAGAACATCACTTCGTAGCGCAGTTCGCTGACGTCGACGACGTCGTCGTTCTCGCCTCGCTTCATCACCGCGATGAGCTGTTCGGTGTTCGGCCCGGCGATGTTCTCCGGCTCGGGCAACGGTTCGCCGTCCACCACGTGAAGTGCCGAGTCGAGGAACAAGAGGAACCCGGCACCGCCCGCGTCGACGACGCCGGCGTCTTTCAAGACGGGCAGCAACTCGGGGGTCTTGGCCAGCGACTCGCGGCCCGCAGCGCGCGCGACTCGCAACATGGCGGCGAGCGTGGCCCCGTCGTTGGCGGCGCGCACCGCAGCGTCGGCGGTCTCGCGCACGACGGTGAGGATCGTGCCTTCGATCGGCTTCAGCACCGACTCGTACGCGGCGGCTGACGCAGCCTTGAGCGCCTCGGCGACTTTCGGTGCGCCGAGATCGCGCGCGCTCTTCAACGTGCCGGCGAGCCCGCGCAGGATCTGGCTGAGAATCACGCCGCTGTTGCCGCGCGCACCCATGAGCGAGCCGTGACTGATGGCATTGCAGGTCGGCTCGAGGTCGCCGGGGTTCTTGTCAAGCTCGGCCACGACCGCGTCGAGCGTGCGAGCCATGTTGGTGCCCGTGTCGCCGTCAGGCACCGGATAGACGTTCAGCTTGTTGATGTCGGCTTGGTGCCGCTTCATCGTGTCGCGAAAGGTCACCAACGTGTGACGCAATGCATCAGGACCCAACTGCTCCAGCACGGGCACGAAACGAGGCTACCTGTGATACTTTGAGCCTTCATGCAAGGCGTCGTCAAGGCGTTCAACCCTGCGACGGGTGACGGAATCATCGTTCGCGACACCGACCTCTCGGAGTACGAACTCGCACCCCACGCGCTCGAAGGTTCGATCTTCCGCATGCTGCGCCAAGGTCAGCGCGTCAACTTCACGCTCGACGCCGCGGGCCGCGCCGCGCAACTTCGCATCGGCTCCGAACGAGACATGGGCACCCCGGGTCACTGACTCGAACACACAAGGCGAACACCGCGATGCCGACACGTTCATCCAACGACCGCCTGAACAAGTGGGTCGACGACTGGGCGAAGATCCTTCAGCCCGCCGACATCCGCTGGTGTGACGGGTCGCAGGAAGAGTACGACGAGTTGTGCGCGAGCCTCGTCGCCTCGGGCACGTTCGT